>JBAQLU010000194.1:0-10730 GCA_049302065.1 Thermodesulfovibrionales bacterium
TGAGGGGGGAGGGTTAGGGTGGGGGTGTTTGATGAAAATGTTTTCAACACCCTCCCCTTAATCCCCTCCCCTCAAGGGAGGGGAGATTTAAGATACCTCGCAGCTCTGCTGCGGGGTAGTTCATTTAGCAATCTATGTAATTAATTATATTCATACATTTTTTTTAAAAAATAGCAACAGGATTTTTAAAAGCCGCAGTGGCCTCTATGTTATGGTAACATTAAGCATATATGGACATGCCCTTTCAAAGGTCAAAAAAAGGTGTAACCTTAAAGATAAAGGTGGAGCCCAGGTCTTCAAGGAAAGGCATATCAGGCGTTGTGGGTGATGCAATCAAGATAAAAGTTAATGCCCCTCCTGTTGGAGGCGCCGCAAATGAAGAACTTATCGAGGTTCTCTCAGAAGAATTCGGGATTAAAAAAACTTCCATAAGAATTCTCAGAGGAATATCTTCAAGAAATAAGGTTGTGGAAATAGAAGGAGTCGACTCGATTTGAAGGATATAAGATAATTCGAAAGGAGAAGCTGTAATGCTTGACGCGAGATTTGTAAGAGAGAATATCGATATTGTAAAAAAGTCTCTCGGGGACAGAAATTCCACAATGCCCCTTGATGAGTTCCTGGGGTTTGAAGAACAGAGGCGAATACTCCTTAAGGAAGCAGAAGAACTCAGGAACAAACGGAATGTCGTATCTGAAGAGATAGGAAAGTTAAAAACCCTGAAACAGGATGCCTCAAAGCTTATTGAGGAGATGAAGGGGGTATCAGACAATATCAGGGAGCTTGATGAAAAAATAAAGATACTGGAAGAAAATACCAATGAATTTTTATTGAATGTCCCTAACATCCCTGATAAAACTGTTCCTGTTGGAAAAGATGAGACAGAGAATGTTGAAGTGAGGAGATGGGGGGAGCCGAGGCAGTTTGATTTTGAGCCATTGAATCACTGGGATATCGGTGAAATTCTCGATATTATTGAATTCGAAAGGGCAGCAAAGATAGCAGGGGCACGGTTTTCCCTGACAAAAGGGTATGGTGCAAAACTCGAAAGGTCTTTAATGAATTTTATGCTTGATCTCAACACCTCAAAAGGATATAAAGAAGTATTCCCTCCAATACTTGTGAACAGGGAGAGTATGAAAGGAACAGGACAACTGCCGAAATTCGAGATGGAGTTATTCAGGATAGCTGATCCTGAGTTTTACCTAATCCCAACAGCAGAAGTTCCTCTAACAAACATCCACAGGAATGAGATCCTGAATGAGAAGGACCTGCCGATTTATTATACGGCGTATACTCCATGCTTCAGGCGGGAGGCCGGATCATATGGAAAAGATGTGCGCGGTCTTATCAGACAGCATCAATTTAATAAGGTAGAGCTTGTGAAATTTGCAAAACCTGAAGATTCTTTTCAGGAGCTCGAAGCGTTAACAAATAATGCTGAGGATATCCTTCAGAAGCTGGAGCTTCCTTACAGGGTTGTAGCACTCTGTACCGGAGATATGGGGTTTTCTGCTGCAAAGACATATGACCTTGAAGTGTGGCTTCCTGGCCAGCAAAGATACAGAGAGATTTCATCCTGCTCGAATTTTACAGATTTCCAGGCGAGAAGGGCTAATATCAGGTTCAAACGTGAAGGAAAGAAAGGCACAGAGTTTGTGCATACATTAAACGGTTCAGGCCTTGCAATCGGCCGCACACTCGTGGCTATCCTTGAAAACTACCAGCAGAAGGATGGAAGTGTGGTAGTGCCCAATGTACTGAGGTCTTATATGGGGGTAGAGGTAATAAAGTAGAAGTCCTATGACCATACGCAGGCAGACAGAAGAGATTGAGAAGAAGATCCTTCATCCGAAGGCATGTTTGAGTTCGGAGAGCAAGGGGAGGCTGAGACCTGAAAGGGAAGGCGAGATCCGCACCTGTTTTCAGAGAGACAGGGACAGGATCATCCATTCAAAATCATTCAGGAGACTGAAGCATAAGACACAGGTTTTTCTTGCGCCCCGTGGAGACCACTACAGGACGCGTCTTACCCATGTGCTTGAAGTCTCTCAAATCGCAAGGACAGTGGCAAGGGCATTGAGATTGAATGAGGATTTAACAGAAGCCATTGCCCTTGGGCATGATCTCGGACATACTCCATTTGGTCATGCAGGTGAAGATATTTTAAGAGAGATACATCCCGGTGGGTTCGACCACTATAAACAGAGCATTAGGGTTATCGATTTCCTCGAAAAGGATGGTAAGGGGTTGAATCTTACCTATGAAGTCAGGAATGGTATCGTGAAACACTCTAAAGGGAAGGGACTCATAATACCTGAATCAAAGGCAGAGCTGGCAGAAACCCTTGAGGGTCAGGTTGTGCGTGTGTCTGACATCATTGCATATGTAAACCATGACCTTGATGATGCACTGAGGGCGGGCGTTATCAAAGGGACGGATATACCGAAAAGGATCATTAGAGTTCTCGGAAAGACGCATGCAAAAAGGATAAATACAATGGTAAAAGACTTTATATCCCAGTCTCTCGATTCAGATCTTGAAGAACCTGCCATGAGCGATGAAGTATCGGCGGTTACATACCTGCTCAGAGATTTTCTATATGAACGTGTTTATGAAAGTGAAAAGATAATAGAGGAATTCAGGAAGGCAAAAAAGATTCTGAGAGAATTATATAATTACTACCTTGAACATATGCAGGAAGCCTTTATTGATATGCCAAAAGAAGAAAGAAAAAACCAGGGCACAGAGGCATACAGGCATCGGATGGTATGTGATTTTATTGCAGGCATGACAGACAGGTTTGCACTGATGACATATGAGAAACTATTCCTGCCTCAGCAATGGACAGTCCTTTGAATGAAAGATGTCAGGTAGAAATTTTTGATTATTTTTCATAATTAAGCAAAATAAGCAATTAAAAATTAAAATAATTTATCAAATGTATTATAATAGAGCCCGATGACATTTGGCGAGAAACTCAGAAAGCTTATGAAAACGAGGGGCATAAAGGCTATAACCCTGGCTCAAAGGATGGGTGTCAGCTGCGCCTATATAAGTCAGCTTATTACAGGAATAAGAAGGCCTGGCAGGGAAACGCTCTTGAAACTCTCGAAATCATTGGAAGTTCCTCTGGACACTTTGTTAATGCTCGATTCAGATAGCTTTGAAAAAATACTTATTTCGAGAAAAGTTCCGGTCCTGGATGAAACGAAAATTGATGCATGGGTTGAAAGTATTGATTTAGATTACCCTTCACTGGTTGCAAATAGATTTGAGTATGCTACGACTGATGACCCTAATGCATTCTATATAACACCTAAAGGTTTGTTGTCATGCTGCGGCCTGGAGACGTGTGATCTGCTATTAATAGAGCCGAATAAGGAAGTACATACTGGAGATACGGTCCTGGTCTATTTACCTGAAGGATTCTCCATCAGAAAAATCGTAATGAAAGACAACATGATGATCCTTATGGATGAAAAACAGGAACCAATAATTTCTGCTAAAGACAATATTAACGAAGGCTTGAAGTTTTTCAGAATCAGTGTGTGTATCAAAAAACTCTAACTATCCTTTATAATTTCTTTCCTGCAGGCAATAACTTTTTCAAATCTTAGCATAAATAATATTCTATTGATTATTATATTAAGCAATTGCTAATATAATAATGTCTTTTTCCAATACGCTGTCTAAAAAAATAGAAATGAATTTATTGTTCCTAAAAACTGATATAAAGCTCCCCCCTTTAATAGTGGCAGAAGTCTAACTTCTGCCACTATTCTTTTTAAGATTTCAGAAAGCTGTTATACATACTTACTTAGGTCATTTCCCTCAATCCCCAAAATGCATTTGGATAAATTGACGGCAGGCACATATGCATCAAAACCTCTTGAACGCAGAATTTGCGTCTGTATAGTATCTAAACGCTAGGAATGAAAACATGCACGTTATCCGGATCATTAAAGCGCTCACAAAGGTGCTGCACAAGTGCTTTTGCTGCACATATGCCTGCCGTCAATTGCATTTTTGGGGTCAACAGAGAATTCGTTTGCTATAATAACCATGTATGGTCAATGAAAAAGCTCTGCTTTGATGGGTAAATAATATGCCTGCAAATCTTCCGCCTGAATATTTTGAGGCTGAAAAAAGGTTCAAACAGGCCTCTGCATCTTCAGAAAAAATTACAGCACTTGAAGACCTCATATCAACTATTCCAAAACACAAAGGAACAGACAAGCTGAGGGCAGATCTGCGGAGAAAGCTCTCCCAGCTTCGAAAAGATGTCATAAGTAAAAAGAAAGGCGGAAGGGGTGACCTCTATGTAGTACAGAAAGAAGGCGCCTCCCAGATGGCCATTGTCGGGTTTCCAAACTCCGGGAAATCCTCTATCCTTGCATGTCTTACAAATGCTAATCCTGTAATTGCAGAGTATCCCCTGTCAACACTTACTCCTTTGCCCGGCATGATGCCATTTGAAGATATTCAGATCCAGCTTGTTGATCTTCCTCCAATTGGAAATGAGTCAACAGATGGAAGGGTTTCCGGCATCTTGCGCTATACTGATGCCCTGCTCTTGATTTTAGATATCAGCGATGATCCTGAAATACAGGCCGAACTCCTCATCGAACAGCTTCAACGATGGAAAATCCATATAATCACAGAACACCCCCTCCCTAACCCTCCCCCCTCGAGGGGGAGGGCAGGGGTGGGGGGGAAGCCTTCGAACTCCGAACTCCAAACTTCTGTAGGGGTGTTCAAACGTGCTTTCCTGGTTGCAAATAAAAAAGACCTTTGTGAGACAGATGATGTGTTTGCCAGCTTCAGGGAAAAGTATGAACAGCTATACCCCTGTATTGCAATATCTGCCCTGAAAAAAGAAAACCTGGAGGAACTTAAAAGGGCGATCTTTGAGATTTCGGGTATTATCAGGGTTTACTCGAAGCCTCCGGGTAAAGAGCCCGATCTTTCGACTCCGTTTACGATACCATCAGGTTCAACAGTACTCGACCTTGCCGAGTTTATCCATAAGGA
Source organism: Thermodesulfovibrionales bacterium (assembly GCA_049302065.1). GTDB lineage: Bacteria > Nitrospirota > Thermodesulfovibrionia > Thermodesulfovibrionales > SM23-35 > VGWX01. The sequence goes on from JBAQLU010000194.1 coordinate 5,035, forward strand.
TTTTCTTTTTAATCTAAAGTTTGCAAGGATATGGGGATCTGCGAAGTTCGAAGGTCAGAGGGTGGAGAAAACTCATGTTCTAAAAGATCTGGACATCGTAGAATTTCATATTTAACAGCAACTAAAAAATAAGCTAATCCTTCTCCACAACCTTTCCTATGCTCATGATCTTATCATCGCCCTCGACATCCATGAGCTTCACACCCTGTGTATTCCTTCCATGGAGGGAGATATTGCCTGCAAGGGTCCGGATGAGTTTCCCGGAACTGGTAATCATAACGACCTCATCTTCATCCCTTACCTGCATAAGCCCGACAGCCCTTCCTCCCTTCTCGATAATCTTTATTGAAATTACGCCTTTGCCTCCACGACCCTGAACCGGGTAGTCCTCTATCTTTGAACGTTTCCCGAGACCCCGTTCTGTGACTGTCAGGAGCGCTGTCTTCTCGGCTGCTACCTCTGCGGAGACAACCTCATCCCCTTTTAAGAGCTTGATCCCTCTAACCCCTTTTGCAGTACGTCCTGTATTACGTACATCTTCCTCATTGAATCTTATAGAAAGACCTTTCCTCGTTCCTATGATAAGATCGCTTTTGCCATCTGTCTTCTTTACCGCAATGAGTTCGTCACCTTCTTCAAGCGTGATCGCAATAATCCCCTTGCCGCGTGGATTGCTGTATGCCTCAAGGGCGGTCTTTTTTACCGTGCCGTTCTTTGTGAACATAACGAGAAAGCCTTCCTTAAAATCACGCACAGGGAGTGCCGTCGTGATCCTTTCACCCTCTGACAGGGCGAGCAGATTTACAAGGGCCTTGCCTTTTGCAGCCCGTCCTGCTTCAGGTAACTGATATGTCTTCAGCCAGTAGAGCCGGCCAAGGTTGGAGAAGAATAGCATATAATCATGAGTCGCACCTATGAACAGCTCATTCACAAAATCCTCTTCCTTTGTCTCCATCCCCATAGAACCTTTTCCGCCGCGGCGCTGGCTCCTGTATGCACTCAGGGGATTTCTCTTTATATACCCCTGATAGGAAAGAGTGATAACCATCTCTTCATCGGTTATGAGGTCCTCAATAGTGATCTCTTTGGTCTCTGCGGTAATCTCGGTTTTTCTTTCATCTGCATACCTGTTCTTGATATCTATGAGTTCATCCTTAATAATCTGAGAAACGAGCGCATCGTTTTCGAGTATTGCCTTAAGCCTCTCTATCTCCTTCAGTATCTCTGTATATTCCCTTACGATCTTTTCCCTTTCGAGTCCTGTCAGCCTCTGGAGTTTCATATCCAGAATAGCCTGTGCCTGTATCTCTGTCAAAGGATAATCCCTCATCAAACCGGTTCTTGCCTCTTCAGGATTCTTTGATCTTCTGATGAGGGCTATTATCTCGTCGAGATGATCGAGGGCTATCTTCAGACCCTCCAGGATGTGTGCCCGCTCTTCGGCCTTTCTCAGTTCAAAGCGTGTCCTCCTGAGCACCACATCCTTTCTGTGCTGCAGGAAGTACTTGAGGAGCTCTTTAAGTTTTAATACCCTGGGCTGGTTATTTACGAGGGCGAGCATAATGATCCCGAAGGTCGTCTCCATCTGGGTATGTTTATAGAGGTTATTCAGGATAACCTGCGCAATCTCGCCCCTCTTTAGTTCAAGGACAACCCTGATACCATCCCTGTCTGACTCATCTCTCAGCTCAGATATCCCTTCAATGGTCTTTTCTCTTACAAGCGCTGCAATATTTTTGATTAACCGTGACTTATTAACTTGATAAGGGAGCTCTGTGACGATGATATTTTCGCCACCTCTGTACTCGCGTTCGATCCTTGCCTTGGCCCTGACCTTAATCAGACCCTTTCCCTCGCTATAGGCCTGAATGATACCGTCAACACCATGGATGATACCGCCTGTTGGAAAATCAGGGCCATTAATCAAACCCATCAGATCTTTTAGCGTTGCCTCAGGTTTATCGACTAAGAGCACAAGTCCGTCTATAATCTCTCCGAGGTTGTGTGGCGGAACATTGGTGGCCATGCCAACAGCAATTCCAGACGAGCCGTTTATGATAAGGTTGGGAACCCTCGAAGGAAGGACCAGAGGTTCCTCTGTTGTTTCATCGAAATTTGCGATAAAGTTAACAGTGTCTTTATCTATGTCTGCGAGCAATTCCTCTGCAATTGCAGCAAGTTTTGCTTCTGTATACCTGTAAGCAGCAGCCGGATCTCCGTCAACAGAGCCGAAATTACCCTGCCCGTCGACAAGGGGATAACGCATATTAAAGTCCTGGGCAAGCCTGACCATTGCATCATACACTGCTGAATCACCATGGGGGTGATATTTCTTCAGAACCTCGCCAACCACACCAGCAGATTTGGAATACTTCCTTCCAGGGAGAAGACCCTCCCTGAACATCGCATAGAGGATCCTCCTCTGCACGGGTTTTAATCCATCTCTTACTTCTGGAAGGGCCCTGCCAATGATTACGCTCATTGCGTAGTCAAGGTAAGAACCCTTCATTTCTTCTTCAATACTTATCGGTACCTTTGCCATCGAATCTCCTTTGAAAAGTGGAACGACAATTATTTTACCATATTGCTTTTATCAGGCGGTTAAAAATATAATTAAGCATATGCTATCAAAAGTTCTCAGCGCAAGTATTATAGGTATTGACGCTTTTGCTGTCGAGGTTGAGGTTGATATCACATCAAGAGGTCTTCCGCATTTCTCGATGGTGGGACTCCCTGATGCTGCGGTGAAAGAGTCAAGGGACAGGGTAAGGGCTGCTCTTAAGAATATCGGGTTCCACTTCCCGCTGAAGCAGATTACTGTCAACCTTGCACCTGCTGATCTAAAGAAAGAGGGTTCGTCTTTTGATCTTCCTATTGCGATCGGTATTGTAGCAGCCGAAGGCGTGCTTGAGATAGCTTCTGTTGTTGGGTATCTCTTTTCAGGAGAGCTTTCACTCGATGGAGCGATAAAGCCGGTAAGGGGCGCTTTATCAATGGCCATGCGTGCAAGAGAGTCTGGTTTAAAGGGGGTTATCCTTCCCGAGGAAAATTCTCCGGAGGCAGCGGTTGTTAAGGACATTCCGGTGTTTGGGTTCAAAAGCCTTCCTGAGGTCATAGAGTTTCTGAAGGATGGAAATCTCAAGATGCCTTTTAAGATAGATGTTAATAAGGCGATACAGGAAAACTCTGCCTATGAAGATGATTTTATAGAGGTAAAAGGGCAGGAACACGCCAAGCGGTCGTTTGAGGTTGCCGCTGCAGGAGGACATAATATGCTGATGATCGGCCCTCCCGGTTCAGGCAAGACAATGCTTGCAAAAAGACTGCCTTCGATATTGCCGGGCATGACGTTTGATGAGGCTTTGGAGACAACAAAAATACACAGTGTCGCAGGGCTTCTCAGAGAAGGACAATCGCTCCTTGCGATAAGACCGTTCCGGTCACCCCATCATACGATATCAGATGTGGCATTAATTGGTGGCGGACAGATTCCGAGACCGGGTGAAGTCAGTATAGCGCATCACGGGGTTCTTTTCCTTGACGAATTGCCTGAATTCAAGAGAAATGCACTCGAGGTTTTACGACAGCCCCTCGAAAACGGGGAGGTGACCGTATCAAGAGCTGTAGCATCAATAACATATCCGGCATCATTTATGCTCGTTGCCGCCATGAATCCATGCCCATGCGGGTATTTTGGAGATAGCCGCCATCAGTGTACATGTACACCCGGACAGATCCACCGTTACAGACACAAGGTTTCAGGGCCTTTGCTCGACAGAATTGACATCCATATGGAAGTCCCTGCGGTGCCATATAAAGAACTATCCAATGAATATTCAGGTGAGAAATCAGAAGGGATAAGGCAAAGGGTTGTTGCTGCGAGGGATATTCAACTCGAACGGTTCAGGAATGATAAAAAGATCTATTCAAACGGACAGATGAAGACAAGACATATTAAAAAATACTGCAAGCTCAGACCAGATGCACAAACCCTTCTTGATACCGCAATGCAGAAGCTGGGGCTTTCAGCAAGGGCGTACACAAGGATATTGAAGTTATCAAGAACCATTGCCGACCTTGATACATCAGAAGATATCCAATCCCACCACGTCTCAGAGGCGATACAGTACAGGACTCTGGACAGGGGGATGTATTGATCATTCCCATAACCACCACCAGGGAAGTGCAAGCACTTTTGAATGCAGCCATTTGATAGAATTCCCGGGATGTAAGAGTAAGCCACGAATTGTCTCTGGGTATGCCTCGATAAATGTCAGGAGATTTTTTGCATCACTGAATGAAGGATTCTGTGTAAGTTTCGTCTCGACAGCAAGTAGTCTCTTCCCATGTTCCAAAACAAAATCAACCTCTTTCCCGTTTGTTGTTCTCCAGTAAAACACCTTTGCCTTTGGCACCATAAGTTCAGAAGCAATTTTAATATGCATATGAACCATGGTCTCAAAGAAACTTCCCAGTTCCCGTGCATTTCTGAGAGATTCCTCATCATAGTAGCCTGAGAGGTAAATACATAATCCAGGGTCGATAAAGAACAATTTTGGTGATTTTGTAATCCTCTTTGTTCTGCTTGGGAAATATGAAGGAGTTCTGCTTATAATGTTTGAAACCTCAAGGAGTTTCAGATACCTGTGGACAGTCGGCTGACTTACCCCTGTATCCCTTGAAACCTCAGTCTGATTCAGGACATTCCCTGTCCTCACCGCGATCGAGTCAAGGACACGCTTAAAGTCTATGAGCGATTCAATCTGAGTCAGTTCCCGCACATCTCTTTCAAGATACGTCTTGACGTACCCTTCCCACCAGAGAAGGACATCACTCCTCTCAGTCAGGGTGAGCAGGGACGGCATAAATCCTTTCAACATGAAAGGCATGGAGTCAAGAAAAGACAATCGAGACTCTTCGATTTCAAAAGAAGGCTTCCAGAGATCAAAAAATCGCTTTGGAGAGTCGGCCTTATTTTCCATTTCACTGAAAGTCATGGGATACATTTCAAAATAAACCGCTCTGCCGGCAAGTGTTTCACTAATCCGCTTCATAAGGAGTATATTTGAAGAACCGGACAGGATAAACCGCTTTTCTCTTCTTGAGGTGTCAACCGTTGATTTTATTGAGGCAAAGAGTTCCGGTGCCTTCTGGGCTTCGTCAATAATCACACGGTTTGAATCAATCCATAATGACGCCGGGTCGGTTCGTGCCTGTTGCAGATTTGAGAAATCATCGAGGCTGACATACTTGAAGTCTTCAAACTCATGCCGTAAGAGCGTACTCTTGCCTACTTGTCTTGCCCCTGTAATTACAACGACCGGAAAGCTCTTGACCGCAGCCTTAATCTGAGGGGTTATCCACCTCTTTCTATAAAACAATTCTTGTCTTGAATGATAATCATTCATGATATGAATAATATTGCAAACGCCCACTTTTGTCAAATTTATATTTACGGTTTATGAAAAGTCAGTGTGGTTGACTGCTTTAATTTTCAAAGGCTGAGCTTTACAGATAGTATAAAAAATCTAATCAGAGAGGATAAAACGGAAAGCTTCTGGGGTTCCGGGTTCCGGGGACACCATACTTAATTCTCCTTGCCCTTTGTCTTTGGGCCGGGTTTTCGACGCCGTAACGATCTGCCCGAGACACTCTCCAATCTCTCCACAAAACTGACGTCGCCCAAAGGTCGCCCT
>JBAQLU010000195.1:0-9050 GCA_049302065.1 Thermodesulfovibrionales bacterium
TGCGTCCAAAACTGCAAAAAACACATCGTGGACGTTATCTTAGCAGAATAAGTACGTGGATTTTAGTGAAGTCCTCATACTGGACGTCGACAGATTGGGTTTATAAATACTTTTGCAAGAGGCTCAAACAATAGGAATTAATCTATAGTGAAGGAAGAATTAGACAGTTTACTTAAAATTGCTCGATCATTTCAGAACACTAACCTCGACAGTCAGCTTGAGCAAAGTAAAAAGATTACTAAAAAACATTTAATAAACATCCTTAACTACGTTAATTTTCAAGACAGCACCATCCTCGTAAATCTCCAACATCTAAAATTCGGCAATATTATATCCCTTCCCGCTAAGCCACGGCCATGCCTCGGAGACACTTTAGACTGTATCTGGGTTCAAAAAACAGGTCCTCACCAGAAACTGAGCTCCTATAAATTTCTCAACTTTCTCCTCGCTGATGGTCAGAAACTCCTTCTTGTCAGAGCTGATGTAAAAGAGATGAGCGAAGAAGGAATAAGTTTCATTCTTCCTGAAACGTGCTATGAAGTGGGTACTCGTAAAGTAAGAAGACATTTATGCGAAGGCATACAGGTTGAATTGATTCAAAACAGTGTAGTATTTTATGGATCTCTCTTGGATTTCAGTACTGCCTCTTTCAGTATAGAAGTTTCGGCTGCACCGCCTCAAACATTTCAATGGATTAATCCCGAATTCACCGTACATGTTATCTTTAAAAATGAACAAGACATTCTTTATTCAGGGGAATGCAAGATAGTCAGGCAAACCCTCGATCAAAAAATGAGGACTTTTGTATTAGAACCTTTAAATGATAATATACGCAGGTTTAAACCCAAAGAATTCAGAAGTTCAAGACATAAATTATTACCTTCACCAAATATTATCTTCAAACATCCTCTTACTGGAAGGTTGATTAACCTGAAGGTTGAAGATCTGTCAGGCTCCGGGTTTTCAGTAGAGGAATATTATGAAGACTCTGTTTTTCTACCAGGGATGATTATCCCGGAGCTATACATAGAAATTGCGAATAATTTTAAGATTTGTTGCAAGGCACAGGTTGTTTATAGAAATGTCAATAAAACCTATGTGGATGAACCTCTTGCAAAATATGGTATTGCCATTCTTGATATGGACATCCAGGATCAGGTTAAACTTTCAAGTCTTTTGCATCAGGCGACAAATGAAAAATCCTACGTCTGCAACATCGTGGATTTAGATGCCCTGTGGAACTGCTTCTTCAAAGCAGGCACTATCTATCCTCAAAGATATGCCTTTATACATGCCAATAAGGAAAAGTTTAAAAAGACGTATGAGAAGCTTTACATCCAGAGTCCAACTATCTCAAGGCATTTCATATATCAAGACAAAGGTATCATCCACGGTCATATATCCATGCTCCGTTTTTATGAAAACACCTGGTTAATTCATCAGCTTGCCAGCGGGGCAGTTTACAGTAGGTCTGGACTTGTTGTGCTGGATCAGCTTGGACGTTATGTGAATAGTTTTCGCTATATATATTCGGCTCATATGGATTTCCTTATTTGTTACTTCAGACCTACCACTAAATTTTCCAACCGTATTTTTGGGGGCTTTGCTAAAGAGTTAAATAAACCAAAGGGGTGCTCTATCGACTCCTTTGCCTTTTTCCGTTTCTCGACAAGGGCTTTTGAGCAGCAGGATTTTTCAGGATCATGGACGCTCACGAAAACTCAACCAGAAGATCTCTTAGAGTTAGAAAGCTTTTACGAATATGCCTCTGGAGGTCTTATGCTCAATGCCCTTGACTTAGAGCCGGACATGATTGACAGTGATGCACTTAACAAAGAATACCAGAGGCTTGGTTTTAAAAGGGAACGGCACCTCTTCTCATTAAAGAAAGATGGGGATATCAAAGCGATTATCGTGGTAACTGTCGCAGATATTGGGTTGGACATGTCTAACCTGACTAGTTGCATCCATGTCATTGTCCTGGATTCCAATGAGCTACCTCTTAATATAATCAACTCACAACTCTCTAAGCTCTCTCATTACTATGAACAAGACGAAATACCTGTGCTCCTCTATCCTCTCAGCTATGCAGAAAGTCAGTCAATGCCTTATGAGAAACTCTATAATCTATGGAGTTTAAATATTTCTATGGCAGGTGATCGATACCTGCAATTCATGGATCATCTTCTTACCCATGCTAAATATGACTAGATGTAAGGGGTTACACATTCTTTTCCCAAGGTAATGCCATGGAATTAAAGATAGATGATAGACCCTTATATAACAGCAGGATAATAGGTACTTACATTAAGCTCATTCAGAGAAAATACAGTTATATAAATGTGAGCGAGTTATTGAGTTATGCCAAGATGGAGTCCTACCAAGTCGGAGATGAGGGCCACTGGTTTACCCAGGAACAGGGAGACCTGTTTTATGAAAGGCTGATAAAACTAACCGGAAATAAAGACATCGCCAGAGAAGCAGGCAAGTACGCAGCTTCACCCGAAACAATAGGGATGATGAGACAGTATATTCTTGGGCTTGTTGGTCCAGCAAAAGCATATGAGCTGGTAGGAAAGTACGCTCATAATTTCACTAAATCATCAATCTATGAATCGAAGAGAATAGGTTCCAATAAAGTTGAAATTACCGTCACACCCAACGACGGTGTAAATGAAAAACCATACCAATGCGAAAACAGAATGGGATATTGGGAAGCTATTGCTCTATCGTTTGGCCAAAGATTGCCGAAAATAGAACATCCGGAGTGTCTCTTCAAAGGAGGGGAGGCCTGCCGTTATATCGTTTCCTGGAGAGAATCACAAGCTGATCTCTGGAAGAGGGTAAGAAATTATATGACCTTATTTTTTGCTGCACTCTGCATCGGTTTTTATCCTAAGTATTCAGAGTTTACGCTCTCAATGATGTTACCACTCTCCGTTTTTGTTATCTTCGTATTGACCATATATGCCGGAATCTTAGAAAAAAAAGAATTATCTGCAGCTATAGACAACCTCAGGGGTTCTACTGAGCAACTTGTAGAGCAAATTAATATAAATTATAACAATGTCCTTTTTATAAATGAGATGGGGCTGGCACTCAGCAGGCAAATAGACATTGAGGCTATTTTAAAGAAGGTTACGCAAGTTTTAGAAAAACGGCTTGATTATGACCGTAGCATAATCTTCTTAGCAAATCAGGATAAAACGAAGCTCACTTTTCGTACGGGTTTTGGATATACTGATGAACAGTTGAGCATTTTGAAAAGTACTGATTTTCATTTAGATAGACCTGAATCAAAAGGGGTATTTGCTATCTCTTTTCGTGAACAGAGATCTTTTTTGATAAATAATATAGATGAGATAAAGGAAGACCTTTCACCTCGCAGTTTGGAATTTGCAAAAAAGATGGGTACCAAGTCTTTTATCTGTTGTCCGATAATTTATGAAGAAGCATCATTGGGAATCCTTGCAGTAGACAATATAAAAACAAAAAGACCATTGGTCCAGAGTGATATCAATTTACTGATGGGTATCGCCCCTGAGATCGGCGTAAGCATTCATAATGCAATGCTCGTTGATGCGAAGGAACGTCAATTCAAATCTATACTACAGGTTCTGGCATCCAGTATTGATGCCCGTGATTCCCTGACAGCAGGGCATTCTGAAAAGGTAACTGAGTATGCTGTGGGAATCTGTAATGAGTTGGGTATGTCGAGGGATTACTGCGAAATGATTCGAGTGGCTTCGTTGCTGCACGACTATGGGAAGATAGGTATCAAAGACGATATTTTAAAGAAAGAAGGTAAACTGAACACCGAAGAGCGTGAAGAAATACAAAAGCATGTAGAAAAGACCAAGAACATTTTAGAGAAAGTAAACTTTGAGGGCATTTATAAAGAGGTTCCCGAGATTGCAGGGTCTCATCACGAGAAAATTGATGGAAGCGGTTACCCAAAAGGCCTCAGAGGAGAAGAAATTCCCCTCGGAGCCAGGATAATTGCTGTAGCTGATTTTTTTGAAGCGATCACTGCAAAGCGTCATTACAGGGATTCCATGCCCCTTGATGTAGCCTTTGAACTTCTCAAAGAGAATAGCGGTAAACATTTTGACAGTAAGATTGTTGAGGCATTTATCACATACTACAATCGAGAAATATCATATAGCACCTGAAACAGTCTTGCAAAGGGGGAAAAGTAAAGTATGAATTAAGAGATAGGCTTACGCCCCCTGCAGGAAATTATCGGCGTGTAAGTAAATCTTCCAGGATCAGTAAAGAACTTTTTAAAATCTTCTATGAACTCTTTATGTCCTTTGTATTCTTCAAATTGGAATGGTATCTTTTTAGATACAACCTCAATCTTCTTCATCCAGTTAAAAGCATCTACATCTCTTAATGTCCCAAATATCAGATGATGTGCTGCTACATCTACGTCTATATCCTGATAGCCGAGTCTGTAAAGGTGTGAATAGAGTTTCTTTCCAGCGTACGGGTCAAAATTTGCCTTTTCCTCCAATTTTTTTATTGTAGCAAAAATGGCTCTTTCCAGTTTCTGAGAAAGACCGAAATGGCTCAAACAGTTATAGTCAAGATCAATCAGGCACAGAATGCCGCCAGGCTTTACAATGCTGGATATATTCTTCACTATATCAAAACTTTGAGCACGATAGTATTCCAAAACAAAGCGAACCCAGACAAAGTCAAAGGTTCCCAAGTCATCAAGTTGCTTCTGTATGTCTTTACATTTAAATTCTATGCCCTCAACTGCATAGTACTTTTTCGCATATTCAATTCTTTTCTCTGAACCGTCTACTCCAACTACTGTGCCACCAGGTTGGGATAATGTATACAATACAGAGGTTGTCTTTCCTGAACCACTGCATATATCGGCAACTCGCATACCTGGTTTAATGCCGGCCCAGAGGGATTGCCTCTCAACAACTTTGGTATCTGTTTTTATATCGAGGCGGAACGCCTCTTCATCGCTTTCCATTAAGTACTCAAAGTCTTGCATATTTTGTTATGTTTAGTTTTTATGTTGATATAACTGTAACGATTTTTATATCATTATTTTGTCATTTATTCAATACCAAAGTACAAACACTGCATATATGTTGCTATAGAGCTTTGGTTGACATTATACACTTATATAGTAAACTTTGAGATAAAGAATTTTAAGCTTACTTACATTTATTATTATGCATCTCATTTTTAAGGAGGTAGCCGTGAGACAGAAAAGATTAAATAAATCTATATCTTTTTTGGTAGCTTTATTTTTCGTTTTATGCACTATCTCAGACGCACTTGGCTCAGGTTTTGCTGTGTACACACAGGGTGCATCATCCTTAGGCCAGGGAGCTTCGACAATTGCACATCTTGATAACCCATCAGCAATTTTTTTTAATCCGGCATTAATCAATAAACTTGAAGGTACCCAAGTAGAACTGGGGACAACTCTCCTTTTCCCTTCGCGAAAGTTTAAAAGTGATGCAACCGGAAATACCTTTAAAGCTGAAAGTGATGTACTTTATCCGTCGACACTTTTTATCACCCATAAATTCAATGACAAGATCAGTGCGGGATTGGGTATCTTTAATCCCTTTGGCCTCAGCAACAAATGGGGCAATGATTGGGAAGGAAGGTATATCACCACTAATGCAGAAATGAGGACTTACAATATTAATCCTATTGTTTCATACCAAATCACACCTCACATTGCCTTTGCTGCAGGTTTGGATTTCCTTCTGCTCGATGCAACATTAGAGAATAAACTCAATTTGTCTGCTTTTGGACTTCCTGATGCGGGACAAAAATTCAAAGGTGATACAACTGGAGTAGGATACAATTTTGGAATTTTGTTAGACCCTCATAAGGATATCTCTATTGGCGCCTCATATCGAAGCAAAATCAAAGTTACTATTGATGGTGATGCTTCTTTTGGTCTCCCCGCTGGTACTCCTCCTTCAATCAGTGGTCTGTTCCCCAATACAAGTGGCAATGCCGACCTCACCCTTCCCCAACAGGTTCATATAGGAATTTACTATAAAGGTTTTGATCCTCTTACGTTAGAAGTTGGGTTGAGGTGGGAGGGATGGTCTTCTTATGACCAGTTGAGAATAAATTTTGACCAGCCAATAGCTGGGAGCATCGCATCTGTTACACCAAAAGACTGGAAGGATACATATTCTGTGAATTTTGGCGCACGATACCAACTCAACAATACAATTGCCCTGCTCGCGGGATATCTCTATGGAGGGAATCCCGTACCTGATAAGACATTTGAACCTTCTATTCCAGATGCGAATACTCACCTTTTTTGCATTGGAACAGACATAAAATACATGAAGTTAAAAATTGACTTCACCTATGGTTATCAAAAACTACAGAACAGGAAGAATAATAATTCCATTGATGATAATCCTTTTGATGGAGTGATAAACCCACTCACGAGTGCCAATGGAATTTATAAGTCAGATATCCATATGTTTGGTGTGAGCCTTACGTATAAATTCTAATATAGTGTCCTAAAAATACTTTTTGCTCTATTGACGTGATTCTCACCTGAGAGATAACTCATTGACACAACTTGTTATTAAGATAATAATTAAATATGGCTCAACGATATAATTCCTTCGGCTCATATATAAGAAAAAAGTTTGGCACCACTGTTTATAAAGTAAACGTGGATGCAGGATTCACCTGTCCAAACAGGGATGGAACTGCAGGAATATCCGGGTGTATTTACTGTAATAACGACAGTTTCAGGCCAAGTTCCTGCAGGCTGACTCTCACTGTCAGTGAACAGGTGCAGAATGGCATTACATATGTCAAAAAGAGGTATAAGTCGGAAAAATTTCTCGTATATTTTCAGCCTTATACAAACACGTATGCTCCTGTTGATGAACTGGAGCGTCTCTATAAGGAAGCCCTGTCTGACCCCTCTGTCATCGGGCTTGCCATAGGCACAAGACCTGATGCAGTGGATGCTGAAAAAATTGCCTTAATTCAATCATTGGCAGAGAAATATTTTATCCTGGTTGAGTATGGGATGCAGTCGATGTACGATAAGTCTCTTGAATTCATAAACCGCGGACACGACTACAATACATTTCTAAAAGCGCTCGAAATGACAAGGAACAGGGGCATATTCATCGGCACTCATATTATAGTAGGGTTCCCGACAGAAACAGGAGAAGAAATGATGTCCATGTCAGAGGAACTTTCCAATCTTCCTGTAGAATTTCTCAAGATACACCAGCTCCAGGTTATAAAAGATACACCTCTTGAAGTAATGTATGAAAAGAATCCGTTTCATGTGTTTGGATATGAAGAGTATCTTAATTTTGTGACTGAATTCATAGAAAGACTTTCTCCCCGGATAGTAATACAGAGGCTCTTTGCCACAGCTCCTGACAGTATTCTGATAGCACCGCATTGGGGGAAGAGCAGGCAGGAGATTTTGCGGGATATCGAAAAGAGGCTTGATGTTAGGGATACATATCAGGGCAAAAAACTGAAAATCCATGCCGGAATCTGATAGAAGCTTAGACTACTTTATCACTTTTTCTGGCGTAGCCTATCTTTTTGAGCGCTTCTTCAACTTCACCGAGGATTGATGGATCATCAATTGTAGATGGCATGGCATATGGCTGCGCATCTGCGATTTTCCTCATGGTGCTCCGCAGTATTTTCCCGGAACGGGTCTTTGGGAGCCTCTGAACAACCACTGCCTCTTTGAAACAGGCAATTGGTCCGATTTCATTCCGGATCATCTGAATAAGCTCTTTCTTAAGTTCCCCTTCTTCTCTTACTATTCCGGATTTCAGGACTACGAGTCCAAGCGGAAGCTGCCCCTTCAGTGAATCATGGGCCCCGATGACTGCACACTCAGCGATATCCTGATGCTGAGCGACAACCTCTTGTATGTAAGACATAGGGGACGTTGCCAATTTTAACAATATATTATTTATTCCTCGCACTACCGTTCTATTTTTTTCGATTTAATTACGTCATTCTCTTCGGGATGGCTTGATGATGCGTATATGGACTGCGGACTCACCCCGGGTGCTTTCGCCAGAGCATATCCGCTTCGGGATTGATTATATTAGAAATGTCCCCTCGCTCCTTTTTCCCGGATTACCCATACGAGTGGCACAACGGCTTAAGAGGTAAGAGTTTCGTGGTACAATTTGTCAATACTCTCTTTTGTTAGAGAGATGTCAAGGTCGGAGATTAAAAAACTGTTTTTTCTACAGACTCTTTAAACCGTACAGGGAGGGGGACATGAAGAGAACCGGGAGGGTGATGTTCTGCACGGTAGCGCTGGTCATGGTTTGGTTGGCCAGCGGAATTGCAGCGGTCGAGGAACGCCATCATGACGTCGTCGTGGTCGGCGCCGGCGTCTCCGGACTTGCGGCCATCTGGGAGTTAGCACGCAGTGGCATCGATGTGGCTGTGATCGAGATGTCGCACAGTTATGGCGGAGCTGCGCTGCTGAGCGAAGGACGCATCTGCATCATTGGCACCCCGGAACAGGCACAAGCCGGCATGAATGACTCGCCGCAGACCGCCTTTCAGGACTTCATGGAGTTCGGTCGCGGCGAGGGCGATTTCGGTCCTAACGCCGAGTGGGTGCACTATTACGTGAGAGAGTCCCGCCGTGAGATTTACGATTGGCTCACCGGGCTCGGGGTGCGCTTCGAGAAGGAAGTGGGACTGATGGCCGGCAATCGTGTGCCGCGCTGGCATCAAGTTATCGGCAAGGGACGGGGACTCGTCGATCCGATCTATCGCGAATGTACGCGAACCGGTAACGTAACTTTCTTCTGGAATACCAGGGCTGTTTCATTACTCCGGGCCGGCGACCGCATCAGAGGTGTCAGGGCAGAGCGGCTCCGTGACGGTGCGAAAATCGACTACCTTGCGCCAGTCGTAATACTGGCTACGGGCGGCTTCCAGAGCAACATGAATATGGTCCGCGAGTACTGGCCAACGGGCCTGCCGTTTCCCGAGCGGCTGCTGATCGGCGCCGGGGTGAACGCCGTCGGATC
>JBAQLU010000196.1:0-7003 GCA_049302065.1 Thermodesulfovibrionales bacterium
GGTGCATTATTATCAGGGAAGGTAAAGTGGCTGCTGATGGTCCCACTGAAGAGATACTTTCGAATGAGACTTTGCTGAAGGAGAATAGTCTCGAATTGCCTTTATCCAGACAGTACCTGACAATCAGACAGACTTTTTGATATAAATCTCTTTTGCAATTTCAGGGTCGATAGCAACTGTTGTTTCATCTATCTGGATAACATACGATGGGTTTCTCTGAAGGAGTCGTATAACACTTCCTGCGGCGATCCCCAATGAATTCAATTTACTTAACCTCGATGGTTTGGTAGGCACAATAAAGGTGATCCTTCCTTTTGATCCTACCTCAAATTCAGACAGTCTGGTGACTACCGGTTCGACTTCTACCTTGTATTTTTTGCAGCATTCTCCCCTTGGAATCGGCTTGCCATGCGGACATGTCTGTGGATGACCAAGGAATGTGCATACGCTGTCGGTAAGTTCCTCACTGAGGATATGCTCCATCTTGCAGGCATCAGCAAGAACTGTATCATCCCGCATCTCAAAGACATCAGTAAAAAGCCGTTCTGCAAGGCGGAGGCGTCTTATAAGCGCTTTGGCATCTGAACGGCCTTTATCGGTAAACTGGATATAGTCACCAGATGTAACTACAAAGCCATCTGTTTTTAAAACATTGATAATGGAATCAACTTCATCATCTTCAGAGCTCAGCCTGAAACGATTCAGTGCCTGATGGCCTTCTTCATCAAGGACC
Organism: Thermodesulfovibrionales bacterium; assembly: GCA_049302065.1. Lineage (GTDB taxonomy): Bacteria > Nitrospirota > Thermodesulfovibrionia > Thermodesulfovibrionales > SM23-35 > VGWX01. Next base: position 734 of record JBAQLU010000196.1, read on the forward strand.
CACAGCAGTTCCAGCGCCTCATCAATCCGTTCCTTGTCCATACAATGATAATTATATCATTAATTAACCAGATCAGGATATTGTGAACAATCAGAAAGGCAGTTCCAGGGACATTACCCTGAAAAAACTTTTCCGGTGAATAGGGCAGGGGCCGTAGAGCTGAAGCATTTCGATGTGTTCTTTTGTGGAATATCCTTTATGTTTTTCAAAATTATACTGAGGGTACTGAAGATGGTAATCAAGCATGATATTGTCACGTGTATATTTTGCGATTATCGATGCTGCTGCAACCGAGGCGCTGACGCTTTCTCCTTTTATTGGCGAGAGCTGTTTTATGGGGATTGATGTGAGTGATACTGCATCGATAATCAATAAATCAGGAGACCTGGAAAGCTCCTCTACTGCAAGTTTCATAGAGAGTCTCGTTGCGCGCAAGATATTTAACCGGTCGATATCCTCAGGGCCAACGATTCCGATACCTATATCTAACGAGGATTTTTGGATTTCAGAGAAGAGTGATTTTCTCTCTGCTTCAGGTACTTTTTTGGAATCTCTAAGACCGGCAATCTTTATGCCTTCTTTCAGGACGACGGCTGCTGCAACGACCGGACCAGCGAGTGGACCCCTTCCTGCTTCATCAATACCAGCTATATGTAAAAACCCCTTTTGTCTTAGAGCCTCGTCATGCTGATAGATATCCATAGTGAGATCAACCTGCCCTTAATCCCCTCCCATTAACGGAGGGGAGATAATGGAAGTTCTATAAATTGATATAGTTAGATCGTATTATTCTGCAGCAGGGGGTTCAGCAGGTTTTGCTTCAAAAAATCTTTCTTTCTCCTTAACCTTTGCTGCCTTGCCTTTTTTGCCCCTGAGATAATACAGCTTTGCTCTCCTTACACTTCCTCTCTTCAGTACCTCTATCTTGTCAATATTAGGGGACAAGAGCGGAAATATTCTTTCTACGCCAACGCCAAAGGATATCTTTCTTACGATAAATGTCTCTCGTGTGCTGCCTCCGTGCCTGGCGATTACCACGCCATCGTACGGCTGGATTCTTTCCTTGTCACCTTCAACAACCTTTACTGAAACCCTTACCGTATCTCCAATATTAAACTCAGTCATTTCCTTTTTGTAACTCTCCTCAACTGCACCCATTAAGCTCATTGTAATTCCTCCTTTATCTCTCTTATGAATCTTTTATCCTCATCGCTGAGCCTGCATTTTTCAAGAAGCTCAGGTCTCCTCTGCAACGTACGCTTTAGCGCCTCCCTGCGCCTCCATCTCTCTATATCTCTATGGTGTCCGGACATTAAAACCTCGGGCACCGGCAGGCCCCTGAACAAGGGAGGCCTTGTATAATGAGGATAATCGAGTATGCCCCATGAAAAAGATTCCACTTCAGCAGAATGTTCGTCTCCAAGGACTCCGGGTATTAATCTTGAAACAGCGTCTATTATAACTAAAGCAGGCAGTTCTCCGCCAGTCAGTATGTAATCCCCTACAGAAACTTCATCATGGGTCAGGGCGGTCCGTACCCTTTCATCAATTGCCTCGTACCTTCCGCATAATAATACAAGTCTCCGGTCGTCTTCTGAAAATTCCATGGCCATGTTCTGGTCGAATTGTTTTCCTGCAGGGCTTAACATGATAACCCTTCTCTGAGCGGCATCAGGATAAAGCGTTTCTAACGCTCTGAAAAACGGTTCCGGTTTCATGACCATGCCTGCGCCGCCTCCATATGGATAATCATCAACAGTCCTGTGTTTGTCTTTTGTATAATCCCTCAGATTGTGCACATTTATTTCAACAATACCCTTCTGGAGGGCTTTTTTCATGATGCCCTCACTGAGATATGAATGAAAAATATCAGGGAAAATTGTAATTATATCGCATTTCATTTCAGGACTTTACTCTTGAATGCTGAAAGACCAAGGAACTATTAAGGGGTAAGAGGATTTTTTCCTCCTACCCCTTTGTTTTTTAATTAAGTTAACTAAGGGATGTATTGCAGACTATGAAATATTATTCATCCCGCTTGAGGAGCACATATATAATTATTCGAGGATCTCAAGCACGCAGCGTTTACCTATTTTTGTACCTGATGCGCTGAGGATTGTTCTCATTGCGCGTGCAGTTTTACCTTGTTTGCCGATAACCTTTCCCAGATCGGTTTGTGCAACCCTGAGTTCAAAAACAGTGGTTTTTTCGCCTTCAACCTCGGCAACGTTAACTTCTTCAGGTCTGTCTACCAGAGCCTTGGCCATCTTTTCTACTAAGTCTTTCATCATTCTACCTCCATACGAGTATTGGACTGACTATAAGCCAGTCCTTTGCATTAGCTTTTTAACAATATCAGTAGGTTGTGCTCCTTTCTGCAACCAAAGTTTTGCCTTTTCCATATCGAGCTTTATTTCGGAAGGTTCTTTTAAGGGATCATATGTACCCAATATTTCTATAAAGGGACCATTCCTTCTTGCCCTGGAATCAGCTACAACTAACCTGTAGAAAGGTCTCTTATGCGCTCCTAATCTCATAAGTCTTATTTTTACCAAATCATCACCTCCTTAAAAGTCTATAATTTTAATATATTTCCGTATGTAAAGTAAAGGCTGAGGGTTGTTTGATTTTTCAGCAGATTTTCCGTTATTATCACACACATGGAAATGAAAAAATACTTCGATGAATCAAGTCACTACATAATGAATACTTACGGCAGATACCCGATCGTCCTCAGAAAAGGACGGGGCATGAAGGTATGGAGTTCTGACGGCAAGGAATATCTTGATTTTGTCGCCGGGGTTGCGGTAAATATCCTCGGGCACTGCCATCCGCGTGTTGTCGTTGCAATACAGAAACAGGCCCAGAGACTTATACATGTCTCAAATTATTATTATATTGAGCCCCAGATAAAACTTGCAAAACTCCTTGTGGAAAATTCCTTTGCAGATAAGGTTTTTTTCTGTAATTCAGGTGCAGAGGCGAATGAGGCAGCAATAAAACTTGCACGGAAATATGCAAAAGAGCAGGGTAACCTGGATCGCTTTGAGATTATTACTGCACTGAATTCGTTTCATGGAAGGACATTGGCGGCTCTTACCGCGACAGGTCAGGAAAAAATTCAAAAGGGATTTGAACCATTAGTGCCCGGTTTTAAATATGTTCCGTTCAATGATATCAATGCACTGAGAAAGACCATTACAGACGATATATGTGCGGTCCTCCTGGAACCGATTCAGGGCGAGGGCGGCGTCAATCTGCCGGATCAGAACTATTTCAGACAGGTGAGGGATCTCTGCGATGAATATAATATCCTCCTCATTCTGGATGAGGTACAAACCGGCATGGGAAGGACAGGAAAGCTCTTTGCGTATGAGCATTTTGACATTAAGCCTGATATCATGACTATCGCAAAAGGACTGGGTGGCGGAGTGCCGATCGGCGCCATGCTTGCAACAGATAAAGTTGCAAATGCCTTTCAGCCGGGTAACCATGCCTCAACCTTTGGTGGTAACCCGCTTGTCTGTGCTGCTGCAGTTGCTACCATAGAAACACTTCTTGAAGACGGGTTCCTCCTGGATCAATGCAACAGGATGAGTAATTACTTTATAGAAAAACTTGAGGGGCTCAGGTCAAAATTCCCAAGGCTTATTAAAGACATCAGGGGCAAAGGACTCTTATTAGGCATGGAGTTGACACAGCAAGGGGATTCAATTGTGAAGGCATGTCTTGAAAAGGGAGTGCTTATAAACTGTACAACAGGGAATGTATTACGTTTCATCCCGCCCCTGATTGTGCATCGGAAGGAGATAGACCAGCTCGTTGAAATCCTTAACGGAGTTTTTTCAAAGATATCGTAGCATTACGTTCGGATTAAGCATAATTTAAGTTTGTCCGGCCAGACCCGCCTCAGCCGGATAAACCTGAATGACAAAAAGAACAGGGGTTTTCAGATGAAAAGAGATTTATTGACAGTGCAGGATTTATCTTCTAAAGAAATAACCTTTCTTCTTAAAAGGGCTATAGAACTCAAATCAGGTAAAGATATCAATAAATGCCCTTTAATCGGTAAAAGCATCGGCCTTCTGTTTGAAAAGGCTTCTACCCGTACGAGGGTTTCCTTTGAGGTGGGGATATACCAGCTTGGGGGGAAGTCTCTTTATATGAATCCAAAAGAGATTCAGATTGGGAGAGGAGAGACAATTCATGATACTGCAAAGGTATTATCAAGATATCTTAATGCAGTTGTCATCAGGACATACAGCCATAATATTCTCACAGAATTTGCATCTCATGCTTCGATCCCTGTAATAAACGGACTGAGTGATTTGCATCATCCATGCCAGGCGCTTGCAGATCTGATGACTGTTCTCGAAAGAAAACATCGTCTTGCAGGTATCCGGTTTGCTTATATAGGTGATGGTAATAATGTTGCAAATTCTTTGATAGAAGCAGCTTCGGTAACCGGAATAAATCTTGTGATCGCCTGTCCCAAAGGCTATGAGCCGGATCCTTATGTTTTTGAAAAGGCAAGGGCTGGTGCAAAAAGCGATATAATCATAGTGAGAGACCCTAAAGAGGCTGTTTATAAAGCAGATGTTGTTTACACGGATGTATGGGTAAGCATGGGGCAGGAGAAAGATGCAGCAAAGAAAAAACAGAAGTTTAAAAAGTATCAGATAAACAGCAAACTCCTCTCTGATGCAAAGAAGGATGTGATAGTGCTTCACTGCATGCCTGCACACAGGGGGGAAGAGATAACCGATGAGGTTATAGACGGTCCTCAAAGTCTGGTTTTTGACCAGGCAGAAAACAGACTCCATACGCAGAAGGCGTTATTGGAGTTTCTCCTGGCATAACTAATCAGTTCTGGAGCAAAGGATTCAAGTGGTCAAGGGATCAAGGGTTCTAGTGAAATGTTTAAGGATTATAGGGCTATAAAATTTTTTCAGGAGATGTATTCTCTCGAACCCTCGCATCCTCGAATCCCTGAATCCTTTCTGACAGCTGTTTTAATCAAAAGAATTCCTCGAAGCTCAGCTTCGGGGTTCCTAATTATTCCCTCCCCCTTGAGGGGGGAGGGTTAGGGTGGGGGTGTTTGATGAAAATGTTTTCAACACCCTCCCCTTAATCCCCTCCCCTTGTATGATAGAGGATAGGGTATATTAACAATGAACTTAACCACGGGTGTGACAGACCGTTCTCCCCTTGGGACTTTTGATCCCGTCCTTGAGCGCGGGTCGTCACACCTTTCTCTGAAGAGCCCGAACAGTTGCGAGGGACATAGAGCCCGTATTTCACAAGGTCGGGTTTTAGAGAGTACATATGGGAGGTATAAATGAGTTTCGTTGGTATTGACGTATCGAAGACCCAGTTGGATATTGCTGAGCGACCTGGCAATAAGAGATGGTCCGCAGTTAATGCCGAGGCAGATATCGGCAAGGTTGTTGAAACGGTAGGAGCACTGTCCCCGCAAGTCATTGTGATCGAGGCTACCGGAGGCATGGAAGTGCCGTTGGTAGCGGCCTTGAGCCAAGCACGCCTGCCGGTTGTGGTCGTCAATCCTCGGCAGGTTCGTGATTTTGCTAAGGCAGTAGGCCGTTTGGCCAAGACCGATCGCATCGACGCCGAGATACTTGCCCACTTTGGGGAAGCAGTGAAGCCCGAAGTTCGGGCACTAAAGGATGAGGATACCCAAACGCTAACCGCGTTCGTAATGCGGCGGCGGCAAGTCATTGAGATGCTCACAGCGGAGAAGAACCGTCTTGGAATCTCCCCCAAGGTAGTACACAAAGACATCCAGCAACACATTGCTTGGCTACAGGCACGGCTGGAGGATATTGATCGACACCTTGAGTCAGCTATTCGCAAAAGTCCTGTATGGCGAGAAAAAGACGACTTGCTTCGCAGTGTACCGGGTGTCGGCCAGGTGCTCTCCGTAAGCCTGATCACGGGTCTGCCGGAGCTCGAGACGCTGTCCCGTCGCCAGATTGCTGCCTTGGTCGGCGTTGCACCATTGAGCTGCGACAGTGGTCTGTTTCGCGGCAAACGCACTGTCTGGGGCGGCAGATCCCATTTACGTTCTGTCTTGTACATGGCTACTCTCAGTGCCTCCCGTTTCAACCAAACCATCAGCCGCTTCTATCGCCGCCTCGTAGAAGCAGGGAAGAAGCCCAAGGTAGCGCTGATAGCCTGTATGAGAAAGTTATTGGTCATTCTCAATGCAATAATGAAAAACCGAATCCCGTGGCAAGCTGATTATTCAACTTG
>JBAQLU010000197.1:0-4892 GCA_049302065.1 Thermodesulfovibrionales bacterium
CTGAGATACAGGCAAAGGCAGCAGAACTGAATCATAACCCCACAAAGATCTATAACTGGGTAAGAAACAACATCGAATATGTCCCTACCTATGGCTCTATCCAGGGAGCAAATATGTGCCTGCAGACGAAGCTCTGCAATGACTTTGATACAGCGTCATTATTAATAGCACTTCTTCGTGCCTCAGAAATCCATGCGAGATGTGTATATGGAACGATAGAACTACCCATAGAAAAGGTAAAGAACTGGCTGGGAGGGTTTACCGACTCAATGGAGGCATTAAGATTATTGGCCTCTGCCAGAATACCGGTCAAGGGGCTTACAGAAGGAGGAACGATCAAAGCTGTTCAACTTGAGCACATATGGGTAGAAGCATGGGTGGATTATATCCCTTCAAGAGGAGCAAGGCATAAAGTCGGAGACACATGGATACCATTGGATGCGAGCTTTAAACAATATAGCTATACCCAGGGAATAGACATAAAATCAGCAGTTCCCTTTGATGCACAATCCTTCATAGACCAAATAAAGAACACTGCAACAATCAATGAGACAGAAGGATATGTGACCAATGTAAATTCCTTATATATCCAACAAACAATGAATAACTATCAGACACAGGTTCAGAACTACATAACACAGAACTATCCTAATGCTACAGTCGGAGATGTACTTGGAAAGAAGGAGATAAATAAACAGGAGTTTCCCTATCTTATGGGAACATTGCCATACAAGAAGATAGTGAAAGGTTCAACCTATGCAAGCATCCCTGATACTCTCAGGCATAAATTGACCTTCAATCTCATAAAGGATATGTATGATGAGTTCATCGGAACACCGATCAATATTACTAAAAGCCTTCCTGAACTTGCAGGGAAGAAGATAACCCTAAGCTATTCCCCTGCAACACAGGCCGATGAAAATGTCATCAATTCTTATCTTCCGAAACCTCATCCTGATGGAACACCTATACAACCGAATGAACTTCCAAGTTCATTGCCTGCTTATCTGATAAACCTCAAACCAGAACTGAGAATCGATGGAGTAGTTGTGGCAACAGGCACATCAGTGGGCATGGGAAACACCGAGACCTTCACAATGACTTTTAGTGCACCTAAACAAAGCCCTGACGTGATAACCAATCAGATAGGAGCAGGAGAATATTTAGGGATTGGACTTGATCTTGGAAGGATTTCTCAGGAGCAGATGACTACTTTAAAGACAAAGCTTGAAGCAACGAAGGCAAAGATAGAGGCAGGGGATCTCACTGGACTGACACAAGAAGATATCTTCGGCGATATGCTGTTTTTTACGGCTGCGTTGTATGGCTCACGGATAGATGGTTACGATATAGTCTTGGCTCACTCATTAGGAGTAAAAGCTGTGAGGTGTCCATCAGAAGCCATATTTCAGACTGTTCTTGGAGTTAATTATATCTTTGGAATACCTGTGCGCACCTTTGCAAATGGATTAATGATGGATGCTGATCGGAACATTAGTTTTGTAAATGCATTTGATGGTAATAATAACAAAAGGTCCAGTTCATGTACTACTCTGGAATAAATTCGTCAGCGCTTGAGCATCGTGTACCAGAACAATTATTCACAAGCGTTGATGCTTCTGTAGAAGGTATTTCAGCGGTAAAAGCTCTGCAAATAGCCAATGACAGTGGAATTCCCATATATACGATCACAAAAAATAATATCGACGTAGTCTTACCAATACTGCAAATTGACCCTTCGGTTATTAATGACATACGCAGTGCAGTGAATGCTGGAAAGAAAGTTATTGTATCTAAGACAAACATTAACTACCGAGGATGGGTAGGGTGTGGTTATGTCATTATAGAACCATCAACTGGCATAGGTGGATATATGATTAGTGGTGGTATGAGCGGTGCTCATATTTTGTGCGAAGGTATCCAATATTTCATAACAAAGGTCGTTGGTATTGGGGTTACGGTTCCGGAAGATTATTGTGGCTCCAAGGAGTCTGAATGGGTTCCTGATTTCCCCTTTGGGATTGATGCACAAATGGCGTGTTATAACCATGATATTTGTTATAAAAATGCACCAACATCTATCGATAAATTGCACTGTGACGTTTTGTTGGGTTGCGATTTGTTTTTAGATTGTATATATCAAGGTAATGAACCTTTTTTGTGTGGATCGCTAGCTAATACTTATTCATCGTTTGTAATAATCTTCGGGTGGCAAGCATGGCGCCAGTCATGATGACCATGAAGCCATTACAGAGACAAGATGATAAGAATATAATCAATCGCTATAAAGGGCTTGTAATTAATCTCCCAATAATTGTCGGAATAACAGTTCTTTTTTGCATTGATATTACAAGCTGGGTATTACTCTGGATATCACAACATAAGATGCCGAAAGGTGGAATATCCGGTTTCCTGATGGGCTTTTTTATAGAAACTTTTTTTGGGCAGATCATTCCTTTTTTAATTATTGCGTTGATTGTTAGAGGCTTAATCAGGAAAGGAGCGGGCAAAACGGAAATATTTATCAAATTAGCATTTATGCTGATACCTGTCTCAATTGTTACATCTTATTGGCTTTTCAAGTATATTGATCCATTTGCGCGTGGGCTTCTTCTATTTATTAACGGGTTTCTATTATTTATTGGACTTTTATTGGGGATAGTTGTTTGCAAAATTATTAAAAACACGGTGCCATAGAAAGAGGTAGTAGTACAGGGGTTAATATATTATTTCTATGGTTGGAGGTACTTCATTATGAAGAAGGCAATACTATTTTTGTTCTTTTTTCATTTCCTTATTATTTCGTCTGTTTCTGCTCAAACGTCCGAAATCATCAACGGCCTTAACTACCTCACCTCAACCCAGAACGCAGATGGCTCATGGGGTAGTGAGTCAACAACCACAGAAATATTGCCTTCAACTGTAGCAGTAATAGAGACATTGCAGAGTCTTAATCAGACAGGGGCATATGCCTATACAAATACAATTTCATGGCTTCAGTCTGAAGGATTAGATACAACCGATTATCTTTCCGAAAGAATCCACACCCTTTCATTTGCAGGGGCTGACAGTGATATGCTCCTTGCATATCTTGATGAGCTTATATATGCATGGGGCGGTTATGAAGGATTTTATGTAAATACTCTCGACACCGTTTTAGCCCTTCAGGCTTTGAAGAAAATCAATTATCAAGATCAGAACACGATCAATTCCGCGATAAATTATTTGCTAAGTACTCAAAAGAGTGATGGAGGCTGGGTTTTTGATAATGACATGGACAGCGAAGTATATTATACTGCCTTAGTCTCATCAACCCTTCAGCAATTCCCGCAGACGACATCTATCGCCACAGCGATCAACAGGGCAACATCATATATAATCGCCCATCAGAATACGGACGGTGGATTTGGATTGGGCGGGGAGATCACCGCACCTACATCGACAGTTTACGAAACAGCCTTTGCATATTTAGCTCTGGTCAGTGTAACGACTGATGCAGTGGTTTTGAGCAATGCAATCAATTATCTCACATTCACTCAACTTGCAAACGGTTCATGGAATGATGATCCGTATTCAACGGCCTTGGCATTAAGGGCGCTTGCCAGCGTAAAGCCAAATCTCTCCATCTCCTCCTCTGACATCACCTTCTCAACCCTAACCCCTACAGTCGGCGAAACAATCACCATCGCAGCAAATGTAAAAAACACAGGGACTGCACAGGCAGACAATGTATTAGTTCAGTTCTATGATGGAGACCCAAATACAGGTGGTGTTTTGATAGGCGAGACAACAATTGCATCGATTCCAAGCTTTGGAAGTGCACCGGCAAACACCTCATGGACAGTCCCAACCGCAACAGGAGGCAACTTACATAATGCTTCTGTCCTTCTGTGACCTTAAATATGGCATTATTTTTTGCATGAAACAATAATTAGCATATGCTATAATCGTGCATTATGCTTCCGGAGGGGCTTAATGAATTCAAGACATAATATAAGAATCATATCAATTATTGTTCTCATTTTTTTCACCTGGACATTTGGAGGATTGTTTGATATTGCCTATGCGGTTAAAAACAGTTCGGAGTCCGGCGTTCAGAGTTCGGAGACAAGCAAAGTCAAACAGAATAAAACACAAAAACCAGAGGAAAAGTTTGAAAGGACATTAACCGCCATAGAACAAATCCTGACTGACACTGCTACGGACACAGACACGAAGAAAAGTAAGCTCAAAACAAAGAAGGCGGAGATTGAATCTTTTGATATTGAAATCAAGAAAGAGTTTGCCAAAACAGAGAAGAAGCTGAAGAACGAGGGATTACCTCCGGAGATACTGGAGAGGCATTATAGCTTTGTAAAGAACTATGACAAAAATTTCAATGAACTCAGGAATAATCTTGATCAAATAAACAAAGGGAAAGACAAATCAGAGATTGATAGTGCGATAGAGCAGACAAAGAAATTCCTTGAGAAGGTAAAGCCGCCAAAGAAACACAAACCTCTTGACCCGAACAAACTGCCTCATAGAACAATGGAGCCGGTATTCACTGATCCAAGGACATCCCCTGAGCAATTTACAGAAGGCAAAGAGAAGGTAGCAAAGAGCAAAAGGCAAAAACCAATCCTTGTCGCATCCAATAGTTCATTAAATGGTCTCTTGTCTCGAGACTCTACGCTCTATGCTCAAAGCCCTGTGCTCTATGCCCAGGCTTCTAATCCGCCAACCTCTGCCGATCTGGCACAGACCATTGAAGTTCAGTTCACTCCTGAGATACAGGCAAAGGCAGCAGAACTGAATCATAACCCCACAAAGATCTATAACTGGGTAAGAAACAACATCGAATATGTCCCTACCTATGGCTCTATCCAGGGAGCAAATATGTGCCTGCAGAC
>JBAQLU010000198.1:0-16880 GCA_049302065.1 Thermodesulfovibrionales bacterium
AAAGGGAGTAAAGAAGTAATTGAGAAATACATAAGAAGTCAGGGGAGAGAAAAAGATATTGAGCAGCTTAGGCTGTTTGAATTTTGACTTTGACGCCCTGCGGTCTCTGCCGCAGGGTTCTTCACTAACCGGATAGTGCGCACAGCCGGCTATAATGAAAAACAGCATGGTTATGCATGAGTAGAATAGAAATCTCATCTTGTTATTGATTGAATAAAAGCCTCTGACTTCATTGGCCTGGGAAAAACATATTTCATATGCCCATATTATATCCGAGAGTCCGGAAAGGTGCATATCATTTTAAAGTATCCCAGTAGGAAATGTTTTACATAAAAAAAGGTTCATTCTTATAAAAGTTGAAAAATGAGAATTACGTTTAGTAATCCCCCTTAATCCCCCTTTAGAAAAGGGGGAGACAGTACGTGGATACCATTCTGAAAAGAAGCAAAATACCCCTCTTTTATAAAGAGGGGTAAGGGGAGATTACTAAATAAATATATGAAAAATATGAATTGTAAATTCCCTGTTTTTAACCTTTAGCCTTTTCACTCCTTCTTTTCGCAACTAAATTGTAATTCTTCTTATATTGTTTGCTCTTAAGGTAAGTTTTCCCTCTTTTCTCTGCAAGCATCCTGTACCCTGATTTCTTTTTTGCAAGTATTTTTGTATGTCGTTTAGCTTTTTTCTTTACGTTTATTTTCTTTTCATTAACTGTCGCATAGAAATCAGAATCCGTAGATGTAGTATAAATAACCGGTTCCTCGTTATTTTCCAGCAGCTCAAAACCTTTGCTGATGAGCATTTCAGATTCTTTCCAGAGATTATCCCTGCTCGGGCTTCCGAGAATGGCCACTATCACCGTCCGGTTATTACGCTCAGCAGCGCATACAAAGCAGTGCATAGCCTTGCGCGTGTAACCGGTTTTTCCACCGAGGATATCTTCTTCAGACCATAAAAGTCTGTTTGTATTTTTTAGAAAGATCGAATCACCGTTCTCTGTAGTAATATCAGTAACGCGCGTTCCAATGATATCTCTTAATGTTTGATATTTCAGGGCATATCTCATAGTCTTGGCCAAATCATATGCCGTCGTATATTGGAAGTCTCCGGGAAGACCGTTGGAATTAACGAACCTTGTATCTTCAGCGCCGATATCGATTGCCTTATTGTTCATGAGTGCAACAAAATTTTCCTCGTTTCCAAAAAAAATGGGGTCAAATCTTCATTCTTGACATATGACATAAGCCTTCAATTCTGATAATGAGTTCCCACAACTTCCTGTCTTTCTGCATTTATTTAGCAAGCCTTCTCCGTTCCTGGCTCACTGATGTATTACTTTTGTACCATTCTGTGTCCCATTCTGTGTCTTGTTATGTCATAAATGAAGATTTGACCCCATATAATACCATATTAAAACTATTTACAATTATATCAAATTCAAACGGGTTGCAATCCAGACAGTGTAAAAAAGAAATGGATGAGAAAAACCTCGCCGCTGTTGTTTTCTGCAATTCGCCTGCGGGGCTAATTATGGGGAGCGCTTTCATTTGGCGCACACGTCTATTTTGCCTAAGGGTGGGCGTGCTTAGGCGGCCTTGCACAGATGTACAGCTATGGAATGCGCTCTAAAGACTTTGGCTTGATTCTAACTTCCTTTGAACTTATCGCGCTGCCTGAATACCTTTATCCATTTCTGCAGTCTCGATCTTGCCTCCTCGTTAAGGTCTATTAATATCTCTGTATAGTCCTGCAGATCAAAAACAGCAAAGTAAGCACCGGAATAAACTATCACACTGTTTATTCCCATCTGCTCCTCGCTTCTTAGCGACTGTATCGTCTTATTTGCTATAGCCGTCAGATGGTTTTTATTAAGATAAAGCTGGACAAGACTGTAGGTCAGCAAGGTAAACAAGACATGGGCTTCTACAAGGGCCCCATCCGGCGAGGTGAATTTGTTGATGCGCCAAAAATTCTTTATCTGGCGATGGCGTTCTTCAATCTGAGTACGAAGCGCATATAGGTCAAAGGCTTCCCTGGCGGTTTTAGGTTCAAAGGTCGAGGATAACCCCCAGTGCCTAACGGAACCATCCGAACCGGTAATCCTCATAAGCGAGACATACAAAGCCACCTCGCAGCCCTTCCATATTTTCACCTCTCCGACTACGGTTACCTCTTCAAGGTACTTCACACCGTATTTGCTGTATTCATCGTACTTGGTCCATTTATAGCCGAAAGCCTCGGCAATCCTTACCGGGTCCGTCAAGGCGTCCATATTAGACCTCAACGGCATCAGAACGTCCGAACCCAACTCGCTTTTTACATGTGTGACAAAGGCCCCGGAGATCAGGCCCCTGTCGGCTATCAGCAGTTTCATAACACCCTTGCCTACAGCCCCTACAAAATCAGTAACCAACGGCAGACCCTGCTCCAATTCATCTACATTACCCGGCCCCAATTGGTAACCCGCAAAAATAAAAGAGCGCTCATCCTTCCCGATATGCAGCAACTCGCTTAACGCATAACAGGGATGATACCTGACCGCCTTCTTCTGCTCTGCCGTCATCCCGCTCATATCGATCAACTGGCCGTGCTCGTCTACCGGCATCCTTACCGCGTCTTTATAATTGGCATTCTCAGGGACCACCAGATGGGTCTGGTCCAAAAGGAATATGCCGTGTTTGTCAAAGCCCCGGTTGTGCCTTATGAACCTTTGCACATCCGTGTTGTGCCAATGCCTCATCTCCCCAGGGGCGGTGTCCTTGTAGAACTTCCTCGCCGTATCGTGATGCACGGGGCAGGCACGGTCCTTCTTGTTCTTATTGTTGAAGCCGCCGTTGCTGCCTCCTACATTGAACTTTACCCTCGACAGCACCGCCCCGCTGCGCAATATCCCCGGCAGTTCATCAAACGCGGCGGTAGTGTGCAACTTCATCTGAACCTTGCAGGCCAATAAAAACCACAAGGCCACTTCCTCTTTTTTCCTGGGGGTCGGATAGCTTGCGCCGCATATCTCGAAAAACCTCAGGCCCAATAAAAAGGCAAAAAACCTGTCCTGAAACGTCCAATCTGCCAAGTCCAGATAATCTATCCTGCCGTCCTTCAGCGCATTTAAGACCTTGATTCTGTTTTCCTCGTAAATGATCGGAGCGCCGGCCTCACTCATTTGTACTCCTCCAAATTTTGCGCCTTGATCTCTTCAAGCATGGAATCTATTTCTTTGTTGAGTTTTCGCACCCTGGCCAACCCCTGCTGAAACGCTTGATACGCCTCGGCCTTCTCCCTGACTGCCGGCTGGTCTTCCTTCCTGACCATCTTGAGAGACCGTTTGCTTTTTATAGATACCGAAAGGGCCGGAAACGGCCCATGTTTCTTTCCTTCCTTGCACGAACAATTAGGCTTGCTGCACGTCTTGTAGACTTCATAAAGAGAACCAATGATCATCGGCCTCGGGTGGAGCAGTTTCTCGATATGCCTCCCCCGTATCTCCCTTGATTGTTGTATCTTTTGCCTCAGTCGGCTCAGGTATTCTCTTGCCTTTTTGTCTTTCATGTCTGCTATAATAATATATGCATACAAGATAAACAAGTAAAAACTCACTGAAAATAAAAAAGTACAACTTTTTATTTATTCCCTACACAGGGTGGGCACTTTATACAGAAGCCGCAATGCTTCTTAGGCTATTCCTATTACCTAAAATTTACTGTCTGAATTGCAGTGAAATAACCTGAATACGGTTGAGGCTGACTTCTTCGGCTAAGTTATAACCTGCCGGCTTTATTTACTTCTAACTTTTCGGTCCAACTACCATGGTTATGCGATTACCTTCAAGCTTAGGCGCATGCTCTACACTGAATTTTCCGGTCAGCAACTGGTTTATCTTATCGAATACCTTCATTCCAAGCTCAGGCCTGATAGCCTCTCTTCCTCTAAAGAACATGGTAATCTTTGCTTTGTTGCCATCATCAAGAAAACGTCTTATATTTTTTACTTTCAGTCCAAGGTCATATTCTGTTATCTGTGGTCTGATCTTGATTTCCTTTACGCTGATCGTCTTTTTATGTGTCTGTTTTTTACTTAACTGGTATCTGTATTTTCCAAAGTCAAGTATTTTGCATACCGGGGGGACAATGTCAGGTGCAACTTCAATCAGATCAAGACCTCTGTCATATGCAATTCTCAATGCCTCACTAATCGATACTATCCCATGCTTATTTCCGTCAGCATCTATTAATCTGACTTCCTTAGCCCTTATCTGTTCATTAACTCTGATATCTTTGCTTATCTTCTCACCTCCTGAGTTTATGATTCCAGACTTTTATTGTTTACCTTTTCCTTTATTATCCCAATAAAATCTTCAATTGTGAACGGGCCTATATTTTCACCTGTCCGTTTCCTGACCGTAACTGTTTTTTCTGAAACTTCTTTATCGCCTATTATAACCAAATAAGGCACTTTCATAATAGTGGCATTTCTTATTTTATGACCGATCTTCTCATTGTCAAGGTTCAATTCGGTCCGTATCTCTGCTGCCCTTAACTGTTCTGATAATGACAGTGCATAATCTGCATGCCTTTCTGCAATTGTAAGAATTTCTACCTGAACAGGCGCAAGCCAAATGGGAAATGCACCCGAATAATGCTCTATCAATATGCCGAAAAACCTCTCGAGGGAACCCATCAAAGCCCTGTGTACCATTATGGGCCTGTGCTCTTTGCCATCACTGCCTATGTATGTTATGTCAAACCTTTCAGGGTTATTGAAATCGACCTGAATAGTGCTGCATTGCCATGGTCTGTTTAAAGAGTCCTTAACCTTAATATCTATTTTAGGACCGTAAAAAACACCCTCTCCCGGGTCTATCTCATATGAGAGGCCTTTTATTTCGAGAGCTCTTTTCAGGGCATTGGTTGATTTCTCCCAGTTTTCAGGTGCCCCGACAAATTTTTCTGGTCTTGTTGAAAGGTAGACGTCATACTCAACAAAACCAAAGGTCTTCAGTACAAAAAGGGTAAAATCGAGGACATTCAATATCTCTTCCTCTATCTGATCCTCTCTGCAGAATATATGTGCATCATCCTGCGTGAATCCCCTTACACGTAAAAGACCGTGCAATACGCCGGATCGTTCGTATCTGTAAACCGTTCCCAATTCAGCATATCGTATCGGAAGGTTCTTGTAACTCCTTAATGAATTTTTGAATACATGGATATGAAAAGGGCAGTTCATCGGCTTGATTTCATAGTCTATCCCATCTATCTCCATCGGAGAATACATATTCTCCCTGTAAAAATCGAGGTGCCCGCTTATCTGCCATAAATGCAGCTTGGCTATATGCGGAGTATACAGAAGTTTATACCCGGACTTGTAATGTTCTTTAAGCCAGAAATCCTCTATCGACCTCCGTATCAACGCACCATTCGGATGCCAGATAATAAGCCCGGCTCCAATTTCGTCACTGGTGCTGAACAGATCGAGTTCTTTCCCAAGCCTTCTGTGATCCCTCTTTTTGACCTCTTCGAGAAACACAAGATATTTCTTCAATTCCTTCTCATCCCTAAAAGAAATGCCGTAAATTCTCTGGAGCATCTTATTTTTTTCGTCACCACGCCAGTATGCACCTGCAACGCTCAAAAGCTTGAACGCAGTAACCATTCCTGCAGACTCAATATGCGGCCCCCTGCAGAGGTCAACAAATCCACCTTCTTCATAGAGAGAGACTTCTTCGTCGGGTATCTCTCCAAGAAGTTCAACTTTGTAATCCTCCCCCATCTTCCTGAAAAGCTCAACAGCTTCTTTTTTTGAAACAATCCTGCATACAAACGGACTGTTCTGCCTTATGATTTCTGACATCTTTTTTTCGATTAAAGAAAGGTCTTCTGGTGTAAAAGGCCTGTTAATATCAAAATCATAATAGAATCCCTCATCTATAGCAGGACCTATGGCAAGCTTTGCATCAGGGAAGAGTGCCTTTACAGCATGGGCCATTATATGGGATGTGCTGTGTCGGTAAGTTTCTCTGTCTTCCTTGGAATTGAAGTCAATACTCTTAATCCAAAAACCTCCGAAAAGAATTACAATAAGAAAAAAAGTAACTTATGATACATAATTTTACTCACGTATTTCAATAAGTTTGGTATAAACCAAACCTCAACAGATCAAGTGCCCTTTATACCCCACTATTTTAATAATAGGTCATAAGTGTTTTATAATAAAAAATGGCCTTACTCGAGATAAATAAATTTCCTGATAAAATTTTAAAGAAAAAAACTGTTCCTGTTGAGAATTTAGATAGCCTAACCCAGCATCTTATCGACAACATGATTGAGACAATGCATTTTGCAAGGGGGTTGGGTCTGGCAGCAAATCAGGTAGGTGTCTCAAAAAGGCTATGTGTCATTGACATGAGCGTGAAAGAAGATAAATGGCCATTAATCGTGCTGGTGAATCCTGTCATTGTTGAAAAGGAAGGGATGATTGATGCAGAAGAAGGCTGCCTGAGCATCCCCGGATATATGACATCTATCAAAAGGCCTGAAAAGGTTTTTATAAAAGGCATCAGCAGAGAAGGCAAGGATATCGAATTGGAAGGGACAGGTCTTCTCGCCAGGGCGCTTCAGCATGAAATAGACCATCTCGACGGTCTTCTCTTTATTGACAGGATGAGCCCCATCAGGAGAGAATTTTTTAAACGACGTTATAAAAAGTTCTTACAGGAAACAGAAAAATAAAAATGATTTTTTTCTTTTTTTGTCATTCCGGCTTGTCCGGAATCCTTCTTTTAATGCTCCATTCCGGCTTTCCAAAAAAAGATTCCAGACAAGCTGGAATGACGTTTAGTTCTGCTATAATGCTACGTCCTGTTTCAGGTTCATTCCAATGCGTATAATATTCTTCGGTACCCCTTTCTTTGCTCTTCCAACACTTAAGGCTCTCCTTCTTTCAGAAAAAGTCATTGCGGTTATAACACAGCCTGATAAAAGAAAAGGCAGAGACCATATGTCTTCACCCCCCCCTGTCAAAGAATTGGCCCTCGATAATGGGATTAAGGTTTTACAGCCTGCAAATATAAAAGATCCCTTATTTCTTGATAAACTGAGAGACATGAATCCGGAGATTATTATTGTTGTTGCATATGGAAAAATATTGCCTTTGCAGATTCTCAGCCTCCCTGAGCACGGTTGTATAAATGTGCATGCCTCATTGTTGCCAAAATACAGGGGGGCCGCTCCTATACAGTGGGCAATAATAAATGGCGAAAAAAAGACCGGGGTGACCACTATGCTTATGGATAAAGGACTGGATACAGGAGCCATCCTGTTACAGAAAGAGACAGATATATATGATGACGATGATGCAGGCACCTTAAGCAAAAGACTTGCTGATACAGGGGCATCTCTCATCATTGAAACGATTAAAAAATTAAAGGAAGGAGTTTTAAAACCCTCTCTTCAGGAAGGGGGTCCAAGTTATGCGCCCCCGCTGAAAAAAGAAGATGGCAGGTTGAACTGGGAAGGAACCGCCGCAGATATTTTCAACTTTGTCCGTGGAATGTATCCATGGCCCTGTGCACATTGTTATTTGAATAAAGAAAGGATTAAAATTAGAAAAGTAAAGAATATTGAAGGCACAGGTGTTGCCGGCAGGATTGAAAAGGCCGGGGAACAACTTATTGTTGGTACAGGAGAAGGGTTAATCTCGATAATAGAGCTGCAGCCGGAAGGCAAAAGACTTATGACTGCTAAAGACTTCCTGCAGGGAAGAAGATTAAAAGAAGGTACTTTTTTTAATGAATCACAGGTGGGTTAGAGGGATTACACTTAAGATCCTGTATCCTTTTCTTATGTTTGCCGGATCTCTCACAAAAAACAAAAAAGAGACCTATCAGAGGCTTATTATTAATTTAAATAATAGACTTGTAAGGGGAGAAAATCCCCGGCCAAAAAAAATACTCCTCCTCTTGCCTCACTGTCTTCAGATAAACGAATGTGACGTCAGGCTTACCTATAACATCAACAATTGCAAAGGATGCGGTAAATGTGCGATTAAAGACCTGATTCAGATCTCGGAAGAAAATCATTTGACCCTTTTTGTTGCTACCGGCGGTTCTCTTGCGAGGAGGATCATAAATGAGATAAAACCGGAAGCAGTTATTGCCGTTGCATGTGAGAACGATTTGAGCAGCGGTATAGCTGACACTTATCCACTTCCGATATTGGGGATAACAAATGAAAGGCCGTTCGGGCCGTGCCTTAATACCAGCGTTGATATGAAACAGGTCAGAGAGGCAATAAAGTTCTTTGGTTCGGAGCAGGGGATTGAATAAAGATTTGCATAAATTTATCAGGTACCCCCTTTATATTTTTGCATTCATACTGCTCGGGTTAATCTTTGGATACCTTACTTTCAAGGCTCTCAGCTTCAGCCGTACAGTTGATGTGCCTGATCTGTATGGGAAAAGCCCGCTGGAATCAAACAAACTGCTGTCTAATAAGGGTCTTTACCTCAAGATCGAAGGTGAAGATTATGATTCTACCATTGCTACCGGCAATATCATCAGGCAGGATGTGCCGGCAGGCAAAAAGGTTAAAGAGCGCAGGGGCATAAAAGTTGTCATCAGCAAAGGTTCAAGGGTGAAGTATGTTCCCATGATAGCAAATGAGACAATAACAAATGCCGAATCCATGTTGCTGCAGAAAGGATTGAAAATTGCCAGATTGATAATGGTGCATTCTGATATTGTTGAAAAGGACAGAATCATAGCTCAGAGACCGGGGACTGAAGAGCAGGTAAGTGATATGATCACTGTGCTTGTCAGTCTCGGCCCTTATGAATATATCTATCACTGTCCTGATTTCAAGGGCATGTCCCTGGAAGAGGCGACTTTGCTCATTAAAAAACTAAACCTGAAGCTGTCGACTGAGGGTTCAGGAGAGATGATTGGATCACAAAAACCAGAGCCTGGAAAACAGATAAAGACAGGGGACACAATTTACTTGAAGCTGTCCTGAGTTTCCTTTTATTATATATTAAGACGGCTATAAGTAAGGATACACATTCTAACACCCTCCCCTTTGTCCCCTCCCCTCAAGGGAGGGAGATTGTCAAGTCCCCTCTCCCCTGGAGGGAGAGGGCAAGGGTGAGGGGGAATGTAGTCTTAGTTATGCACTTCTTAATAACTTGTTTTCTTAGAGGTAATAACGAATAATATGGCTAAAATAGCACCGTCAATACTTTCAGCGAATTTCCTAAAACTGGGTGAAGAGATAAGGGCAGCCGAGGAAGCAGGGGCCGATATGCTCCATATTGATATCATGGACGGTCATTTTGTCCCGAATATAACCATAGGCCCTTTTATCGTTGAGGCCATTCGCACGATAACCTCTTTGCCGCTCGATGTCCATCTCATGATTGAGGAACCGGATAAATATCTGGAAGATTTCATAAAAGCCGGAGCAGATTACCTGACAGTTCATTACGAGGCATCTGCACATCTGCACAGGACTGTGCACTGTATAAAGGAAAACGGCATTAAGGCAGGAGTTTCCCTCAACCCTGCAACACCGGTATGGAGCCTCGAACACATACTGCCGGATATGGATATGGCCCTTATCATGTCAGTTAATCCTGGCTTTGGCGGACAGGGATTTATTCAAATGTCTACAGACAAGATAAAAACTTTAAAAAGACTCATCAGTGAAAAAGGACTTCATACCCTCATAGAAGTTGATGGCGGTGTTAAGCTCGATAATGCACTGGACATTGTGTCTGCAGGTGCAGACATTCTTGTCATGGGGTCTGCTTTTTTTCATTCAAAAGATTATGGGACAATCGTCAGACAATTTAGAGATATTGTTAAAAACAGATAATATCCTTTCCAGAGCAGAAAAGCTAAGGGAACAATCTCTTTATCAGCAAGCCCTCAGACTGTTCAGGAAGGCGTTGCAGGTATACACACAGCAGCAGGACCGGGAAGAGATGTTTCATTGCATGATGTCTTTGGGTGATACCTTAAGGATGACAGGCAATTTCGACCTTGCTGAAAGAAGCTATGCTGATGCAATAAAAATTGCGGTGCAAACCAAATCTTCTGTTAAGGTTGCTGATGCAAAGGTCGGACTTGGCCTTTCGTTAAGGGCGCAGGGCGAATGGAAGAAAGCCCTGCAACTCATCCGTGAATCAAAACGTATCTACCGGAAAAAAGATGACAGACAGGGCATCGCATTTACCCTGTGGGCAGAGGCAGGGGCTTTAAGGATTAAGGGAGACATAAGAGATGCGCTGAAGACCTATAAAGAATCCTACAGAATATTTCAATCTCTTAAAGACTTACAGGGCGCAGGATATTGTCTCTGTGGTCTCGGAGGCGCTTCACGTATCGCCGGATTATTTAAAGAGTCCCTTAAATACTATATGGCTGCAAACAGACTGTTCTCCGGAATCAAAGATACATTCGGTAAGGCCTATTCGTATTGCGGCATTGGAAATGCTTACAGGATGCTGAATGATTATAAGAATGCCTTTGCTTATTTCACAAAGGCAATAAGGCTCTATAAAAAGATAGGTGATAAGGTAAGCTACGCATATACTCTATGGGGTCTAAGTACAACATATAAGATGGTCGGCAAATTGAAAAACGCTCAAGATCACCTCATGAAGGCCATGGCTCTATTTAAAACGACAAAAGATCCAAGAGGTATAATCTATTGCAAACTCGGGCTTGGAGAAATTTCCTTGCTCACAGGTAAAAAAGCTTTTGCGAAGAGGCGCCTTTCAATTGCTCAGAATGAATCGGACAAACATGGTTTTGCTGTTGAGGGCTGCTATGCGAAGACATTGATGTCATTGTATAACGATAAGGAGATCGACAATACATGTTATCACCGGCTTGGGCTGAGATTGAAACTCCAGGCGTTGCCTTTAAATTTTCCATAACTTTTAACTTTTCTTAACGGGGGGAAACGTGGGGGTATTGAACATACCCAACGCATTAACAATAACAAGGATAATCATCATTCCTATATTTATAACCTCAATAATTTATAAACGCTATGACTACTCACTTGTCCTGTTCATAACTGCAGCGCTTACAGATACATTTGACGGACTTTTTGCCAGGCTTAAAAATCAGAAGACTGCTCTTGGAACTTTTCTTGATCCGTTAGCTGATAAATTCCTGCTTGTCAGTTCATTCATTGTTTTTTCTATATATGGCTGGATACCGAAATGGCTTGCCATAACAGTGATCAGCAGAGATGTAATAATAATTACAGGATGGTTTCTCCTTTATCTCATTACCGGCACGTCACATGTTCAGCCGTCAATACTTGGCAAGGCTACAATATGGTTACAGAGTCTGCTTATCGCTTATATTCTTTTTGATATCAATCTGCCCATCTTGCCGGATATGCCCTATTTCTTTCTCTGGGCAACATCAGGTATTACAATACTCTCCGGACTTCATTATATTTACAAGGGATTAAAACTGACACATGCAGGCTGAACATGGCATTCAGATAGATACTGTCCAGCAAGGCAGCCCGGCTGAAAAAGCAGGTCTCCTCCCCGGAGATACAGTCCTATCCATAAATTCACATAAGCTCCGCGACCCTGTTGACTTCATGTTTTTTAGTGCTGACGATAGCCTTGATACTGAAGTTAAGCGTGGGGGAAAAATTATTCATATTCAAATCGTCAGAGGTGACAGAAAAGAGTTCGGGGTGCATTTCAAACCTTTTAAGGTCATGACCTGTAAAAATAACTGTATCTTCTGTTTTATCAAACAGCTTCCGGGA
Organism: Thermodesulfovibrionales bacterium; assembly: GCA_049302065.1. Classification (GTDB taxonomy): domain Bacteria; phylum Nitrospirota; class Thermodesulfovibrionia; order Thermodesulfovibrionales; family SM23-35; genus VGWX01. The sequence goes on from JBAQLU010000198.1 coordinate 11,793, forward strand.
GGGCTGAGAAAATCTCTTTATATAAAAGATGAAGACTACAGGATGTCCTTCCTGTATGGAAATTATGTCACACTTTCCAATCTCAGCAAGGAAGACAAAAGACGCATTATTGAACAGAGGCTGAGTCCCCTCTATATTTCGGTACATTCCACAAACAGAGTTGTGAGAAATAAACTCCTCGGAAATCCAAAAGCCCCTGATATCATGAAGGAGCTCAAATTTCTAAGAGAGAACAAGTTGCGCTTTAACCTCCAGATCGTACTCTGTCCCGGATATAATGACGGGAAGGAACTGCAGCAGACTATCAGCAATCTTTACAGCCTTTATCCCTATGTCCTGTCTGTCGCAGTTGTGCCTGTCGGTCTTACCCTCTATAAAAAACCGGGCATTCGCCCGGTCGTAAAAGAAGACGCTGCTGATGCGATAAAAATTATTGAATCGTTTCAGAAAAGGTTTTTAAAAAAACATGGGAATGCTATCGTTCATGCTGCAGATGAGCTCTATCTGAAGGCAGAGCGTTCTTTTCCTCCCCTGAAAGAATACGGGGAACTGCATCAGATAGAAAATGGTGTGGGCATGGTACCACTCTTCATGCATCAGGCAAAAAAAATCAAGATACCCAGGATCGGGCAGCTTAAGAAAAAAATTCTTACGTTTACCGGAGTGTCATTCTATCCCTTTCTGAAAAAGTTCCTGGAAAAACTCTCGGAGAAGGAAAACATCCTGATCGATGCATTACCGGTAGAGAATAAATTTTTTGGTTCATCAGTAACTGTTGCAGGGCTTTTATCAGGCAGGGATGTCATCAAAACCGTTTTAGACAGAATAGAAGGACATGAAACAGTCCTCTTACCTGATGTAGTCCTTAATGATGAAGACAGATTTTTAGATGATATTACGTTAAATAATATGGAAGAGGCACTTGGTATCCCTGTGAGGAAAATCAGCTCGACCCCGGAAGGTATCATTAGAGGATTTGCAGAAGGAATCTCTCTGTCCTAATACATAATTATCCTTTTATTTTAAATAAGTTAAATAGCTGATTTAAATGATTACTTTAAAGTTATTGACAGTATTTTATTTTAGTGATATAGTATAAAAATGAGATATATTATATCCATTATAGTTATAGTGTTCTTCACATCTGCCGCTTCAGCCGATATATATAAATATACCGATGAGAATGGTGTTATTTGCTACACAGATGCACCTTTAGGTAAAAAAGCGAATAAGATTAATAAGGATAACTCAGTAGCGCCACAGGAAAAAATACAGTCTGTACGGTCGGGGTCTTCCCGGTTGAGCTCTGAAGGTTCTTCGGATTACCACAGCATTGTTCACGAAAAGGCTGCAAATTACGACATGGACCCATCCCTGATTAAGGCTGTCATCAAAACAGAGTCTAACTGGAACAACAGGGCTGTTTCACGGGCAGGAGCAAAGGGTCTCATGCAACTTATGCCGGGCACAGCGATGGACATGAATGTTCGTGACCCGTTTGACCCGGAAGAAAATATCGAAGGCGGCACAAAATATCTGAAATTCCTCCTCGAAAAATTCAACGGCGATCTGACCCTTGCGCTTGCTGCCTATAATGCAGGTCCAAAGACTGTTGAAAAATTCGGATATGTCCCGCCTATCACCGAGACAAGACAATATGTCAAAAAAGTGCTTTCACTCTATAATGGTAAAACGACATATTCCACAAAAGTAAATTATAATGAAAAAAAATCTGAAGCAATCTATAAAATCACACTGGAAGACGGCACTGTGCTTTTCACAAATTCTTCTCTCTTTGTAAAGAATCCCGTCAGATTTTAAATGACCTCTGATCAGACCCTTCTCCGGGAAGAGATCCTCGAATTAAAACAGAAGAGACGTGCGATCATACTCGCACATAATTACCAGAGGGATGAGGTTCAGGAAATCGCTGACTTCACAGGCGATTCGCTTGAGCTTTCAAGGACCGCATCAACTTTAGACTGCGATATTATTGTATTTGCAGGCGTTAATTTCATGGCAGAGAGCGCTTCCATCCTCTGTCCTGATAAAACTGTCCTGCTCACAGAGATTGATGCAGGATGCCCTATGGCTGATATGATCCATGTCGATTCTCCCCGCTGGGAGAGAAAGAGCTTTCCCGGATTCAGGAATCCACCACCATACATATACCCGAAAGAATTTGCTTTAAGGGATATAAAGGCCCAACATCCTGGGGTCCCGGTTGTTGCTTATGTAAATACAACCGCTGATGTAAAAGCAGAGAGTTATATATGCTGTACCTCAGCCAACATAGTGAAGGTCATTGAGTCTTTACCTGCTGATACAGTCATATCCGTTCCTGACAGAAATCTTTCTATGTGGGCCCAGCGAAATACGAAAAAAAGGGTCATCGCATGGGATGGATACTGCCACGTGCATGAAAGGGTTACCCCCGATAATGTTGCAAAGGCAAGGAAAGAACATCCAAAGGCTCTTGTAATGGCACACCCGGAATGCAGACTTGATGTGCTTGAGATGGCAGATCATGTAACAAGCACATCCGGCATGCTGAGGTTTGCAAAAGCGTCTTCTGAAAAAGAATTCATCGTGGGTACTGAAATAGGCCTCATGTACCGGTTAAGAAAAGAAAACCCTGATAAGATCTTTTATCCTTTGAGAAAAGACATGATCTGTCCGAATATGAAAAAGACAACGTTGAACAGTCTGCTCAGGGCATTGAAGGAAAACAATTATATAATTAAGGTGCCTGAAGAGATACGGATTCCTGCAAAAATAGCCCTTGACAGAATGCTCGGGGTAAGTTAACCCAAAAAATGCATTTGGATAAAAAGACGGCAGGCACATATGCATCAAAACCTCTTGAATATGGATGCTTTTTATAGAATTGCAGAGAGACGCATTATCGAAGCCATACAAAATGGCGATTTCGATAATCTTGAAAACATGGGGAAACCAATTCAGTTTGAGGATGAGACATGGATTCCCGAAGACCTGAGAATGGCTTATAAATTCCTGAAAAATGCCGGCTGCATCCCACCTGAGCTGGAGATGAGGAATGAAATGGTAAACATGTGCTCTTTGATGAATACGATTGATGACGATAAAGAAAGGCTGAAGAAGATAAGAGAATTGAATTTCAGGCTTTTAAAACTGAACATGCATCGTAAAAAACCATTAACCTTCGAGGATTTTCCGGAATATGAGGGGAAACTAATAGATAAACTCACCGCAAATAATAAATAGGCATTCTACCCAGCACACACAGTAATCTGACACATAAGTCAGTTTTTGTTTTCCAGGTTCTTGCTGATACAGATACGGAGCGGACATTTGCAGAAAAACCGGCCCCCGAAATTGATTGCGAATTCGCAATGTTGTGACTCTTTGCTCATACACGCTATGAATGACTCCAAGCCGATATCCTCTGCCATGCAAAGTCCCCTAAATCCGGACTTATAACATACAAAATCTTTCGGGCATTTCATTCTGCAAATAATGTCTTCCATCTGTTCCAAAATCTCTTTCTTCATATTACCTGCCTCAGACCGCTCTCCCCTGATGGCTCGCCCACCATTGGTTTTTATTCTTCTTCGCTTCCCTCTTCATAATCAGCCCTTTTCAATCAACACGTTCCTGCATGATGAACATTCCTGTCATAATCACCCTGATACCTTTCAACATATTCACCGACTGTTTTCAGCATTGAAATAAGAATAATCTTAAAAACCGGCAAGATCGATGGATCGGTAAAATACGAAAATATCCTGTAATCTCCTGTCGGGGCAAACCCAACCAGTGACCATTCAGAGTAACCGTATCTTGCCACTATTTCACTAATAGTATCAAGATCAGCCTGTTTCATTTTCGTCACCTCCTTACGGTGATTTTTACAATTACAATAATATTTACTTTCTTTAATATATAAAGCATATTCCATGCCAGGAAATAGATTTGTAACACACTGATTTTATGACAATAAAAAATTGCAGGACGACAGATTATGACAATATTTGCACATTCAGGAAATCTTTTACCTAATTGAGGAAGTCTTCGTGGTGCGGTATTGACATAGGTATACTATTTTAGCATACTTAAAGTATGAAAACAGCGATATCTGTTCCAGATGATATTTTCAAGGAAGTTGACAGGTTAGCAAAGGACCATAATTGGTCCAGAAGTGAAGTCTTTGTTATTGCCGTAAAGCATTACTTGGATAATTTGAAGTCTCAGAAACTCCTGGCTGCGCTTAATATGGCATACTCCGAACAGGAGTCTTTGGAGGAAAAAGCATTCAGGCAGAAAAGCAAGAGACACTTTGCAAAAAGAATTTTGAAGGAAGCTTAGTTGAATATAAAGCAAGGAGATATCTTCTGGATTGATTTTGGTGAACCTAAAGGGTCGGCGCCAGGTTATAGACATCCCTGCGTTGTTATCCAAAACAACGTGTTCAATGAGAGCAAGATAGCTTCAGTAGTCGTATGTGCTTTAACGTCAAATCTGAAACGGGTAAAAGCACCAGGGAATGTGTTAATCAGGAAGGGGGAAGGCAATCTGACAAAAGATAGCGTTGTTAATATATCTCAGATTGCGACAGTAGACAAAACAGACCTTGTCGAGAAAATTGGGTCATTATCCACATTGAAGATTGCAGATATCATAGACGGAGTCAAGTTATTAATAGAACCTCGCGAAGTATTTTGATTTGAACATGGCGAGGCTTCCTTCCTGAACTCCGCACATCCCGGACATGACATAATTGTGCTGAGTACAAAAGGGAATAATGAGAAGTTGACAAAAATCCTATCTTATACCGAAACGGTTTTTAGTCCTTATTACCACAAAATGCCGAATGCCGCCTGATAAAACATATTGATATTATTTAATTCTTAACTTTTCATAACATTTCAGATGTGCTATGATTTCGCCATAAAACCGAAAAATACGGTATCGGTATAATCATTGTTAGACCAAGAGATATGATAATGAAAAAGTGTCCCTTCTGCGCTGAAGAAATTCAAGACGACGCGATAAAGTGTAAACACTGCGGTGAGTTTCTGGATGCCTCCAACCCCCCACGCTTTGCAG
>JBAQLU010000199.1:0-3716 GCA_049302065.1 Thermodesulfovibrionales bacterium
CGGCATGAGGCAGAGCAGCTTATCACTTAAGAATCGCTTCAGGCTGTCCAAACAAACCCGGCCACCTCTAAGATAGTCATTATTAAAAGGAGTAACTCCGTCTATCCAGCTCATAGCTTCTTGATAATCAACTCCTGTAGAGTCGAAATATCTTAAGGTGTCAGCAACCTCGGTGGTGTCCCTTACCAAAAGCACATTGCCGAAACTACCATCGGCATTTTGATTGGAGGACAACCAGCTAAGGCCTTTGCTTATTGCCGATGATTGTGCAAAAGAAAGAGAAAAAGAAAATAATAGCAACAAAAAAATTAAGGTAAAACAAATAGTGGTTTTTCTCTTTCTTGATGTGGAATCACTCATATCTGAATACCACATTGGAAGTGGCTCCACCTTCTAACATAATCCTTTTAATAACTTTCTTAGATTTAACATCTACGATAGTTAATTCACCTGGATGCCTATAACCACCTCTGCCAATTAAGATTTTCTTTTTATCAGGAGTAAGGGTTGCAAAATTTAAATCACCTTTGCCATCAGGCATAGGGATTTCATTTATTGTTTTTCCAGTTTTTACCTCAATCAATTTGATTTTTTTGCGATCTTTTTCAGAGATAAATGGATATATTTCATCTCCTTTAAGAAGTCCCCTATCCCTAGTGCTATGATGATCATAAAAGGTATTACAAGTTATAAATATATCTGCACTATCACCAATATACTCTGATATGTTGGTTTCGCATTTAATATTTTTTAATTCTGGTAACAAAGATTGTTTTAATATCTTTCCCGTAAAAGTATTGAGGACTATTATTTTATCTTCAAAAATTCTCTTTTTTTGCCTAAATTGAATTCCTGTTAAGATATAAAGAAGCTTACTATCATCAGAAAAAACTGCTTGATATATAGGATTATTATGAAATGTTTGAGGTTGGGTTACAACCTTGAAAGTTCGTATATCCATTAATGCAAAAGGAGTAGGATAACTGGTCCCACAATCAATTGCAAATTTGCGACCATCAGGTGATAGTTTACCCCTACATTCATAATACCCAAACTTACCCCCTAACTTTGCGTCTTTAAATCCCTCCTCATTTGCTGACTTGGTAATCTCTAATGTTCTGGAATCTACAACAATCATTGGTGATGAAAACATATCGCCAGTGACGTATATTTCTTTACCATCTGGACTTATATCCAATCCAAAAACAATATGTCCTCCTCCAGGGAATCTGAGGCTTTTTATGATTTTGTATTTTTCTAAATCGATCTTTACTAATTCATTTACTCCACCAACATAGGCAACTATTTTTCTATTTTTTATTTCTTCAGCGTAACTATTTTGGCTACAAAATATTAAAACACACCAAATTAGAAGCAAAACCCGTTTTAAAGTCATTCCCATTATGTTTCTCCTAAACATTAAGTTTATTTTCTGCATCTCAGTTTCTTAATATTTGTCCATGTCTTTTCTTTGTATACCTTCATCACAGTATCTGCATAATCACAGCCTACATGGCTATCTCTTTCCCCATTACTTTTTGGCTTATAGTAAGGTTTAAAAATGTTATAACGACTTAGTGCATCAAGCATTTTTTGCTCCTCAGTTGGATTAGTAATACCAGCATCTTCCAAATCTTTAGGTACAACATTATTCAAGTTCCATTCATAGATTGCCTGACCTAGTGCCACATTATAAGTCCAATCATTAAGTACATTATCCCAATCAATGAGAGTATCTCTCCCCGGCCATTTTGCACCTTTCCATGTGCGTCTTTCTATCTGCATAATCCCATAGGCAGATCCGCTTGTTTCTGGCGTGCCATCCTGCCTGAATTGGCTCCATCTGCTTTCAACATAGGCAATTGCCCTGTAAATGTCATCACCTAAATAAACATCCAAAAAAGTACAATTAGGGTCGGGATCAGTACCAGGGTTAGGTTTTGTTGACTCTCCTCCCATTAAATAACCAGATATAAGATACGCCCCTGCACCAGTTGCAGGATCCTCAACAATCCATCCAACGCCGTACCAGAGATTATACTGTAAGTTGGTTTCAGGTACTGTTACGATTTTCCCTTGATTTACAGTATTTCTAATGAAAGTTTTCACATCTTCTGAAACAGACATAACTGCCAGTTCTTGTGTAAGATTACCCTGATCAATATAATGGATTGGAATGCCTCTATCATTTGCTATCTGTATAGCTTTAACTGCAGAAATAGACTCGATACTCATCATCCGTTCCAATGTCTGATTTTCTAAAACAGAACTTGTCAGCCCAAGTAGATTTATTATTTCTATTCTTTTTCCATTATCACCATCAATAGGCAAAAGAAGGGATACTTCTCTTTGGATATCTACCCAATATGTTGAAGGAACTATTTTGTAAGGAACACCATATATATAACTCACATCTATATTTTTACCCGCAATACCCTCTGATATATCTTTGGAATAAGAATAGTGAACAACCTCCGCAAATTGAGATTTAGACTCATCAATATTATAGAAATATCTCAGTATAGTCATGTTAAGGATTTCTCCAAGGAAGGGATCGTTATATGGGTCTGGATAATCCACAATTACGGTTTCCTTATACTTTTCAAACCTTTGTTCGATCAGGTCTTCCTTTATTCCCTTAGAGACAAGTCCCAATGCATAATATCCTCCTGCTTTAATATTATGGGTAACCATATCTGCCTTTTTATTAGCTGGATAAACAAGAGTCACATTTAACTCTTGCTCTGTCCCAACTGCGATCTCATCTCCTAACGCAACAATATTGCCTTCAATTTTAACTGCTGGTTTAACCCTAAGAAGGTAAGCTGGGACATTGTAAAATCCACCATACTGTTTTATAAGCTGTTCATCTGCTGAAGTGGATGGGACATAGGAAATTGTGACTCGCTTGCCCATAATTTCAGAGATTGATACCTGGTATGTAAGGCCGACACCAAATATATCTGGTATAATGATTCCTACTTTGTAGTGATAACTATCTGTTAATCCTGATAAAGTGGCAAGTTTAACTATCGTCTTATATGGCAAAGTAGGGGATAAAAGCTCAAGATTTTCTTCTATTATCTTTTTAGTTCTTTTAAGATCTTCAATAGTTTTTCCTGGGAAATTTGTATCTAAATAACTCTGTATTTGTTGAAAATAAAATTCAACGGGAGGGATGTCATTAAACTTGCTGAGATAAGATGATTTATTGAATGGAATGTTTTTAGCTATGTCCATTCCTGCTGTATATTCATATTGTTTATAACTTCCATCCATTGATATCCAGCTTTTTATACTCTGGTCTATCATCGTGCCTCTATAATTGCCATAAGGAATATATGCTTCAACCCAAACATGCTCCATTTGAACACTAACTATCTTTCCTCCAGAAGTTAGTCCCTTGAGGGGTATACGACCCGAGGCAATAAGAGTTAATGCTGCGTTGGCATCCGTAAACCCTCCAATCCAGTTCTTTACCTTTTCGATTGGTAGTTCTATCGTTCCATATACATATCTCGCATGGATTTCTGAGGCACGAAGAAGGGCTATTAATAATGAAGCTGTATCAAAGTCATTGCACAGCTTTGTCTGCAGGCACATATTTGCTCCCTGGATAGAGCCATAGGTAGGGACATATTCGATGTTGTTTCTTACCCAGTTATAGATCTTTGTGGGGTTATGATTCAGTTCTGCTGCCTTTGCCTGTATCTCAG
>JBAQLU010000200.1:0-2812 GCA_049302065.1 Thermodesulfovibrionales bacterium
GCCCCGGCGATCGTATGGGTAGTGGACACGGGGATGCCCGCCAAGGCGTTCCCTAGAAGGCTCGCCGCGGCGGCGGTTTCAGCGCAGAACCCGCCCACGGGTTTGAGCTTGGTGATTCCCATCCCCATGGTCTTGACGATCCGCCATCCTCCCGCCAACGTCCCCAGCGCGATGGCAGCATGGGCCATTAACACCACCCAGAAGGGGACGTAAAAGTGGTCAAGTAACCCAGCCGTGACGAGCACGCTGGCGATGATGCCCATCGTCTTCTGGGCGTCATTGGTGCCGTGACCCAGGCTGAAAGCCGCAGCGGACAACAACTGAAGCTTGCGGAAATACCGGTCCAGGCGCTGGGGGGCCCAATGGCGAAATATCCAGTAAACGGAAATCATTAGCCCTGAGCCCAGCACCACCCCAATCGCCGGCGACAAGATGATGAAGAGCAGGGTTTTGGTCCATCCGCTGAGGATGATCACGCCCCACCCGGCCTTCGCGATGGCGGCTCCCGCGTAACCGCCGATCAACGCATGGGACGAACTCACCGGCAAACCGTAGTACCACGTAAAGATGTTCCAAAAGATCGCGCCCAGCAGACCAGCCAGGATCACGTAAAGGTTGACGTGGTGCAAGTCAATCATTCCCTGGCCGATCGTCTTCGCGACAGCCGTGCCAAAAGTGAAGGCTGCAACAAAATTGAAGAACGCTGCCCAAATTACGGCTACTCGCGGGGAAAGGACACGCGTTGAGACTACGGTGGCGATAGAGTTCGCGGCGTCGTGGAAGCCATTGAGGAAGTCGAACGTCAAGGCAACCAGAATAAGCGCGATGGCAAACCAGAACATCGTCATCGGGTCCCTTTGTCGAGTCTCGTGCGAAAGACCGCTCCGTTGTTATCACCCGCTGGGAAATCGCTCATAAGACTGAGGAAAAACTCCATCCGGGGATTCGCGCTGCGACCCAATGTCACACCCGCAATGGCAGCAATGATCGCCAGCAGCAGCGCCAGACCGAACCAAGCCTCCGGAGCTAAGGAAACCCAGGACGCCATCATAACCCAGCTTCAGCGTAGCCACTTCATGTTAAGGAAAGGTTAAGCAGGGTTTAAGGTCACGTTAACGTTCGGGAGGATGCCTGCTGTAGGCTCGGACTTCTTGACGGCACGAACTCACGATCGGTCAGCGGCGCGAAAGGCTGTGCCCGACAGCTAACGGGCGGGGCGGCGCAAATTTGACAGCCTCCAACACGAAGCGTAGGATTTCTCCTCCAGACTGAAGCTGCAAGACGGCCGTTTCCGGCAAAAGCACGTTTTCCTGGCTGCGCGTAAGGGGAGATACGGGGGGACCCAACATGAAAAAGCTGGACGTCACCATCGTGGGCGGCGGAATGATCACCAACGATCTACTCCTGCCCTCGCTCTACCATCTGCAGAGAACGGGCGCCGTCGGCCCTATCCATATCTGTGCTTTGAATACTCCGCCGCTCCGGGCCCTGAAGGAGAATCCGGATCTCCTGCAAGCGTTTCCTGGGCAGGATTTCACCCCGTACCCGGCGCTGGCGGAGACGCCGGACAAAGACTTTCCTGCCCTTTACAAGGAAGTCATCGGCGCGATGCCGCCCCGGAATATCGTGGTCGTGGCCATGCCTGACCATCTCCACTATGAAGTCGTCAGGAAGGCCCTCGAGCGCGACCAGCATGTCTTGTGTGTGAAGCCTCTGGTTCTCAAGCATCAACACTCTGTCGAGATTGAGAAGTTCGCCCGGCAGAAGGGCCTTTTCATCGGCATTGAGTATCACAAGCGGTTTGATCGGCGCTCGCTGGTAGCCAAGCGGAGTTATGCCCTCGGGCACTTTGGAGCGTTTGTCATGGGGGAAGCAAAGCTGATTGAGCCGTACTATTACCGTTGTTCTAACTTTCAAAATTGGTTTACGCCCGAACGGACCGACCCTTTCACCTATATCGGTTGTCATTATGTGGACCTGGTCTATTTCATCACCGGGTTGAAGCCGGTGGAAGTGTCGGTCCTGGGGATCAAAGGCCGGTTTCCCAACGGGAACCCCGCCTTCCTGTGGTCGCACGGCCGCGTCATATTCGAAAGCGGCGCGTTACTCTCGGTCATGAACGGCTTGGGCTACCCGGATGCCGGGGCGGGCAGCAATGATCAAGGCTTGGTGATGTACTGCGAAGGCGACGGCAAGAATGCCTTGATCGACCACGACGACCAATACCGTGGCGTCGCCCACTGTTATCTAGAGGGCCTGGGCTGCGGCGGGTCTCAGTATAACTATGTGAGTCCCGATTTCTACCGGCTGGTGCCGTGGGAGGGCGCCGGTTTCAAGCCCGTGGGTTACGGCTACGACTCAGTGGCGGCGATTATCAGCACGATTTGCCGGATAGAAAACGAGACCGCCGAACTCCCCGCGGAATCCGCTCTCTTGCGGCGCCGGCAGATGATTGCGGAAGTGGACGACAAAGGCATTATTGCCACACCCTCCAACAGTTTCATCAATGAGCTGGTCGTGGAGGCCGCGCGGATGTCCATCCTGAGTGACGGCGCTCCGGTTAAGATCGTTTACGGCGACCGGCCGCATGTAGAACCGAAGTCTTGAGGTGCAACCCCCTGAGGAGATGCCATGGCAGCTTATGATTTGACCCCCGTCAACGTGCCCAAGGTTCAAACCAAATACCGGACGATCCGAACGCCTCTGCCCGTCCCGGAATCCCTGCCGATATTTCAGGAATTGATGAAGTCCGAGCCGCGCTCGATGATGGGGCAGCCACCGATAGTCTGGCATAAGGCGGAGGATTTTACCG
>JBAQLU010000201.1:0-1678 GCA_049302065.1 Thermodesulfovibrionales bacterium
TTGCTCCCTGCAAAGAAATACTTGGTGCAGGTACTGTATGTGCATTCGTAGAGTTTGCCGATGTAAACCGTTGATCCCTTCTTTACCCTCTGTCCGCTGTAGTCGTAAACGAATGTTGTTGAACCGACAGATGTGGGCATATTGTCATAATTATAGGTTATGTTTACCCCTGCTCTTGTTGTCATGTTGCCGTTTGCGTCATAATTATAGGTGGTTGACCCTGTTTTATATACCGCATGAGGTTTATTCGTCCCGTAGTAGTCTTTCCAGTATGTATATGATCCCTATCATATAATTAAAAACTCTTTTGTTTAATTAGTTAAGAACGTCCCATTTGTTTTTCTACACAAATCCATTTTCTTCTTCAGTGCGCTAATATAGCTCCCAATAGTTTCTCCATCAGAAAAACCCATAAAAACAGAGTAGTTAATCCAAGGACGTATATTATGAAAAATTTAATGCTTATAACCTGAGGAACTGTAAAGCTTGACGTTTGACCGACTTCAATTTTCACAGTAAACGTATGTTTGTAAAATTTCCATAAGAAAATTATCATGAGAGCAATCAGTATTAAACATTCTATCCATAAAAACCACATACCTCTATTAACTTCAAAAAATAGAGAACTCATGATAAATAAGGGAAAGCCTATGATAATCCATTTTTTCACCTTTTCATTATCCAAAAAAATCTTCTCGCTGATTTTTAAGAAGTAATGTACTTCATGGTTTTTTGCCTTCCTCCAAACCAAATTCAAAAAAACTAAAGACAATATCATGCTTCCAAGATATATATATAATGCTTTTATCACTTCGGATGTTTCTCTATTTGACAAATTCACGAATATCAGAATGCCAAATGGTAGAAAGGATACGGTGATTAAAGCATTCATTGTTCTCAAATTTGCAAGATTCTTTCTTTCATTATCGTCTTCAACATCCGGATCAGATTTCAAAATCACATTCAGTAGAGTTAGAAATGGCGCAATGACAAGAATGAATGGAAAGTATGCAATTATAACACTGACTGCCACATGCAGCTTCAAATGGAAAAGCTTGGCATAATATCCGTAGAGGTTTAAAGTGATAAGCCCTATGCTTAACAAAATGACCTGTAATATTGATTTCTGGTAATGGTTGTACTTAATCAATAGTAAAAGTAATATTGGGATGCAATAAAATAAAGCAGCGCTTCCCCCAAGAATATAGAAATTCCCTGTATATACCAAAACGAAGTTCACTGTGCCCCACAGTAATAAAATTAATATGCTTGCAGTTTTGTACATTTTTATTTCTCTCATGGCTCTGCCCAAATATCTTGAACCGTCTGATATGTATCCATCGCACCTAAACCACATGCAGCCCACACGGGCGTAGACTCTCCAAGTACTAAAGTAAAAAGCCATGGATTTCCTGTTTGTGCAGCGCCATAGAGCATTACACCTCCTGTTGCACAGGACAATCCAGCCTTAACATACCCCAAAAATCCAAAAAATCCGGATTTTAAGACCCTATTGAAAGTTTTTTCTCCTCCTGCATCTAGATTTAGCGCCTTAGAATTTTTTTCATTTTGCTGCTGCTGTTGCTTATTATTTCCTAATTCTAAAATCTTCTCATTACATGCATACGCAGTTGCTGCTGAAGCTGCGCCATGTGCAAAGCCGCTCCCAAAATCGCCG
>JBAQLU010000202.1:0-64842 GCA_049302065.1 Thermodesulfovibrionales bacterium
TTCGTGTTCAGAATACATAACTCCCCGTCGACATTCTAACTCCAATTAAGCAAGGTAAAAGCGTTTAATACGACTTTCAAATTACAAGGGTTGGGTAGGATGTCATATTAAAGATGGGGGATATCCGCCTACGAGAAGAGTCCTAAAAACTTTTTAAAATATATAAAAATATCTTGACTGGAATAAACAAGGAAGAAATGTTGCACAGATAAAGCTTATTGTCCTGATAAATATTACGCCCCGGAGTAAATAGGGTATTTTTGCTATGTGCACCTACAAGCAGAGAGAATCGTTTTATACAGCAATATTGCGAATTCCCGCTTATAATCTTCATTCTTGCAGGGATTCAGGAAGCAAGAAAACCAGTAAAAAAGGGCTTGGTTATTCCAAGCCCCTTCTTATTCGTTAGTAAATAAATAAGGCCTTAAATCAATCTATAGGCTCTATAATACAAGGAACTTTCATCCCTTGAACTGTGTATCTGGTGTTTTCAGTGCGTACTCCTTCACCTGTGAGCATCAATCCTTCGCCTATGGGTTGTAAGAAACCGGATTCATCTTCGCCACGGGCTATCCATGTCGTCCATCTGGGATTTCCATTAACAAATCCGGGATACCCGCTCGTATTAAACCATCCAGGACCGCCACCGAATAAATAAAGATCATAGGAGGTCTCTGCATTGTCACTATACAATGAACCAGTACCGTCATTGTTAAGACACACTTCCCAGTAATCACTGTCCGTATTGCCATATTCATCAGTTGCAATAATGTCATAGCAAATCAATTGATCAATTGAACATTTAGCAAATGCCATATTAGTGACTAATAACAAGGCTGCAACTAAAATTGCCAGTCTAACCGCTACTTTCATTTCTTTACTCTCCTTTCTTTTTTGCAAGATTTATCAAAATTACATAATTTGTGCAATGCACAAAAACTTTGTAAATTAAAGCACACAAGGATGCCTTTGTCAATGAAATAGAATGAAGACCACAGGAAACCTTATCTTATTGATTTCCATTTGTAATGAGGTATTTTAAGGCAGGATTCAAACATCAACATTTCAGGAAGGAGTGTTGCCTAATACTTATGAAAGGTACTCTATTCTTTTCGTTCTCCCATAATGAGAACTGTCTCCGGTAGATACTTTATAACAATATTCTTAAACCCTGTTTCTGCCAACCAGCGTTTTATCTCTCTGGGACTATAACACCGTCCTTTTTCTGTTCCTACAAGCATGTTTACTGAAAATAGTGCGCTATGGGGCGGAGTTGTCCTTGTCTCGTTGATGGGGAATTCCTGAACCACAACCCTGCCACCAGGATTAATAGCTGTTTTACATTTACGAAGGAGAGCGATGTTCTCTTCTGCGGAAAAGGCATGGAAGATCTGGCTCAACAGAATCAGATCATACCCGGAACCAATGCTGTCAACATGAAAGTCGCCGGCAATGAATCTGATCCCTCTCACGCCCTCACGACGGGCGACTTTTTTGGCAATTTTAATTGTCTCAGGAAGGTCAAAGACGGTTGATTTTACCCCTTTCCTTGCCATGGCAATAGCGTTCGTGCCCGGTCCTCCTCCCAGGTCAAGCATTGTTTTTACACCTTTAAGTCCTAATGCTTTGGATAGACTTTCCGTGCGGAGTACAGTGAGGTTATGCATCCCCATGATGAATGACTCGTGATCAAAACCACGCCGTGCAGGGCCGCCTCTCCTGACCACTTCATCCAAAGCAGAAAAGTTCTGCCACATGGTAGAAGCATGTTTGACGATATCTCCCTGGTAAAGATGGGAACCTTTTACCAGATAGCGATTGCTTACCGGAGCATTCCGGTACCTGCCCATTCTGCTCTTACTGACGAGTCCGATACCCGTAAGAGCATCAAGCAGTATCTCTGTTGCCCGCAAGTCAATTCTCAGCTTTCTTGCAATCTCCGTTGCAGATGATGCCTTTTTTAGGTTGTCAAATATCCTGAGGTTATTTGCTGTTAATATAACCCTTGATGAGATGAATCCCATATAGAGCTTTCTCAGTCCTGCCAAATCATCCGGCACCATTTTTATTCCTCCCATGTGATCAGTTATCCTTTGAATCCTATTATAAATAATCCGGCACGACGATTCTATAACTCTCAGGGAGATGGCAGAAATCTTCCTTAAATCTCGCTTGACTTAATTATGGGCATATGCCTATAATTAACCAATGCCAAGACCGAAGAAATATAGCTGTATCAAATGCAAACCTGATGCTACCTATTTTAAGCCGATAGGCATTATTCATTCCCCGTTCAAGGATGTGCGTGGTATGCCCATCCAGCCGGCAGGCGCCAAGGGTGTTGCGGGAACTATAGAAATTGAACCAGACTATATTGATGGCCTCAGAGATATCGAAGGCTTTTCTCATATTATCCTCATTTATCATTTCCACCTCTCCGGCGCATATTCTCTCTTGGTGAAACCTTTCCTGGATGACACGCTACGCGGTGTTTTTTCGACAAGGGCGCCGAGACGGCCAAATTCTATAGGCGTATCCGTAGTCAGACTGACAAGGGTGGAGGGGTGCATGCTTTTCATTGAAGATGTGGATATCGCAGATGGTACGCCTCTGCTGGATATAAAGCCTTATGTGCCGGAATTCGATGATAGAAAAGACGTGCGGACAGGGTGGCTCGCTCACAAGGCAGATAACGTACAATCGGCAAAAGCGGATGAAAGGTTTGGAAGAACAAAAGATACGGTTCAACAGAACTCAAATAAAGGAACATGATTCAGTCAATTACGACAAAAATTATTTTGGACAGTATTGCAGACGGGGTGTTTACTGTTGACGGAGATTGGAATATAACCTCTTTTAACCGGGCTGCCGAGCGAATAACAGGCATAACTTTCCAAAAGGCGATCGGCCAGAAATGCTTTGATGTTTTTCACGCCAATATTTGTCAGACGGCGTGTGCGTTGCGAGAGACGCTGAAGACCGGCAAAGAGATCATAGACCGGACGGTGAATATCCTTAACCATGAAGGAAAAGTTATTCCGGTCTCCATCAGCACCGCTGTCTTGAAAGACGAAAGACGCAACATTATAGGCGGGGTGGAGACATTCAGGGATCTCTCAGCGTTGGAGGCTCTGAAAAAAGAAATCTCACGTCAATATTCAGTCGATGATATTATCAGCAAGAATCATAAAATCCAGGAGATTTTCGATATCCTTCAGGACATTGCTGAGAGTGAAAGCACTGTCCTGATTCATGGAGAAAGCGGCACCGGCAAAGAACTTTTTGCCAGGGCAATCCATAATCTCAGCAGACGGAAAAAGTTCCCGTTTGTCGCAATAAATTGCGGAGCACTGCCTGACAACCTCCTGGAATCAGAACTCTTTGGATATAAAAAAGGCGCTTTTACCGATGCCAGAAAAGATAAGCCGGGTCGCTTTGCTATTGCTGAAGGTGGCACTATTTTTTTAGATGAAATCGGGGACCTCCCGCTTTTCCTTCAGGCCAAGCTTCTCCGTGTCCTGCAGGAGAAAGAGTATGAACCCCTGGGCGCTATAAGCCCTGTAAAAGCAAATGTGCGTATCATTGCGGCCACAAATAAGAATCTTCAGTCGATGATTACCCAGGAAAAATTCAGAGAAGATCTTTTCTATCGCCTCAATATCGTAAAATTGGAACTCCCGCCACTTCGGGGCAGGAAAGAGGACATCCCTCTCCTTGTTGAGCACGTGATAAAAAAATTGAACCTGAAAAAAGGCAGGAATATAACGGGAATCTCGGACAGTGCACTACAGCTTTTTATGACCTATGATTTCCCTGGTAATATCAGGGAGCTTGAAAATCTTTTGGAGCATGCTTTTGTTATGTGCCGGAGCGGGGAGATCGGAAGCGGGCATCTGCCCGTGGAATTTCGAGATGCGGTAACAGTACCAAAAACCTCCGAAAATAATATCTCGTTGCGAGGCCGTTTCAAGGAATCCGAAGCAGAAATCGTCAGGGACACGTTAAAGAGGAACCATGGTCACCGTGGTCAAACGGCCAGAGAACTGGGGATAGATTCAAGCACGCTCTGGAGGAAAATGAAACGGCTTGGCATAACGGACACGTAATAATTTTATATTGCAATCCTGCATTGTCTCTTTGCAAGACATTGCATTTTAGCAGTATATTACTCAGCTTAAAATTGTTTCGTCAACTTAACCTTTTGATTTAGTTGGCTTATTTCGCTTAATCCCCATCTGGTATTTTTTTTGCTTTATTCGGAGAGATACATATGTGATTCCCTGTATTCCTGTCGCAGGGATCCCATTTAGTACCTCCCCCTTGATGGAGAAACGAGGGATAGAGGACCGGTTGTTCAGTTTTCCCCCTCCTCTATCACCTCCCCTCAAGGGCGGTAGTGTATTATCAATATGCCTTGAGCCTGCTGAAGGATATAAAAATAAATAGTAAGGAGCTATGCAATGGACAACGTTAGTGAAGGAAAAGAAGCCGCGAACATTTGTTCGTCAAAAAAACGTATCAGCAAGGATGATATCGAGGAACTTAAAGAGAAGCTTATGCTTGAGCAAAACCTTTGCGATGTAGACCATAAGATAATGGTCATGTCAGGTAAAGGCGGAGTAGGCAAGAGTTCTATTGCCGCGAATATCGCTGTCGGTCTTTCCCTGAAAGGGAAACAGGTCGGACTCATGGACATTGATATCCACGGACCGAGTATCCCGAAGATGGTCGGGCTTGAAGGGACACCGCTGAAACAGTCTGAGGAAGGAATGATGCCTGTTGAATACAGCAATAATCTGAAAGTCATGTCTATCGGATTCCTGATCCGCGACAAGAAAGATGCGGTCATATGGAGGGCGCCGCTCAAGCACAGCATCATCAGGCAGTTTTTGACCGATGTCAGATGGGGAGATCTCGATTATCTTATTATTGATTGCCCGCCTGGGACCGGAGACGAACTCATTTCGATAGCCCAGCTCCTTGAAGGAGCAGATGGCGCCGTTATTGTGACCACTCCTCAGGATGTTGCGCTCAACGATGTCAGGAAATCAATTTCTTTCTGCCGTCACGTTGAGGTGCCTATTATCGGCGTAATAGAAAATATGAGCGGTTTTGTCTGTCCGCATTGCGGTATGTCTACTGATATTTTCAAAACGGGCGGGGGAGAAAAAATGGCTTCGGAAATGGAAGTCCCTTTTTTGGGAAGGATACCGATCGACGCGAAAATAGTCGAACACAGTGATAGCGGAAGACCTTTCTTACAATATGTTTCCGACTCTGAAACAGCGAAGGCGTTTGAATCCGTCATAGGCCCTCTTTTAAACCTGAACAAAGAGAAGGAGAGAAAATAAAGTGCCGATCTATGAATATCTTTGTGATGACTGCGGCAGGCGATTCGAGATAAACCAGTCGATGCGCGATCTTCCGATTGAAATATGTCCTGAATGCAAGGGAACTGTACGGAGGATCATTTCAGGAGGAAGCGGCTTTATTTTAAAGAGCCCCGGTTCCGAACCCCCTCTTCAGCCGCGCTGCGGGAAGAGCGAAACCTGCTGTGGCAGCAAAACACCCTGTGAGACGCCTTCCTGTGAATCCGGATAATGGGATTAAGATAATTACTTTTCCCCTCTATCAAGAGGGGATTAAGGAGTGTGTTCCCGGCAGCAGTAGATGCAAGACTTCACCCTGTAAGGAATAAGCTCTTATTACGGCTAACACAAAGAAAGAGAGAATCTGAGGTATTCAAAATGTGTCTCACTTTCTCCCTAAAGTTGACAGGGCAGACACATCATCCGAAATTTTAAATACACCTGAAAACCCTCAGGTAGCGTGACATGCAACTTGTGCGGTTTTCCGGCACAAACCGACAGTCGTGCCGAGAACGGCGCCCACAGCATAAACCTCCATTCTCTTTGGCGCGGCGTGGGACGATGCCGTCTTGACACAACAGAAAATAATCCTTGTCTTCCATAGGCATAACGAATTATCATTAAGCACTTTTTTGACTCGAAGAGGTCGGATAGACAGTGATAGCCCAAGCCGTTAATTTGATGAACTTCCTGAAGGGGCCGAAGCAGTTCATTATTCCCATCGTATTCAAGGCGGGTAGATGAAAGAACTTATTCCCGTCGAAATAATCGAGAAAAAATCTATCTGATTCGAGGCCACAAGGTCATGCTTGACAGCGATCTTGCCGAACTTTACGGCGTGGAAACGAAGCGACTCAATGAACAGGTTCACAGGAATCTAAAGCGATTTCCGGATGATTTCATGTTTCAGCTTACAGAGGAAGAAGCGGAATCTCTAAGGTCGCATTTTGCGACCTTAAAAAGCGGCAGGGGAAGACATCGAAAATACTTACCCTATGCTTTTACCGAGCAGGGCGTTTCTATGCTCTCAAGTGTGTTGAACAGCGATCTGGCAATTGAGGTAAATGTCCAGATCATACGGACGTTTGTGAAGCTCCGCGAGATGCTGGAGCTTTTTAATCAATTCAGAGAGCGGGTCTTGAATCTCGATTCTTCCGTAACCGAGGAAATCCTGAAGCTTTATATAGCGTACAAATCCTCAACGAACTTTGTTGATGTTGTGCCCCAGAAAAGCAGGTTGAGGCTCTCTATCAATATGCGTTTCAGCGAGATGGACGACCCGAAGGGTCTGTGCAAGGATGTGACGAATCTTGGCAGCTGGGGTAATGGAGACGTGGAGGACGGCCTCAGTTCAGCGGAGCAACTTGACGATGTAATGTATCTCGTTACTCAGTCGTTTGAGAAGAATCTGGATAATGAGGGGCAGTGAGGTTGATGAGAGGGGGAATTAAGTGATTGGAAAATGCAGAATGCAAGAAACAAGACTTGACCCCACGCGTGCGTGGTGATAATCGATATAACAAATGTCATTGGAATCTCAGAGGTAAATGCTGAACAATGGGTGAATAGTCTGAAAGAAGCAGGTAAGCTTAAAGAAAGGCAATATAAGGAGAAAAAATATTATTCATGCCCTTTGGGGCGATAAAATGGGAGGTATGAAGTCTGAAAGGTATGCAATCTTGAATATGAAAATAACAGTCATATATGACAATAACTCTTATAAGGCAGGATTAGACGCCTCATGGGGTTTTTCCTGTTTTATAGAGGGAACTGAGAAAACTATACTTTTTGATACCGGCAGTAACCCTTTTTTACTTTTGAGGAATATAAAGTGTTTGAAAATCGATCCTGGAGATATTGATTTGATTTTTCTTTCCCATATGCATTGGGATCATATAGGTGGATTATATGGAATTATTGAAAATAACCCTGCTGTTACTGTTTTTCTGTTAGAATCTTTTTCCAAACGATATAAAGATGATATTAAGAAATTTGGAACAAAAATATTTGAAGCCGGAAAACCTGTTAGAATCTGCAAGGATGTTTTTTCTACCGGTGAATTAGGGAAATCGATAAAAGAGCAATCCTTGATTGTCCATACGAACAGAGGTTCAGTAGTGATAACCGGATGTGCGCATCCAGGCATTGTAACAATAATAAAAAAGGCAAAAGACATTATTAAGGATGAAATATTATTGGTAATTGGTGGTTTTCATTTAGGAGCCGAAACTAAAATGGAAAAGATTGTCTCAAATATTAGGAAATTGGGTGTCCGATATGTCGGTCCCTGTCATTGTACAGGAGATAATGCAAAACAATTGTTCCAAAGAGTATATGGTGAAAATTCTATCCATGTAGGCGCAGGAAAAGTAATAAACATAAATGATTTGAAATGAAAACCTTGAATGAGATAGAAGATGGTATGAGTAACGGTAATCCTTGACGGTTTAGATGTGAGACAGCATTTTCATATTCTACAAACAATCTTTCATAAACCAGAGGAAATAACCGCTTTGGAGCCTATAAGAGATGGATACGGAGAGGGCCTTTTTGTTGTACTTTCTGCTCAAAAAGAAGAAACAATTTCAAGGAGGTAGTTCAAGTTGGTAAAGGACATCATCACGAAATCGTTAGACAGAAACATGCTCACCAAAGAAGAGATTGCTTTATTATTTAAGGTTCCCCTGTTCTCTGAAGAATCGGCGATGATCATTGCAGCATCCCGAAAAAAGAGCGAGTCAGCAAGCAGCGGGTTAGCTGAAGTTCATGCACAGGTGGGATTAAATATAGCCCCATGTCCCAAGAACTGTGCTTTCTGTTCTTTCGCAGTCAGAAATAAGGTTTTCACTGAAAAGATTGAGATTTCGGTCGATGAAGCTGTTCAAAAAGCACAGCAGTTCGAAACCGATGGAGCAAATGCTGTTTTTGTTATGAGCACAGCGGATTATCCATTTGAAAAGTTTATCGATATTTCCCAGGAAATCAGAAAATCTCTTCATTCAGAAACAATACTTGTTGCAAATGTCGGTGATTTCACCAAAGAACAGGCAAGAAAATTGAAAGATACCGGGTTCTCTGGCATTTATCATGCTGTTCGACTGGGCGAAGGAAAAGATACGAACATCCAGGTTGAAACAAGGCTGGAGACATTTAGAAATGCAAGAGAAGTCGGTTTGTCATTAGGAACGTGTGTAGAACCGGTTGGGAATGAACACAGCGTTGAGGAGTTAGTCGAAAAAACGATCATCACCCGTGATGCGAAACCTGTATACAGTGGTTCAGCAAGACGCATACCCATCCCTAATACCCAAATGGCGGAATACGGCATTGTCAGCGAGGCCAGGATGGCGCATATACTTGCTGTTGTGAGATTGGCGCTTGGATATGATATCCCAGGGAACTGTACTCATGAACCTAATGTCATAGGAGCAGCAGCCGGAGCGAATCTCTTGTGGGCTGAGGCTGGATCTAACCCCCGTGATACGGAGAAGGAAACGGAAGGCAAACGTGGCATGACTGTAAGGGATTGTATGAAAGTATTAGAAGAAGCAGAATGGAAGGCGCTACAAGGTCCGTCAAAATTTTATGGAGCATAGATTCTTTATTACAATAGCTAATCATCTCACCCTTACTTTTTAAATAATCGCACGTCAGGTTTATTGTGATATTGCATTCTATATTTGCAATACATTGCAAATATGCAGTAGGTGATTTTTTATCCGCAAACATCCTCTATACGCTAACGTTTTGATTAATCTGCATATTTCAAATTATTCCTTCCTGGTATATTGTTTGCTTTATGTATTTTGTTATGAAAATAGCCATCCCAATATTCGAAAACAGGATTTCTCCACGGTTTGATTGTGCTCCGGGTTTCAGATTATGCGAAATGGAAGGAGACAGGATAACGGGTATCCATGAGATATCCTGTGAGGGATGGAATGATATGGACAGGGTTTCCCGATTAAAGGTACTGGGAATTGATACCCTTATTTGCGGTGGTATTCCGGATTATCTGCTCAGCGTCCTTGCGAACAGCGGTATCAAGGTTATCCCCTGGGTAGCGGGCGATACCAGCGAGGCATTAACCCTTTTTCTCCGGGGGCAATTGAACTCGGGTACGGTCATCTGCCCGGGAAGGAAAAGACGCCGCTGCAAGAGAGGCATAAAGGTTTAGATGGATTTGATTGAGTTGAGGATTAAAACTGTGAAGCAGAAGAAAGAAGGTGGACAGAAATGAAACTCTGTATTAGTTCTACGGGAAGTGGTCTGGAGTCAACGGTTGACCCCAGATTTGGAAGGTGTCGGTACTTTCTTTTGATTGACACCGAAACGATGAATGTCGAGACTGTGGGAAATCCCGCTTTTATAGCAGGCGGCGGAGCAGGGATACAGGCTGCCCAGTTGGTAGTTAATAAAGGGGCAAAAGTGGTTCTCACCGGAGATGTCGGACCGAATGCCTTTCAGGCCCTTCAAGCCGGCGGTGTAAAGATAGTTACAGGCGCTCAGGGTTCGGTCAAAGATGTAATTGAAAGATTTAACAAAGGTGAACTCGGGTATGCCGGAGCCGCTTCAGTTGAATCGCACGCCGGGATGAGGAGGTGAAGACTATGCCGAGAGGAACTGGATCAGGATCAACGAATGCAGGAACTGGAATGGGATCGGGTAAGGGAAGGTGTGGAGGAGGAAGGGGAGGCAGCAGGTCCGGCGGTCCCGGAGGTGAATGCATCTGCCTCTCCTGCGGAGCGACAGCAATCCACCAGGCAGGCACTCCCTGTTATCAGGTGAAATGCCCCAAGTGTGGGGTAAGTATGGCAAGGAAATAAGGAGACCGTCTTTTATGATTATCTCAATTGCGAGCGGAAAAGGAGGAACGGGCAAGACTACCTTAACCGCTGCATTCGCCCATCTTGCCGATAATGCCATGATTGCTGATTGCGACGTTGATGCAGCCGACCTTCATCTTATACTGACACCGGATATCATCAGACAGGAGCCATTTTACGGAGGCCAACTGCCTTCTATTGATTATGATCGATGCACCCAGTGCGGGTTATGTGAACAACAATGCCGTTTTGGAGCCATCCAGGCTGTAAAGGTCGATCCTGTCTCCTGCGAAGGTTGCGGGGTCTGTGCTTACGTTTGTCCTGAACAGGCCATATCCATGAAGGAAAGACTTTCCGGCAACTGGTTTTTATCTGAAACAAGAGAAGGCTGGATGGTTCACGCACGGCTGGGAATAGCAGCGGAAAATTCCGGGAAGCTTGTCTCCATGGTCCGTCAGCAGGCGAAGGAACTGGCTGAAAAGGAGAAGAAGAATCTCGTTATCATTGACGGTCCGCCCGGCATTGGTTGTCCGGTAATAGCCTCAATAGGCGGTGTAAACCTTGTTCTTGTTGTGACAGAGCCGACCCTTTCGGGAATCCACGATTTAAAAAGGATTCTCGAAGTAGCAACCCATTTTAATATCCCGGCGATGGTATGCGTCAATAAATGTGATATCAATGCTGAAAATACCCTCGCCATAGAAGGTTATTGTGCGGGAAAAGGGATTGCTATAGCAGGCAGCATCCCATATGCACCGGAAGTAACCAAGGCTATGCTGAACGGGCTCTCCGTAGTGGAATATCCCTGTGCTCAAGTGACCGTCGAAGTGAAAAGGATATGGAGAAAGGTTGAAGAGTATCTTTTTGCCGAGTCGCATAATCTTTTCGCTTGATTTATTATGAGCTTATGCTCATAATAAACAATGCCTCGGCCAAAAAAATTCAGATGTGTGAAGTGCAAACCAGATACTAATTATTTCAAACCAAGGGGAATTCCCCTGATAGAACTTGAGGAAGTCTCGATCTCAATGGATGAACTGGAGGCGCTCAGGCTTGCAGATTATGAAGAATTCTATCATGAAGAAGCCGCTGCAAATATGAAGATATCAAGGCAGACATTCGGAAGAATCTTGAATGCTGCACACAAAAAAGTTGCTGAATGTCTGTTAAAGGGCAAGGCATTGAAAATAGAGACTCAAAAAAAGGAGGAATAAAGATGAAAATATGTTTTCCGGTATCAAAAGTTAATGGGATGGAGAGCGAGGTTTACGGTCATTTCGGATCAGCGCCCGCATTCCTTGTTATCGAGACGGATGCTAACACCATAACAACAATTAATAACAAAGACCAGCATCATGTACACGGCGCGTGTAATCCAATGAAAGCCCTGAACAATCAGAACGTCGATGCAATCGTAGTTGGCGGAATCGGTGCAGGTGCATTGAGCAAGCTGAATCAATTAGGGATTAAGGTTTTTCAGGCAAAGGCGTCAACTATTAAGGAAAATATTGCGATATTAAAGAATCAGAGCCTGCCTGAATTTTCAACATCACACTGTTGTTCAGGTCATAGCAAAATCGGTGGCTGTGGACATTAAAATTTACCTCAGCAACTTTGTTATTCCTGGAAAGCAGGAATCCAGAAAAAAGAAAAAACTGGATTCCGCATCAAGTGCGGAATGACAAACTTGATCATTCATCTGAGCTTTACAGTATTACATAATAAATAAAAAGGAGGATTTTATGGCAAAGAAAAGAATTGCAATACTCGCATGCAAAAACATCAAGGGTATCAGTTGCGTAGCCGGCTGTCTGAAATGTTTTAAGGGCATTTCCGAGAAGGCGGGGGAATACGAGCGCTGGAAGGATTATGATATAGAAGTCATTGGCATGGATGACTGTGGCGGTTGTCCTGGTATCCTCATGCCGAAAGTTGCACTAATGATGGATATGGGTAAATTATATGAAAGGGATTTTGATGCTATTCATCTTGGAACTTGTGTTATGAAGGCTACCCAGACTGCAAAGTGCCCCATTGATGTTGAAGATATTAAGAAAAAGATTGAAACAAAGTTTAAGAAAGAGGTGATCTTCGGCACGCATCCTTATGCGTAGCTGATCTGATTAACTTTCCTGGATACTTTAAACAATGAGCATTTTAGTCTTCGGCATAGGTAACTTACTGCGCTCTGACGATGGAGTGGGTTTGCAGGTAATTGGAGCTCTCGGGGAGGAAAAGTTAGGAGATACTATTGATGTAATAGAAGGGTCTTCCTGTATCGATATCCTCGATGCATTAAAAGGTTACAGGAGAATCATTATTGTTGATGCGATACAGACCGGAGGTGAGCCTGGTACAATCTATAAATTTTCCCTGGAAGATTTTAAAGATAAGCATACGATCCATTCTTACTCAACCCACCTGAATATGGATTTCCCCACTATGCTCGAATTGAGGGAAAAACTCTTTCCCGGTGAAATACCCTTAGATATCATAGTTATCGCAATAGAGGCAGAGGACATAACAACGATTTCGGATACCTGCACACCAAAGGTTCGGAAAGCTATACCAGAAGCTGTTGATATGATTAAGGGATTGATATAACGAGTTTATATAATTTCGGATATTCGTCTTTTGCAAGATATATATCTTCTTTTAAAAGCCTTACCCCCTCAGGCACATATTTCAAAAAATACTTCTTGCCTTTTGCAGAGGATAGAAAACCATATGCACCGAGTGCCTGCATATGACGCTGCAGGCGGCAAGGAAGTATGGATTCTCTGAATTCATTTTCAGTAATCCCCCTTAGTCCCCCTTTAGTAAATGGGGATTGAAGGGGATTTTGTGAGGCCGCATCCCCCTCAGCATTCAGAATAACATTCCCCCCCTTTTCTAAAGGGGGGGGAGGGGGGATTACTTGTTTAAGATAATAATCCAAAAGCCTTTCTCTCATATCATCATTAAGGCGAAAATATGGATCCCATAAGAGTGAGACAACATCATAGGCTGGCGGGCCGATTCTTGCCCCCTGATAATCTATTATTCGTGGATTCCCTCCCTTTGTAATCATGATATTCTGTGACTGAAAATCACGGTGTATTACCGTCCTATGAAAAGAGTCGACCTTTTCAGCAAGTTTGTGGAAATCATCATTGAGTAAAAGCTCATTTGCTATTTTAATGTTTCTGATACCCCTGATAAATCTCTCAACAAAATAGCCTGTCTCCCATCTGAGATGTTCATAATCAAATATTCTCTTCCGGAGCAGAGGGCACTCTGATATATGTTCAGTCACTTCTGTGTGTATTAGGATGAGGATATCAATAACCTTTTTGTACATCTTTTCTATCATTCCCCGGTCTCGTGGACATTTCAGCCAGCTGTATAAAGAGAGATCACCAAAGTCTTCAAATAATGCGGTCTTGTTATCGGATGATATATCGATTAATTCAGGGACAGGAATAGAATGCCCTCTGAAGAAGTGTGTGTATTCAATATGCCTCTGAAAATCAGGATCTCCATCAGGAGACTGCATAAGCACTACTGAGTGTTTGTCGAGCTTGACCCTGGAATATTTCCTGTCAGATCCTCCTGTGCCAATGAGGAAAGAATTGCCTTCAGCTGAATCAAACAAATCTGACTCGCCGAGATCAATCTTGAATCCGGGACCGAGGATGCAGTTTTCGTAAAATTGCCCTTTATATGGATCAGGTCCTGTCCCCTGGAATGAAGTTAAAAAACATTGAGGAGTCTTGTCATCCTGCCCCATTTTTGCGATCTCGGTTCCAGGCAGTACAATACAATTTCTCAGCGAAATGCCTTGACCTAATCTGCTGCCATTTTCAATAACCACATAGCCATCCATCTCAATATGCCCGCAGCCTTTTGCTGTTGGATGTATATAGACCATCTCGCCATTCCTTCTGAGTTCATTGATGACTGCTTTGGTATACGAAGATGGTGTCCCGATGTCAGTCCAGTAACATCCACTTACATGAAATGTCCCGACTGTACCGCCTGCAGTTACAGCTTTCAACCAGGCATCTGTTACACTGGAAACACCGGATGGGAGGAATCGGAGGAATTCCGGCTGGTAAACAGCTATGCCGGTAAAGGCCAAATTCTTTTTTTCCCCTGATGATGAGCTAAAACCTCTGAAGAAACCTCTTTCATCTATCGCAAGTTTATTAAATTCAGGATAATCATGCACAGCAAGGGTTACAAGATTATGGGATGTCAAATGAAAATCAATCAATTGCTGCAAATCAATATCAGAGACAATGTCTGCATTATGTACAAGGAACGTGCCGTCTTTGAGAAAATCCTCAGCATTTTTTAAAGCGCCACCTGTTCCGAGGACAGGGTCTTCGGGAAAGAGTCTAATCTTATTACTGAATGCTGACTGCCTTATCCACTGCCTGATTGCCTCTTTTTTGTAATGAAGATTGACTCCTATTGATGTGACAGGCAGTGCGGATATTTTTTTGAGGACGGATTCGAGCACAGGTTTCCCGAGAACCGGAAGTAATGGCTTCGGGATATTATTTGTGATCGGACGCAGCCTTTCCCCAAGTCCGGCAGCCAAAATGAATACTGAAAGGTTCAATGGTAATTCCTTTGCTGTTTTACGTCATTCCGACTTATTCGGAATCTTTTTCTATATTTCCAGTGTAGCAATGAAGAAGGATTCCGGACAAGCTGGAATGACGGCTACACAAGATTTAACAATTCATTTTATTTGTACATCAAATATTTTTTTCTATACTGCTTATTGAATTGTAAACACTCTTCCTGCCACCATGCTTCCATCTTATCAAGTTTTTCACCTTTTTCTATATCTTTTCTCAGTCTGTCTGTTCCTGCGAGGATGTCAATTGGCATCTTCTCATGTTCATATTCGTACGGCGGTTGTTTCCATACAAAGTGCTCTGGATAAAGGTCATGAACAGCTTTAAGGACAGCTACTCCGGTTTTAAATGGTTTAAATTTTCCCCTGTGAGTAACGTGGATCTGCGCTCCCCCGCACAATGTGACGGCGTGTTTCTGAAAGGTAGGCTGGAAATACATCGGCCTGAAAACAAGACCGGGAAGCTTGCATTCCTTAAGATGTCTTACAAGTCTGTCTGGCTCTATAAAAGGAGCGCCGAATATTTCAAACGGCTTTGTGGTGCCTCTTCCTTCGCTGAGGTTCGTGCCTTCAAGCAGGCACATACCAGGATATACCAGAGAAGTATCAAGTGTCGGCATATTCGGTGAGGGCATGACCCAGGGGAGACCGGTTTCATCAAACCAGGTTTTTCTCTTCCAGCCCCGCATAGGAATGACATGAAAATCCAGAGACGGGTAAAATTCATTCCTCAGATAATTGCCAATTTCTCCGATTGTCATCCCATGCCGGACAGGAAGAGGACGCTGTCCGACAAATGAAGCAAAAGCCATATCTAAAACAGGGCCCTCTGTAAGATGACCGTTAATGGGATTCGGCCTGTCGATAATTATTACAGATTTGTTCATTTCCATGCATGCCTGCATGCAGAGTTCCATCGTCCATATGAATGTATAATAGCGCGAGCCGGCATCCTGCATATCTATCACCAGTACATCAATGTCTTTCAGCATAGATGGTCCAGGTTTGCGGGCATGACCATAGAGGCTGAATACGGGAAGTCCTGTTTTTGTGTCACGAAAACCCTCCCATTCAATCATGTTGTCCTGTGTCTCACCACGGATGCCATGCTGTGGCCCGAAGAGCGCCTTTAATTTAAATTTATTAGATTTAATAAACAGGGGGACAGCGTGTTCGAGATTCTTATTAACAGACGCGGGATGAACAAGAAGACCGACCCGTGAGCCCTTTAATTTTTTCGGCCATTTTTTATCGATTAAATCAAGTCCGATTCGAACTGCTAAATCAGCCATTTTGCTCAATTACATAACTTACCTTAATATCCATATCTTTTCGCAATGAGTGATAAACAGAGCAATATTTTTCCTGAGAAAGTGAGATTGCCCGGTCAAGCTTTTTGGGAGTTATGCCTTTGCCTGCAATGCGGATTTTCATATCAACGCCACTGAAATATTTCGGCGGGACAGGATTTCTCTCTCCGATGGTTTCGATCTCGAATTTTGTTATCTCAACCTTCATCTTCTTCAGAAATAAAACTACATCTATGGCGAGGCAACCCGGAATGCTCATCAAAAGGCTGTCAGTCGGGATGCACCCCTCCTTTGCATCAGCATCGAAGTCAATTGCATAACCGCGGATCCTTGCAGTGAAGACCAGGTCCTTCTCCCAGGTTAAAATTCCTCTGCTAATATTGGCGACATTTTCCTTGTATCCCTCTCCCTTTAGGGTTTTGTCCAAACCGGTAAGGGAACCTTCAGCTTCCTTTTCCTGCATATTGTTTATTCTCCTTTAGTTTACTTAAGGAATTGTATCAATTGAGGCAAACTTGGGTTCATGAAGCGGCAAGAGAATATCTGCCATATTTTTCACTTTAAGCACGATATCGTAAGCATCATATACATTGACATGAGTTCCGGGAGGTATTACTTCCATCTCCATTGCCTTTATCTTTGGAGGCGGATTGAAATTTTCCATGATTAGACAGAAGCCTGTTATAGCAGCTTTCCCCTGTTCGGTGTCTATGAGGACTGTCATGCCACCTTCAGTATGTGCAGGGGTGTGAATCATTTTAATGCCGGGAAGGATTTCCGTATCCCCTGTGAGCTTTTTTATCTGACCTTTTTTTTCCACATCTGTAATAAAATCTTCGTTGTAGCGGAAATCCAGCGGATGGGGATTATGTATTCTCTCCAGTTCTTTTTCATGGACATAGAATGTAGCGTTAATGCATTTATCATCGTTTTCACAATGGTCGTTATGTAAATGGGTATGTATAACAATATCGATATCTTCAGGCTTCAATCCCCATCGGCTCAACCCTTCCTCAAACTTGTAAATTTTTCCGCCGATTCCTTCCTCCCTGTCCCTGGTCTGCATTGGCGCCATTTCTCCTGTATCAACCAGTATTTTCTTGTCACCGCCCTCGAGATACCAGCAATAGATGGGTATGGTATAAGGTTTTCCATAGTCATGCTGGTATGTCATCATGCCTTTATCAAAAGCCTTTGTCCCCATAACTATAGGATGTATTTTGTAGGTCTTAGCTTGCAAATTCATTGTCTTCTCTCCTTATCTTTTTATTATATCAAATCTTGCTATCTCTACCTTCATCTTCTTTAAAAATAACCTTACGTCAATAGCCAGACAACTTGGTAGGCCCATCAATAGACTATCCGTTGGAATATATCCTTCCTTTGCATCAGCGTCAAAATCAATTGCATATCCACAAATCCTTGCCGTAAAGACTATGTCTTTTCCCCAGGTTAAAATCCCTCTGCTTGTGTTCGCTGCGTTTTTCTTATAGAGGTTTCGAGTTGAGCGGAGAACCCCGAACTTCATAGTCTTGCTACAACTTGTCTTTGATGTGGTAATATTATGTGTAAAATGTTAAGGGAGTAAGAAAAGGATATCTTGTGCATAGCAGATTCTTTATCACATTGTCTTTCCCGTGAAATACAGGAAAGCGCAATATAAAGTTGACCTAAAATCCATGATGAATAAAAAGTTCTTTATAGTTTGGAAAAAGGAAATATGTTATAAATTGTGTTACTATGTTGCTCAATTGACGAAAGAGTTATTTGATTATAGAAATATCCTAATTAATTAGGGGGGCAAGCAAAGATGTCAGTGGTAAAATTAGACACAACCGGACTCAGATGTCCCGAGCCGATACTGAAGATTGCTGCAAAATTAATGGATATGAAGCCCGGTGATGTTCTTGAAGTGATCGGAGATTGTTCGACCTTTGAGCGAGATGTCCGTAACTGGTGTAAGAGGATGAAGAAGACACTTTTGTTTATCAAGGATGAAGGCGCCGGCAGGATAAGTTGTCAGATACAGTTTTAGATATCTGGTGAGGAAATCAAGGCTTATCGAAAAAATGAGATGCTGGGGGTTTCTTAAATGCACTGAAAGGGAAGTCCTGTTTACAGGATGAATAATGATTTCTTCCGGTGATCCGACAGTCAAAATTCCTGAGAGATCGAGAGTCGAGTTGATTACCAAACTGGAGCATATGGCGAACATGAGCTTTTCTCTCCGGATTATTTTAGCAATATACTTAAACTTGTGAATAGAAAACAACCTATAAACTGAAATATTAGGATTTGTAATCTAATAAAAAGCTATTGACATTTTCAAAGGAACTATGATATTTTTTCACCTATCCAACGAATAGTACAAGTTCTCATATAGAATTTAAGGAAGGGGAACGGTTTATGAGCGAATCAGCAAAATGGGATTGGGATACAAAAGATAAATTAGTAGCAAACCTCAATGATTGGAAAAAGAAGTTTATCGACCTTCGTGAATTAACCCCCTCTGATGACGGTGAAAAAATAGCCGCAGTAGTCCAGCCGGAAAAAGGAAAATTTACCACCTGTGTCAATGGAGATGTCTGGGAAGAGAAGTTTGAGAGAGTATACTCGCTTAAGTTCAAACCTGATAATCAGCTTATATCTTCAACATACAGAGATTATATATGGGCTTTAGCTGTTGATCATGAGATGTGGGAAGAAACATTTGATTTCATATGGAACCTGACATTAACTCAGGATGGAAAAGGTATTGCCGTGAACATCAAACGGGATCCGCAACTTGGAGCTGCATTGAATGGACAGGTGTGGGAGGCCCTATATATGGATGCAAGACATCTTGCTGTAAGCCCAGATGGACAGAAGACTGCTTCATGTATTCAGACACAACCCATGAAGACATTAGATATTTTTACCTATCAGAAAGGTATCTGGACCGTTGCAGTAGATGGAACTCCTTGGGAAAAGACTTTCTGGACTGTCTGGGGACCTGTCTTTAGCTCTGATAGTAATCATATAGCTGCATGCGTAAGGACAGGGTTTGCTCAATATAATATCGCAGTAGATGGAAACACATGGGAAGGGCCATTTGGTTTAGTGTGGGAGCCAATTTTTAAACCAAATAGCAATGATGTCATTGCGCCTATCAGAACTCCGAAGGGCACTACACTCGCAATGAACGGAAAGCCGATCTGGGGATTTTTCTTCAATGTATGGCGTCAGAGATTCAGTCCCGATGGTCAAAAGTTAGCTGCGGTTGTTGTCCCCGCATTTTCTCGGTGGACAATTGCGGTTGATGGTACACCCTGGGGCACTACATTCAGCGATGCAGTTCTCTCTCCAGTATTCAGCCCGAATAACAAACGGGTCGCTGCAGTAGTAAAAGATAACAACAGGTGGTTAGTTGCCATTGATGGTACACCATGGGCAGAAAAATTCGATAACGTATGGGACCCTGTCTTTAGCCCTGATAGCAATACAGTGATAGCAAAGGCTGAAAGAAACGGTAAGTTTTATATAGTTGTTGACGGTAAGGTTGGCAAAAAAGGGTACGAATATCTGTGGAATCCTGTTTTTAGCTCGGACGGAAAGAAATTGTTAATCCGCTGCGTTGATGGTGGAAAGTATTACCGGAAAGTAATTCCAATCAATGAAATATAATGCAGGAGTGAGAAATGTATGACTTTATAAAAGACCCGTCATTATATAATTTCGTGAGAGGACCATTAGTTTGGATTGCATTTTTTGTATTCATTGGTGGCAGTATCTATAAAATAAGAGAACTGCTTTTACTCGCCAAGAAAGAGAAAGTTGTTTACCCCTACATGAGTTTAAAATTTACCCTCCGTTCCCTTTTACACTGGTTCGTACCATTTGCCAGTGCTAACTGGAGAAGGCGCCCTGTAATTACAATAGTGACCTTTCTCTTCCATATCGGTCTTGTTTTGCTCCCCATATTCCTCCTTGCACATAACATCCTTATCTACGAATCCTGGAGGATAAGTTGGTGGACAGTTTCCGAAGGATTGGCAGATATCATGACTATGATAGTCATTGGTTGCTGCATTTTCTTTTTCCTGCGGAGAATTTTTGCTCCAGAAGTAAGATTTGTTACCTTTGCTGATGATTATTTAATACTCGCAATCGCCTTTTTACCTTTCCTTACCGGGTTCCTCGCATATCACCAGTGGTTATTGCCTCATAAAACCATAGTGATACTTCATATGCTTTTTGGGGAAGTTATGTTAATTGCTATTCCGTTTACCAGGTTAGGGCATATGTTTTATTTCTTTTTAACACGGGCATATATGGGTTCTGATCATGGTTATCGTCATTCAAAGGACTGGTAATTTTAAATTATGGAGGATTATATAGATGGCTGAAGTAAGCATTAAAGAAAGCGTCAAGACAAAAGATTGGATTGAGCTGAAAAGAAAACCGGTTGCTGATCCAGGCTTTGATATAACTGTTAAAGATCTTACTCCGGAAAAGATAGAAAAAGCAGTAAATGCTGTTTTGAATATTGGGAAAAATGCAGGACGTTTCATGGCACCCTTAGAGACGTGTATTCACTGTGCGCTCTGTTCTGATGCATGTCATTGGTATCTCTCCCATGACAAAGACCCTACTTATGCACCTGTTGCCAAAGTTAAAATGACTCTTTGGGAGCTGATCAAAAGAAAAGGGAAGGTAAGCCCTGAATTCATGAAACAGGTTGCAAGGATTGTCTTTTGTGAATGCAATCTCTGCCGTCGTTGCAGCATGTATTGTCCCTTTGGGCTTGATATAGCCTATCAATTGGGCATGGTCCGCCGCATATGTTTTATTCTTGGGTTAGTTCCTCAAAACATACTGGATCAGACCCATAGCCTTTCAGCTACCTTAACCCAGTTATGGATCACCCAGGGTGACTGGATCGATACCATGCAGTGGCAGGAGGAGGAGGTAAGGGGGGAGATCAAGAATGTCCGGATTCCTATTGATAAGGAAGGGGCAGAGGTAATGTGGTGTCCTCTGGGAACAGAACCGAAAGTGGCAACCTATCATATTGCCCGTACAGCGAAGATCATGAATGTTGCGGGGATTGACTGGACTGTAGCTGCCCAGGATGGCTGGGACAGTGCAAACATGGGGATGTTTATCCGTGACATGGAGACGATGCAGAGGGTTGTACGGGGCATTTATGACAATGCCATGAGGTTAAAGATCAAACGAATAGTACTGACTGAGTGAGGGCATCCACTGAATGCCACATGTTATGTGGCACCGCCGCTGATGGGATGGAAGGATAGTCCGATAGAGACATTGCATCCGATTGAGTTTTATTATGAGCTTGTTAGCACTGGAAAAATAAAGATAGATAAAAATAAGAAGATTAAAGGCCCTATTACCATTCAAGATCCGTGTAATCTTGTAAGGCTGAGAGGGAGAGCAGAGATGATCCGGTACCTTGTAAACGAGACATGTGAAGGTCCTATTATAGAAATGCAACCAAACCGTGAATATAATTATTGCTGTAATGGCGGTGGAGGTGGAAATGCCATTGGCTCGCCATGGAAAGGCAATAGATGTGCAGGAGCCCGTATTAAGGCTGAGCAGATTAAGGCTACTGGGTGTCACAATATTTGCGCCCCATGTCATAACTGTTATACCAGCATCAATGATGTAATAAAGTATTACAATCTCGAAGGTCATGCCATGTTTATGGATGAAATAATAACCAATACCATGGAAGTTCCCGATGAATTTAAACCATGATAATAAGCCGGGAAGGATGAGAATATTATGAAAAAAGGGTGGATTGTTTTTATTGTTGGACTGTGCTATCTCATCTTGATTATTTACGGCATCGGCAGTATATATTCCAATGAAACCCCAATGGAGGTGAAGAAACCTGTTCAGAAAATCCCTGTTCAAAAACTGGATGATAAAATTTCTATTGCCCATACAGCTATCTTTGGGGCATTGGAACGTCCGCAGGTGATTTTCGACCATAAGAAACATATTGATGAATTGATAAAGGATGGCAAAAAAGAATGGGAGACCTGTGACTCCTGCCATCCCTGGAATGAGGACAAAACGCAAATGTCCTTTATCTTCCCCAAAAAAGTTGCGAAAAAAGATAAAGATTCCTATATGAATGCTTACCACGATGAGTGCATGAATTGTCATAAAGAGAGAAGCCAGCAGAAAAAGAAGGGTGGCCCGGTGACCTGTGGCGATTGCCATCCGGAAAAGCTTTCCACAGTGCAATATAAATATCCGATCATGGAGTTCACTTACGAACATCATGACAACCACGATAAAAAATTAAAAGAAAAGAATATTCAGGATAGCTGTATTTACTGCCATCATATATATAATGAAGAAAGTGTTTATGAAAAAGGAAAGGAATGGTCATGTTATTACTGCCACGAGATAGGTAGGAAGACAGGACCGGTTCTTGCAGTTGAGACAAGAATTATCGGTAAGAAAGGCCTCGGTTTAGAAAAAGTCTCCCACATGCGCTGCCTGAACTGCCATCTTTACTTTAAAAAGCAAGATGAAGGAAAGATCAAGGCAAAAGACGAAAAAGAAGCTCCCCTTGAATGTGTGAAATGCCATACTGGCAAATACAAGACAGTTGCCGAACTGGAAAAGGTTCCACGCCCTGACAGCGGGCAGTCTGAAAAGGCATTTTTAGAGATAGAAAAGTCCAAGATGAAGGGGGTTCCGTTTGACCATAAGGCCCATCAAACCAAATCCAAGACATGCAGGGGATGCCATCACGAAACACTGAACGCATGCAAGGAATGTCATACGCTTGTTGGAAATCCTGACGGTAATAACGTCAATCTTGCCGGCGCTTACCATGATATTTCCTCTGAAAAAAGCTGTTCAGGATGTCATTTTGTGCAGCAATCTGCAAAAGATTGTAATGGGTGCCACCATGCTCTTATGCCTGTTGATGCCCAGACAAAAGGACCAAAGAAAGCAATCTGTGCAATCTGCCATTCCGGAAAGCGCGAACTTCTTCCTGCAACAAAGCTTTCTGTGAAAGGACTCGATACAGAGAAGGTCAAAAAGGAGGTTGAAGTAAAGATTCTTGAGAGAGAATATGACCCTTCAAAATTACCTCATGTGAAGATCATCGAAAAAATGACACAGATCTCGAACGATGACAAATTGGCTTCCTATTTCCACAGGAATCTCCAGACTCTCTGTGAAGGATGCCACCACCAGAGCAGGGCCGAGGCTGAAGCCAAGAAAGACGAGCCGCCCTATTGCAGGAACTGCCATTCCATTGCTTTTGATCCGCAGCGCCTTAACAGGCCGCGGCTTCTTGCTGCTTATCATCGCCAGTGTATACAGTGTCATGAAAAGATGGAACTCAAGAAACCAAAGGAATGTAAGGAATGTCATAAGGAAAAGGAAGTGCGCCCGACGGATATTCTTTCAAAACCAGCGGAAACAAGCCGGTAGAAATCCGGTAGAAAGAGGAGGATTGGATGTATATCTTTGAACAACTATTTTCCCATCACGGATACGAATATGCTGTTGCCGTTTTGGCAATGTTTATTTTTATATTATTCTATTTTATCCTCACTTCAGAAAGAAAATAAATGGCATGGAGGCTAACTCATGAGTATTGATAGAAGAGAATTCCTGAAGCGCTCTTTAACCATGGCAGGCACTACATTGCTCAGTGGTGGAACCATAGCCCATGCTATAGATAAACGTGATCCGTCCATTCTCTCTACCGGCAACACAGCCAATGAAAGAAACTGGAAGTTATGGGTTGAGAAGTCTGAGACCCTTGTTCCTGAAAAATATGGAGTTCTTGTTGATACAACGGTCTGTATCGGATGCCGGAGATGTGAGTGGGCATGCAATGAATGGAATAAAAATCCAAACAGACCGATAAAAGAGTTTGAAGCGTCGGTATCTCAGCAAAAATCTGCTTTCGATACGGTGCGGAGAATGCACGCCGGAAATTTTACCGTAGTAAATCGCTATATGAGCTCCAAAGACGGAAAACCTATATATGTAAAAAGGCAGTGTATGCACTGCGATGATCCGGGGTGTTTATCTTCGTGCTTTGTTGATGCATACAGGAAGGCGAAAAACGGTCCGGTTCTCCATAATGCAGGAGTGTGTATAGGGTGCCGTTATTGTATGGTAGCCTGTCCTTTTGACGTGCCTGCCTATGAGTATTACGCACCCCTGAATCCGCAAATCACAAAATGTACGTTCTGCTTCGATAGAATCTCGAAAGGAAGTGTGCCGGCCTGTGTCGAGATTTGCCCCGCCGGAGTACTGACCTTCGGAAAAAGAAACGATCTCATGAAGCTTGCTTACGAAAGGATAGGAAATAGCCCTAATAAATATGTCGATCATGTATATGGAGAGCACGAGGTAGGAGGTACAAGCTGGCTCTATCTGTCATCAGTTCCTTTCCACGAAATAGGTCTGAGAACAGATCTCGGGAAAACACCTATACCGGAACTAACCAAGGGGTTTCTTCTTGGAGTAAAGGTGTTCGAGATAGTCGCTGCATGGCCTCTTGTTTTCGGGGCCTATTATGCAATCTCAAAGGCTCGTGAAAAAACAAGATCGGGACATGAAACGTCTGTTGAAGGAAAGGGAGAAGGTCATGGCGAAAAACACTAATTCTTGGTTTAGAGAAAAGATACTTCTTGGAAAATCCAATAGAGATTTTATTATCAGTTGTGCTACACCGGGGAATTTCATTGCAGGTTTTATTCTGTTCTATGCGGTTATCGTAATGATTTATCGTCTTTTCTTTGGCCTTGGACCAGCGACAAATCTAACAGATAACTATCCATGGGGTTTCTGGATCGGATTTGATATACTTGTCGGAATCGCGTTAGCAGCTCCGGGTTTAACCCTTGGAACAGCAGTACATCTCTTTGGGATGAAGCAATATCACCATTTTGTACGTCCGGCGATTCTCTCAAGCCTTCTCGGGTATATTTTTGCGGTATTTGCACTTCTGTTTGACCTTGGCCGTTATTATCGCATCCCTTACCTCTTAGTATGGTCGTGGGGATTTTCTTCAGTATTGTTCTTAATAGGTTGGCACTTTACGCTTTATATTAATATTTGTCTCATTGAGTGGAGTCCTGCTCTCTTTGAATGGTTGAATCTCAGGAAGCTCCGGGAATTTTTTCAAAAGATGGCGATATGGGCAACCATTTTCGGAGTCATTATAGCCGGTGGCCATCAGTCTGCACTTGGTGGTTTGTATCTTATTGCTCCTGCAAAACTCCATCCCCTCTGGTATTCAATGTTCTTGCCTGTATTTTTCCTCCTGTCCGCTGTATTCGCAGGAATTTCTATGGTGATTTTTGAGAGTACCATTACCCACAGAGTTTTCAAAAGTCAGCTTAAAAATTTCAATCAAGCTGAATTTGACAAACGCACCATTGGCCTCGGTACGGCAGCAGCAGCAGGTTTGTTCATCTATTTTATTCTAAAAATATTTGATATTGCTCATTATGGCAACTGGGCATATCTGAATACTTTCTATGGATTCTGGTATTTGGTTGAGGTAATTGGGTTTGTTCTCCTGCCGGCTATGCTCTTTACATCGGGAGTAAGAAACCGGAATGCAAAGCTTATACGTCTTACAGGATTTTTGACCGTATGTGGTGTTATATTAAACCGATTGAATATATCTATCTTTGCATATAATTGGCAATTCCCCGCCTCAATGAAGTATTACCCAAAATGGATGGAGATTATGCTGTCAATCGGCGTGGTTACTATGGTAGTTATTGCCTATCGGTTTATTGTAAAACGGATGGCTATCATGCACGATCACCCTGATTATGAATCAGGGCACTAAGTTGCTTAGATATTCTTTCTAATCATACCGTTACGAACGATAGAAAGAACTTACTGATAAGTTTATAACTAAGGATAGGTTGAATGTATTCCCTCAAGATAAAGCTATGCAAAAGGTCATTTACCTTCTGCATAGCTCCACACACTCCGGATAAACATTATTTGAGAGAAATACTTTTTGCGAGATTCACTTCGCCTTTCTTAGTGTAAACGACAACAACTTTGCCGCCGGCTTTGATATCCTGAAGGCTCTTTTTTTCGTTACCCTTCGCTATCTTTGTTTCCTTGTCTGTAACTGCAATAACCTCTATTGTCTTATCCTTAAATTTCTTTGTTACTGTAATAGTACCGGCGCCTTCATTTAGTGATTTTACCACCCCGGTAATCTGAAATGTTTTAGATGCTTGCTGAAGCTTAAAATCTTGTGACTGCGCCTTTTGATTTTCAGACGCATAAGAAACTGTTGCGATACAAAATACAAAAGAAAGAGCCAACAGAACACGTATGCATTTTTTCATGGAAATCACCTCCTTTCGTGTATATGGTAATTAATACATTATTAATCTGATCTTTATTATGTGTTACAATTATACAAAAAATAAGCATTTCTGGAAAGATTTTTCTTAACAAGATTGATATCTTATTATGGTTCTTCACGCAATTGAGTGGGTGAATTTCTATCTTCGGAATCTTTCCTGCTTTTGAAGAAAGATTTCCAACACGCTTCGCTTGCGGAAATGACATGCACAATTAGTTATGACGACGTTATGTTTAAATGCTACATCTTAAATATAATTTTATGGTAAAATCTATGTAATTTTTTAAAGGAGTAATAAAGGCTTATGAAAATGACAGGGGCTGAGATATTCATTGAAAGTCTGAAGAGAGAAGGGGTAAAGCATATTTTCGGGTATCCCGGTGGCGTGATTTTGAATATCTTTGACCTGCTTTATGATGACAAAGATATACAGTTAATTCTTACCAGACACGAACAGGGCGCAGTGCATGCAGCTGATGGTTATGCCCGCTCTACAGGGAAAGCGGGTGTCGTGCTGGTGACTTCAGGTCCGGGTGCTACCAATACGATTACCGGACTTGCTACAGCATCTATGGATTCAATACCGCTCGTTGTTTTTTCAGGGCAGGTTCCGACTATGCTCATCGGGAATGATGCTTTCCAGGAAGCTGATATTGTGGGCATTTCCAGACCCTGTACAAAATATAATTTTCTTGCAAAAGATGTAAAAGACATTTCAAAGATTGTCAGAGAATCTTTTCATATCGCTACAACAGGACGTCCGGGGCCGGTGCTTATTGATCTTCCCAAGGATGTAACATCAGCCAAGGCAGAGTTCACCTGGCCGGAAATCAAGATCAGGAGCTATAATCCAACACTTGAAGGCAACAAGTGGATGATCAACCAGGCAGCACAGTTAATAGCCAAGTCAAAGAGGGCTCTCATTGTTGCAGGTGGCGGTGTCATACTATCGGGAGCACACAGGGAGCTAAAGGAACTTGCTGAAATAGCGAACATACCTGTTACCATGACTCTCATGGGACTGGGAGGATTCCCCGGCACCCATTCACTTTCCCTCGGTATGCCGGGAATGCATGGGACATATTATGCGAATAAATCCATTCAGGAGTCTGATTTATTAATCGCTATAGGAATGCGCTTTGATGACAGAGTGACCGGCAAACTCGATGCCTTTGCGCCAAATGCAAAAATTGTCCATATTGATATTGATCCGACTTCAATAAGGAAAAACGTACGTGTTGATGTCCCTATCGTCGGTGATGTGAAAAAGGTGCTGACAGTTTTAAACAGGATAATGAAGGAAGATATCAAAGAGCAGTGGGAAGAAGTCCGAAAGGCCTGGCTGAAGCAGATAGAGGCCTGGAAACAGGAAAGGCCCATGAGCTATACATACGACGAAGAAGTAATAAAGCCTCAGTTTGTGGTCGAAAAGATTTTTGAGCTTACCAAAGGAGATGCAATAATTTCTACCGAAGTCGGTCAGAACCAGATGTGGGCAGCCCAGTTCTATAAATTCGATAAACCCAGAATGTGGCTGACATCGGGGGGACTGGGCACCATGGGATATGGTTTCCCTGCTGCAATCGGCGCTCAGATTGCTCATCCGAACAAGCTGGTTATTGATATCGCTGGTGATGGCAGCATACAGATGAATATTCAGGAACTTGCAACCGCGGTCATTAACAAGCTGCCGGTAAAGGTTGCAATACTCAATAACCGTTATCTCGGGATGGTACGTCAGTGGCAGGAACTCTTCTTCGGGGAGCGATATTCACACACACATCTTGAAGTAGTCCCGGATTTTGTGAAACTGGCTGAAGCATATGGTGCAATAGGTCTCAGGGCTACGAAACCGAGTGAGGTTGAACCTGTCCTGAAAGAGGCTTTTAAGATAAAGAAGACGGTATTTATGGATTTTGTTGTTTACTGGAAGGAGAAAGTTTACCCCATGGTGCCTGCGGGCGCGCCGATCGATCAGATGCTCTTTGAGGAGAAGAAAGAGAAGGAAGAAAAGAAACTAAAGGCGGTGAAGTAGATGCGGCATACAATATCACTTCTTGTAGAAAATAAATTTGGTGTCCTTTCCAGGATTTCCGGGCTTTTCAGCGGCAGAGGATATAACATAGAAAGTCTTTCAGTTGGTGAGACCATTGATCCTCTGATATCAAACATGACAATCGTTACAAGCGGCGATGACCAGATAATAGAACAGATAACAAAGCAGCTCAATAAGCTTATTGATGTCATAAAGGTTGTTGATATAACCGAACTTGACCATGTCGAAAGAGAGATGGTCCTGATTAAAGTTGCACCGAGGCAGCAGGATAAGGCAGAGGTTCTCAGGATTGCCGACATATTCAGGGGCAGGGTTGTAGATTCAAGCCAGAAAACATATACCATTGAGATCACCGGCGATGAAAAGAAGATAGAGGCTATCATTGAGCTATTCAAACCAATGGGGATCAAGGAATTCGTTAGAACGGGAAAGATCGCCATTGCGCGCGAGGGTATTAAGAAAGTCTGATCCCCATCAGAAAATCCTGTAAACCTTAAATCCGTAAGCTCACGGTATAAATAATTTCGTATAGAAAGACTCAGCACACTTCTCAGTCGACTGGCGCGATGTTCTCAAAGAAACAAACACTCCAGGGCATCCTGATAATACTGCGGAGTACGACTCGGAATGGTCAAGTAAGCCCATAAAAGAAAGCCGCCCCCCTATCGACTAAACATTCCTCAACGTCAGTTATATCGCTTGTTCCAGCAGTTGACCATGCTCCTTTAACCAGGCCTTTGCCTTATCCATGGTCGAAGTTCGTGCGCGGACGATGTTCCAGAACCTGGGCGTGTGGTTGGCCTCCATGAGGTGGGCGAGTTCATGGACGATGACGTAGTCGATGACAAACATCGGCGCTTTAATCAGGCGCCAGTTAAAATTGACGTTGTCATTCAGGGTGCAGGAACCCCAACGGTAACGGTTGTCCACGATCTTGACCCCGGCAATATCAACGCCGAGGTCGCGGGCGTGAAGCTTCACTCGTGGGACAAGCTTTTCTTTGGCCTTGCCGATATACCATTCCAACAAGGCCTCTGTCCGCTTCTCCCCACGTGCAGCCGGAATAAGGAACCGCTGGCTGAACTGAACCCCGGCCAGCCCCGTTTTGACTACCTCGATCCGGTATTGACGGCCCAGATAGAGCGCAGATTCGCCGCTGACCAGTTCCTTCCCAGGGGCATGGGGCAGGTCCTGATATTTCTGCGAATGACCGATTTTTTCGTAAATCCATTGGCGCTTTGATTCCACCACCTGTTGGATTGTTTCGTCGGATATTCCTTCCGGAGCATGTACCGCTACCCTACGATCTCGCTCGACGGTGATGGTCAGTTTGCGTCGCTTGACAGATTTTTGGATGGTGTATACCAATTTCATTCAACTATTCCGCGTAGAGAATGATATCGTTTTTCTTCTCTGCGATTTCCATGAGCCGGCTGATGATATGTGCACGGTTCTTCACGATACGGGGGAGCTTTGCAAACTCCGGCGCAAGCAATATCTTTTGAAGCTCCGCCCTTAATTTACTGCGCGCAGGAATGCTCTCCCAGAAACCGGTGAGTTTCAACTCTCGCTCTACAGCCAGAAAAGCCTTCTGCGTCAGGTCAACCAAATGGCTGATCCTGTCCTCCCGGCTTATACCATAGGGCGGTGTCGCCTCAGCAACCTTCAACAGATCAAAGACATTTCCTGCAGTTCCTTCACCAAATATCTCCCGCTCAAACATACGGAAGAACGGCATTTGCTTCT
The DNA here is from genome assembly GCA_049302065.1 of Thermodesulfovibrionales bacterium. GTDB lineage: Bacteria > Nitrospirota > Thermodesulfovibrionia > Thermodesulfovibrionales > SM23-35 > VGWX01. The sequence goes on from JBAQLU010000202.1 coordinate 30,322, forward strand.
TCCGGTGAAGCCCATAAGTCGGCTCCTTTCCGGCGTTGATGATCCGTGCCCTGAGCTTTTCGAGCTCTTCGTAAATCTTTTTCCAGTTGTTGCGGAACTCCTCAAAGATCTTCGCCAATGCCTCGGCAAAAGAGGCCTGCAAATCCGGGTCGTCGTCCAATTCTATGTCGAGGTGGTGGCGAATGGCGTGTTCAACCTCCGCAGCCTTGGTCTTGGTGCGGTTTCGTTTGCCCACCTGCTTCTCAAAGTCTTGATCAAGGATCGAGATCGGTTCGATCTTCACGTCGATCCCTTTTGACTCAAGCCAGGCGTCAGTAATACTACGCAGCTTGGGCGGGATGCCTTTCATGCTCAGCCGCTCGTCCCGAAAGTGCTTCCCGGCCAGCACATTGATCTCGTTAAGTGCATTGTAGTCACGCATGTACTCCAGAGCCTGCCTGGCAGGGAAAACCAGATTCAGGCACTTGGTCAGCTTCTTGAACGCCAGCATGAAGTCGAACCGCAGGTCTTCGTCATAAAACAGGTCGAAAAACGCATCATGATCGGTCAGGTCTGTCAGGCCGTGCTTTTTGAGCAGGTCCATGATCGCCGCATGGCTCGCCTTGAGTTCGCGCAGTTCTTCCTCGGGAAAACTGAGGGCATCGAGCACTTCCTTCTGTTCCCGCTCGTCGTAGTTGTCGATCGCCTTTTTGAGGTGGTGCCCGACACCGACATAATCGACCACAAAGCCCTTGTCCTTGGCTTCACCTGCCACGCGGTTCACACGGGCAATGGCCTGAAGGAGGCTGTGCGCAACGATCACCTTATCGAGATACATCACCTGTTCCACCGGCGCATCGAAGCCTGTCAGGAGCATGTTATTGACGATCACAATACCCATATCGCCCGTAACCCCTTCATCTTCATTACCAAAGGCCATCTTAAAGCTCTTGATGCTGGTCTCGTGCTTTGACCTGTCCGAAAAGGCCTTGAGGTGCGGCAGGTCATTGTGGCTGCCAGAGATGATAACGTCTGTTTTCAGCCTTTTGAGTTGGTCAAGATCGAGCTTCTGCGGGTTGGCCTTTTCCAGATCAACAAAGGTATCCGCCAAGGCGGCATCGATATATGTTTTATATCGCACCGCAGCCTCTCGTGAGGTGGCAACTACCTGTGCCTTATATCCGTTGGGGAAGACATGCGTCAGGTAGTGGTCCACCATGTCTTTGGCCTTGGCCTCGATGGTAGTCTTGGATTCCAGATAGGCATCGCGGGAGCCGTAACCAAGGATCTCCATACGCTGCTTCAGGTTATAGTCGCTGAACACATCCTCAAACGCCGCGTCCATCCCTTGCCGGTCCTTGACCTCGGCCTTATGCGTCCGGCCTTCATAAACGATCTCCAGGGTCACTCCGTCTTCGATAGACTGGCGCATGGTGTACTTGTCTATGTAGTCGCCGAAGACCCGTTCGGTCTTGTCAATGGGAGTGCCGGTGTAGCCTATCCGGGCAGCATTGGGCAGGCCTTTGTCAAAGTTTGCGCCAAGCTGCGCGTATTGGGAACGGTGCGCCTCGTCGGTCATCACCAGAATGTTAGGGCTGGTGTTCAGCTCTGGGAAGACCTCGGTCAAGTCGGCTTCGCGGAACTTGTGGATCATAGCCATGACCAGATCAGAGGAGTCTGAACGCAGGAGTTCCTTCAACTTTTTAATGCTGTCAGCTACTTTCACGGTAAAGCCGATGCTCTGGCTGGTCTCGGAGAGCTGGCCTTCCAGTTGGGTCCGGTCAGTAACAAAGACCACCTTCCAATGCGATAGATGGGCGTGGCGATACATCTCGCGCACCATAAACATCATGGTCAGCGATTTGCCCGATCCCTGAGTATGCCAGATGACGCCACTCCTCTCGCGCGGGCTCTTTCCTTCCAACAGTCGCTTGACCGCCAGTTTGACGGCGCGGAATTGCTGGTAGCGACCCACGATCTTGATGGTCTCGCCCTTATCGTTCGTTCCGAAGAGGGTAAAGGTTCGAATGAGGTCAAGCAGGTTGTCGCGGTCCAGCATCCCTGCAACCAGTCGCTGCTGATCATTCGGTCCGCTCGTGCCGTGATACAGGTCGTCAACGGTTCGGGGATAAGGGTCAGCCCAGCGATAGAAGTATTTCTCGCTGTGGGTTGTGATGGTGCCGAACTTTGCTTCCTGGCGGCAGGTGGCGATAACGATCTGGTTGTAATAAAACAGCGGTGCGCTGCCTTCGCCTTTTGCACCGCGCTGTTCGCTATATCGAAGCATCTGGTCAATGGCTTCAGGAATGGCGTCTTTCACCTTGGGTGATTTGCACTCGATTACAACCACAGGCAGGCCGTTCAGAAACAGCACGATGTCTGGGACGATGTGGTATTCAGTGCCAAGGATGCGCACCTTGAATTGGCAGACAGCAATAAAGCGGTTGTTGTACCGATGTGTGAAGTCCACAAAACGAACTGTCGGACTTTTCTCGCCGGTCTGGCGGTTTTCGCTGACACTGGTGTTTTCGAGCAAGAGGGTGAAGACGTGGCGGTTGTTCTGGATCAGGCCAGTGCCAGGGAAACTGGCAGTGAGTTGCTTGACAACCTCTTCCACCTGATCGTCTTCCAACCAGTCATTGATGACTTTGATTTGCTCACGCAAGACCGACAGCATCACCACTTCGGTAAAGCTCTGGCGAAAGCTGTCACTCGGGTGCTGTTTGCTGTCGAGGTCGAGGATTTCCCAGCCCAAGCCCGCAAGCTGGTCGAGTAAGGGTTTCTCGACGTGCTTGCGCTCGTCTATTCTCAAGTACGAAGTTTGAGGGGTAAAGTTTGAAGTCACGTTTTTTTCCTGGATAGTGGCAATGCCTTTTTTGATCCCGGCGGCAGGAAGCTCTCTCCGGTAACAATCTTTTTACCTGTTTTTGCTTCCAGTTCACGCCTTGCCTTTTTGGCAATGCCGCCGCCTTTTTTACCGGCAACCTTGTTTTCTTTCATTCCGGCGGCTTTCATGGTCTCCGCTATTTGCCGCGTGGAAAGTTCGGCAAGAGCGGTAAAGATCAGTTCGGCCTCGGTCATATGATCTCTGAGGTTTTGCGTTTTCAGCCCTTTCATTTCCTTATGCTTTTTTACGGAGACATCAGCCCATTCCTGATGAATAATATTGATCAATATAGCGTATTCCTCTTCTTCTTTAATCTCATGATCTTTCCAATAATCCGTCAGTTTGTTGCGGGTCTCCTGCCCCATCATCCGCTGCTGAATCCATTTTTCGCTTCTTCCATGCTGTTGCCAGTATTCCCGCGCCCTGTCTAAAGAACGCGCCGGGTCCGCCATGTCCTGCATACGTTCATAGCCGACTTTAGCCAGCCATAGTTTGATCGGCTCCGCCTTGGGGCTGGGAACGGACTGGATAAGACGCAAAAGCGTTTCAGGATCAGCGACATCGGTAAGGTATTTTTTACCGTCGGCCGCTTCCATTTTCAGTCGGTGACAATTTGTCACCGACTGACTTCCTTCCTTTTTCAGCCGTTCCTTCAGTTTGTTCCAGTATTTCCGCGCAGTCTGGTAATCAGGCTGCTGGATTAACACCTGAATAATATCCACTACAGAGAAATACCATGTTTCAGATTTCTCATCATAAACTCTCCGTATTTTATAATCTTCAAATACAGCCAGCGAGTTTTCTTTCATCTTCCGCTCCCTTTATCCCTTTTCTATCAGGGTTTGATATAGGCATTCAGGCCGATGATGACAGGTTTGTCGTTTACTTTGGCGGTGGTAACAGCATTTCCCCTCGTGCTCGCAACCACAAGTGTTTTGCCGGATGCCGACGGAGTGGGCGTTTCCAGGTCAATTTCGATATAAAGCTTGTTGTCCTTGATTTCAACTTTCATTGCCATTGGTATATCTCCTTTTCTTGATTGATTTTGATTCCATTGCTTTGCTGCGTGCCTCAATGAAGCCGTCGAGGTCGAGAATCTCCCAGCCCAGCCCGGCAAGCTGGTCGAGCAAGGGTTCCTCGACGTGGTTGCGTTCGTCGAGTTTGATGTGCTGATGTGTTTTGTCCAGGGTCATATATTTGCCTATTTTAATAACCTACAGACCGCTTATCGTAAAGTTCTCGTCTCGATCTCTCGAACGAGGCTTTCGATGTCCTGCCCAGCAAAGGTATTATTTCTTCGCCAGCCAGATCTGATTTGTTTCTCAACATAAAGTTCCCTGTCCCTAGCACTTGCGCAGATGCGGTAGCTGGTTTTAGCAATTAATGTTGGGAACCCGTCCACAACCTGCCAGTCATGGATAGACGGAGCCAGTCTTCCGAGATGCGCGAGAAAAGCAGCTGTGGACTCAAAGCGCTGTCGTGGTAACCTGTTACATGCTTTTGTAACCGTGCGACGTAATGGACCGCAAACCCACGGTGGTAGCGTCCCGCTATCAATGACACGGCCTCGCTCAATCTTAGCTGAGATGGTTTGAGTAGCGTAGATTGATCTATCAACATCTCCTTGAATTGCAAAATACTTCTTCTTTTCCCTCTTATTGAGCCAGGCGTTCTCGTCATATGGTAAGTAGCCTCCCAGAAGTTGAAACAGTAGTACCCCAACCTGGTAGAGATCGCCTGCGACACCGTACTGATTGCTGCTGATCGATTCCGGTGGTCGATATATTAGCGAGTGGCCAGACCCTGGAACTGTTTCCATTCCATGTGGTATTGCTTTGACCGATCCGAAATCGCCAATAAGTGCCCGTCCTCTTTGATCGATCAGGATGTTCTGTGGTTTCAAGTCCCGATGAAGAAGTCTATGGGAGTGTAAATCAACAAGCCCGGCCAAAACTTCCTGTGTGAGTTTCACTGCATGCTTGTTGCCAGAGACACCTCCCGTGCCAATGAGATCTTCCATGTCGCCGTTCGGATAAAACGGAGTAACGAAATAGGCGTACTCATGGTCGACGTATGCAGCATCGAGAATCTGAACCACGTGATCGGACCGAATGGCTGCCAAGTTACGTGGTTCTGCGTGGTACTGAGGGTCGTTTCCCCAGTAGTAAAATTTGACTGCGACTCTGCGATTATGGACCCGATTCTTGCCGAAGAACGTGTATCCGTTCGCTCCCTTGTCGCAGACCTTGTCAATGTCAATGCTTGCGGACAGGTCACCGAGCTTCAGTTTGATACTCTCCGGAATAGCGAGAAGATTTACATTAATTTTGCTCATTCATCTTCCAGTGCGGTAAGGGCCGTGAAGAAGGCATCGCGTTGGTACTGATTGAGAGCAGCGGGCGCTGCATCGGGATTCTTCTTTGATACAGTTGCTATTGTCTGTGGTGACAACAGGTGTGTATCGCATATTTCAATGAGCTGAATGATCCCCTCCATCTTAAAACTGACAGGTCCCCCCGCGAATTTACCCTTTCTCCCTCGCTTTTTGATCGCGATCCGGTCAATTCCATGGTATTTGATTAACGCAGTCATCGCATCCCGGAAGGCCCGTACTTGTCCAGAGTCCTCATCATCAGGTAGAGTGATCTTCCGTGGTTCGCTGTCAATCAAGCTCCATGACGTCTGTGTGCCATCCAGAATAACAACTATTGCATCATGCCCTACCAATTCAATTCCGCAAATCTTCATTATCTCCCTTGCGAACGGGGCAATTCACGGCTTACCCCGAAGTCTTTTATGTTGGGTAGTTGCCCAATTGCCCAAACGACTCAACCTCTACCCTTGGTATATTTCACGATTCGTGCCTTCTTTTCTTCAAAAGCTTTGATCGGCTCAGGGATCGGCGGAAATAGCTGATGGAAGCCGCCGTGGATATTGCAGGCCATCTTTAATAGTGAACTCAACAGATTGTGTGAGCTTTGCTGCGTCTCGTGTATGTGCTGCTTCAAGCGTACAGTTGTGTCGCCGCTGTCATCAATATACTGTTGATCCACCTCGCCACCGTTGTGTTCGTACACGTGGCGACGATGAAACATCAGGGAGACGAAACGGCATTCGTTTTCTTTCATGCCCGAGCATACATCGATATCAAACCAGTTCCGGAGGGTCTCGCGCACCTCTGATAGATTGTGAAAGCGCTGCTTTAACAACCGGTTTTTTCGGCGCTCCGTTAGAGGTACCCTATCGGCCAGTTGTTTTGCATACTGCGCCACGAAGGAATCGAAAGATGACACAGCATCCCTGACGCAATCCTCTGGAGCATTGCCAGCGTTGAGGCGTTCACGTATGGTCGGCACTGTTTCGCCTTCGAAGTCTGCCAGATCATTGCGGGTTCCACACTTTGAGCAGTAGCCAAATCGGCCTAAGATATCGTTGAATTCCTCACAGGCCCTACAGGTGAATTTGCGCTGTTGACTTTGTTCGGACACATAGAAGCTGGGCTTTTCGCCTTCCTTGCCCACGGCTTCGGCGACCGCATCCATGTCGATCACGACTTCGCCATCCTCCACGGAATCCAGAGCCTCGCTCAGGACTTCACAGTAGTGACGCACATAGCGTAGTTGAGCTTCCGAAAGGAATTGATAGCCAGGTTCCGTGGTAGCGCAATAAGGGCATATGTTGGGCAATGGGCCACTGCGCCAATACCCGTTGCAGTGCGGGCAGTGCTGCCCAAACTTGCCTTGACTATCGGAGGCAATGAATACAGGAAAGCAGCCGGGGATAGGCGGAGGGTTCCACGGCTGCCCTATTCCACCTAGTTGGATCTGAGCGACGGGCACACCTTGTGGCAAAGCGTATATCGCGAAGATCACCAGCGGCACAGGACGGCTTGAGCTAAAGCCCACTTGATACGAGCGATGGCCTTTATCGTCAGTCTTAATGCCGAAAGTGATTTTGCCCCCTGAGTGACCGATTTCCTCAAATTCGCTGACCACGTTGCTCTCCTAATATACAAAGTCTAATAGAATTTATCGTATAATCCATGGTTTCCCATCAAATCGCACTCTTCAGCAAAGCAGTAACGCGTTTCTTGCCCGTGAGCAGATCTTGCATGAGAGCGGTTTTGAGTCGCATCAGCTTCTCAAGATCAGCAGAAGATCTCTGAAGTGCACGGTCTGCATTACTCAAGGTTTTCGAAATCTGTGTTTGTTCCGCAACTGTTATAGGGACGGCGATTACGTACTCTCTGAAGAACTGAAGGCCAATGGTGACAATAGTGCTACCAGAAGCGATGCCTTCGAACTTGGGTTTATCTCGCTGTAGCCAATAATACAGATAGTAATTATCGAGTTTTGCAGGTTTGCAGCGCCACGCCATGAAATGCTGGCTAACAGCCATATCGTCTGCGAGTATCGCGCTTTTTCCTACACCAGCATCTCGTGACAATACCACTGTCCCTTTCGGGTGTAAGACGGCGGACGAGTATCTGATTCCGAGGGCGCTGATTTTTTTATCTGTCTCTGTAATCAATACTTGATCAAGCTTGCTTGAATCAGCGAGGGAAACCCATTTGATGCCACCGTTCCAATAAGCTGCCTTTCTCTTATTTGGAGTATGACCGCTACCTCGTGTAGCTAATGCGTCGAGCTGAACCACGTCCCACTCCACCGGAATCCTGCCCAGCGAAGAGTCTTTGAATTTATGGGTTTGTTCGGAGCGGAGGTTGCCGTGTTCGTCGATGCCACGGGTGAGAAGGTCTTGCATCAGGCCGGTCTTGATGCGCTGCTGCTTGGCAATCAACGCCTCGGTCTGTTCAATCGCTCGGTCCACCGTCGAGAGTATCTCGGCGATTTTGGTTTGTTCGGGTTTCGACTGCGGCAACTCAAAAGAGATGCAAGATAGCTGAGCCTGATTTATCGATGGAACAGCACCGGACTGAACAAAAATAGCAAAGTCTAAATCTTCAAGTAAATAAAACAAAAATAAGGGAGCAATACCATGTGGTACAGCCGCCATCATATTATTATCAATACATGTTGGCCTTGTTAAAATTCGCCTGCGATTGAGTAAAAGAGCAGCTCCGACTTTAGCAAAGACAACAGAATTTTCCGGAAATGCTTTGAACGCATCGTTCCTTCTTGTTTTTTCGTCTATCCAATTATTAGCTTCTACAATCATCTTCTTGTTGCTCGGCAATTCCATATCACTAACTTTGATAAATGGATAATCGCCATCTTTCTGTCCTTGAAGTTCCTCTCGAAATCCATTACCACCGGTAAATTTACAGACCTCGCCAAATGTTATGGATCGCCAGCCTTCCACGGCACTCATTTCACTCTTCCCCCTGCAAACTTCACCCCTGATCCTGCACTCATCTCGCCAATGTCGGATACAGGTCCGGGAAAAAAAATCCTGCCGCATGGATGGGAAATCCCAATCTGACCTCTCCCTTCGGAGTGTCCGAAACAAGCAATCCCTCCTCGAGAAGCAGCCCTAGAAGATTTCGTCCTGTCCGTTCCTTCAGACCGGAGGCATGAATGACGTCACCCCGCGTTGAAACACCGTGTATCAGGACTTCCTGAAGCATCCGGGACGCCTCGGGCCGGAGCGGTTGTTTTTTCCCCGACGGGCCGGGGACCATGCCCCTGTTTCGAAGATCGACATAGTGCCTGATCCGTTGGATGAGTTCTTCCAACTTAAGTAGATTGCCCATATATTCCACCTGGTCAAGGCAGATTTCGAGAAAAAAACGGCAGAACAGTATCAGCCCTTCATTCGACAGATTCCCCCTGCCGTCGAGGTCATTTTGCCGGGGTGCATCCGCCCAGGTCAGCGCCGCCTTATAATCGACGTTCCGGCGGGCAAGTCCGCGGCTCACTGACCAGAGACCGTAACCAAGGACGGGAATCCGTTGGAAATAGGCCTCTGTGAAAAGACGTGCAACACGGCCGTTGCCGTCAAGAAAGGGATGAATCCACATGAGTCGATGGTGTGCGGCTGCTGCCGCAACGAGCTTTGTCGCGCCATGATGACGGTCCGGCGCATAAAATTCCTTGAACCGGTCAAGAAATGTATCCAGAGAGTCGCTTTCCGGCGGCAGATGGCGTCCGACTTTTACCGCTTCTTTGCGAAACTCGCCCGGGAAAACCCGGCTTTCGCGCCCTGTATCAGGGTCTTTCACGATCAGATATTCCTCCGGCAGTTGCTTATAAAATTCCCTGTGAAGATGGCAAAGGAATGTTCGACCAGCGATATTGATTCCGGGTTCTTCCTGTAATCTTTTTTCCATATCCCTTTGAACGGTAATATGGGCAACACTCTCCAACTGGAGGTTATGCTTTGCCGGTTCGGTATCGTACTGCCTCTGCATTGCGCGGACAATGTCATAAGGATGCGTGTTATGGCCCTCGATCAGATTGGAATAATAACTGTTAATGATCCGGAGCAATTCATGCAGAGAATTGAGCGTGACAGGATGCTGCCGGCTGCCAAGGGCCGCTGATTTCTGGATTACAACAAGGGCAAGGTCATGAAGCTCCTCAGCCCTTTCGGGATACAGGGGTGTCATTTTGTGTATTTGCGAAGTCATATCTATCGTATTATTGCCGATATTATTACCTATTCTTAACAATTCTAAGTATATATTAAATAATAATAATTAACAATACAAAAGAATACTATTGATACTTTATTGCCGATATATTTGCCGATGTTTTTCAAGCCTCCCCCAAATACCCCAACCCTGCCAGGAACCCCTCAAGCACCTTCAGCGTCTCACCACGCGCACGTTCCAACTCCCGGCTTGAGACGGCGTATTTGTCCCAAAGGTTTTCAACGACCTGAACCAGCCCACGCTTTTCGGCGTTGAGGTAACGATTCAGTTCGCTGTTGGCCAAGTCGTAGATCTTTTTCAGGATTAACTGACGAGCCTGTTCCTCGGTAAGCTGCCCGCCGATGGAGGCGAAAAGGGCGTCGGTTTTGGCAAGGCGTTCTTCGAGTACTGTCTTGTCCTTGTTCAGGGCTGTGATCTTCTTCTTGTCGACCTTGTTGGCGCTATCGAGATTTGTCAGTTGGGTGTCCACCTGTTGGATCAATTCCCGGCTCTCTGCCTTGAACTCATCGCCACCCAGGCGCTTGAGCTGGAGCTTGAGTTCCAGTTCATCGGCTTTGGTTTTGAGCGCGGACTTGCTGTCCTTGATGCGCTTCTCTATGGTGGTGACGGCCTTTTCCTGTGCTTGCAGATTTTTCAGCTCTTTGAGGGCAGAATCGCCCTTGCTGTTTTGCAGATCGTCGATCAGTTCCTTAAGCGCTTTTTTAATGACAGCGGCAGTAACTGTCTCATCCTCTTCCGGTTCATAAGCAGCCACTTCCTGCGCTGCTTCTACTGCCTCGGCAAGTTCACTCTGGGCCTCGCTGATCTGCGCTTCCAGCTTTTCGATATCATCGGCTTCCTTCTGGAAAAACTCCGCTATCAGGTAATCATCGGGAATCAGGCTGTGATGCCAGCCAATGGAGATGATGGTCTTGAGGTCGTAGCGTATCTGCTGCCACCAGTTCACGAACACTCCGGCGCTCTTGAATTCATCGAGTACGCTCAAGGGAATGAGCTTGGTCTTAAGCGTGGTCAATAGCTCGTGCCGCACCTCGGGCATCTTTTTGCCGTCGCGCAACTGGGCAAAGTCATTTCGGGCTACATTCCACCAGGCTTCGAGCGCGTCGTGATGGCTTGTAAGAGTTTGCTGGAGAGCGGGGTTGTCTTCGAGAGTGGTTTTGATCGCGTGCCTGGCCTCGATTCCCGCATTGAAAACAAGATAGCCAGGGCGCGCGGGCTTAAAGAGCGTGTCAGGATTTATCCCGAAGCGGCTGAAATCATCATTCAGCGCATAGACTTCGGACTCGGGTGTGCCACCAATGAGATGTGCCTGCACATCCTCGGGTTCAGGATCTGGAGTGTTGTCCACGTAGCGCCGGATGTTCAGGTTGTAGTCGTGCTTATTAACAATCTCATCCTTACTGACCAGGCGGCTGTATTTGGGAATCTCCAGCTTGCGGGTAAAGACAAAATCTATCTTCTCTATGTCTTCAGGTCGCAGTTTGTTCTGGGCCTTGCCCTCGGCGTATTCGCGGTCAGCATTGATGAACAGCACCTTGTCCTTCATGATGTCAGGTTTGTTCTTGCTACATAGGAGCACACAGGCGGGGATGCCCGTGCCGTAGAACAGGCCCGGGGGCAAGCTTATGATAGCCTCGATCATATCGTCATTGATAAAGATCTCGCGGATCAGCTTTTCCTTACCCCCGCGAAACAGCACGCCGTGGGGCATGATGGTGGCCATGTGGCCGCGGGTCTTGAGGCTGGCGAGCATGTGTTGCACGAACATCAGGTCTGCTTTCTTGCCGGTCTCAGGGCACCATTCGCGGAAGCGGCTGGGGAATTTCATGTTCGCCCTGCTGTAGTTCTGCGAGAAGGGTGGATTGGCTAACACGCGGTCAAACTTTCTCACCTGCCCTTTATCAAGGATCAGAGGGTCCTCCAGGGTGTCCCCGTTCTCGATCGTGAAGCGGGTGATGTTGTGGAGGATCATGTTCATGTTGCAGATCGACCAGACCGTGCCGTTTGAGTCCTGGCCAAAGAGGGCGAGATCGTTCGGGTCCTGCCCCTGTTCTTCCACATACTGATGAGACTGTATCAGGAAGCCGCCGGAACCGCACGTGGGGTCGTAGATTTCATTGCCTGCCTTGGGCTTGGTGAGCTGCACCAGCAAGCGGACCACTTCTGCAGGCGTATAGAATTCACCCCCTTTCTTGCCGGCACTGTCAGCAAAGTACTTGATCAAATATTCGTAGGCCGCGCCAAGGAGATCGGGGAATTCGAAGTTTTCATTCACCAGCACGAACCGGGGATCATTGAAGTGATCGAGCAAATCCTTCCACTTCTGGTCCGGGATTTTGGTCTTGCCTTTGACCGCGTTGAAGTCGATGTTGTTTTTGAGCACGCCGGCAAGGGCATCGTTCTCCTCTTCCACCGCTGCGATTGCCTTGTTCAGCATGTTGCCGATGTCGTGCTTGAGGTCCTTCAATGCCGGTACCCGGTCGCCGTTCTCGTCGATCCAGGACTCATGCCAGCGGGCGCGCACAGGAACGAAAAACGTCTCGCCATAGGAGGTCTTGTCTTCCAGCAGTTCCTTAATCAGCTCGGGCTTGTCTTTCAGATGGGCGAAATCCTTCTTGCGCAATTGCTCGCGCTTGCGGTCGAACTCGTCAGAGAGGCGCTTCAGAAACAGCATCCCGAAGATGAATTCTTTGAATTCAGAGGCATCCATCTTACCACGCAGGATGTCTGCGGCTTTGAACAGAAATGATTCGAGCTGGGAGAGGGTGATTTTATCAGTGATCAAGACTGGCAACCTTTCAGAAAGTTCAACATATTAACGGCCTGTCTTCTCACTTTCTATCTTATCCCCATGTTGAAAAAGTGATTAATGATAATACGTTATGTCGATCAAAGACAAGGCCTATTTGCTTTTTGGGTCAAGACGAAAGTGTTCCGTGCCTATCAAAAGCAGGGACGAGGGCTTTTTTATTGCACATCATTGGATGATGCAGGTTCAACACTGGCTTTCAAATCTGAATTTACAATAGTTGTCCTGATTTAATTATTCCGTAAACCTTTTCGACAGATAAGTCCTTCATACACTTCATGTCGTCACATGATTTCCTGAAACAGGGTGAACAAAGAATGTCTTCCCTAATAATAGTATGCCCTTTACCGTAGGGGCCTGTTCTGAATGGATCGGTGGGACCGAAAACAGCAAAGACCGGGACATTCAGTGCTGCAGCAATATGCATCGGACCTGAGTCATTGCTGACAGTAAAATTCGCTCTGCTTATTATGGCTATCAGTTCTCTGAGATTCGTTTTGCCTGCTAATGATACAGCCCTGCCACCTGACAGGGAAACGATTTCATCAGCAATAGCTTTATCACTTTTGCTCCCGACAATAATTGATTCGATAGGAAGAAGAGAAGCAAGTTTCCCGAACTTTTCTGCAGGCCATATTTTTGTCTTCCACCGCGCACCGGGGACTATGACGATATAGTCTTTTAAGGATGAGAGATCAGGGATGAAGGATAAAGAAGAGTCAGAAGGAGGGAACGGGAAAGAGATATCTGCAATATTGCATCCTAAAGATTCAGCGACTTTCAGATATCTGTCGACAGCATGGATATCCTTTCCGCCTGCAACTTTATGGGTATAGAAAACACTGCTTCCCTCTCTTGCCTCCCTAAACCCAATTCTTACCGGAGCACCGGTAGCGCCAGTAATGACACCACTTCTCAGGAGACCCTGCAGATCGACTACAAGGTCGTATTTTTCCTGTTTCAACTTTTTAAACAAGACTTTGATTTCCTGGATTGTGCTCTTTACATTCTGAATGTTTTTCCAGGAGTCTTTATCGATTACCCATAGCTTGTTGATCATTGGATGGCTTTCAAGAATGCCTTCAAGCCCTTTTGCAATAATCCAGTGTATCTCAGATTTTGGCAAACAGGTTTTCACTGCATTTAGAAAAGGAAGGCTGTGTATAACATCACCGAGAGAGCTTGGTTTGACAATGAGGATTTTCTGAATTTGCGATGTCAGCTCTGTAAGTTCTTGGTTCATAAAACTTTTACTCACCCCCGGCCCCTCTTTTTAGAAGGGACACGTCTTAACCTTAACTCCTATTCTTTTGCTTTATTATCCAATTGACTGTCTCTGTAAGGTTCTTCGCAATAAAATCAGCATCTTGTGATTCTTTCAATTCTCCTGTCTGAACCAGTATGCCTTTTGCACCGACAGCCTTCGCAAGGAGCATATCAGCTTCTTTATCACCAACTACGTATGATTTTTTCAGGTTGATTCCATGTTGGGCCCTTGCCCTGAGAAGCATCTCAGGCTCGGGTTTTCTGCATGGGCAATGTTCATCAGGATGATGAGGGCAGTAATAAAAATCATCAAATCCATACTCTTTCATGAACATATTGTTAACGTCTTTCACAAACCCCTCGTCAACTATGCCTCTTGCAATACCGGATTGATTGGAAATGCCGATAAGTTGCATGCTTTTTTCTTTTAAACGATTTATTGTATTTATGTCTTCAAAGATATGAAGGTCATCATACTTATTTGTATACCCTTTGTCTCTATTTAAGGTCCCGTCTCTGTCAAAAAACACTGCAGAGTTATTCGGCAGTATCTTTTTAATATCATAATAAACTTCATCTGATGTTATCGCATACATGCATCTCAGATCATTCGTTTTACATGAGCGCTCAAAACATGGACTGCATGAAAGATCAGGCTTTATTACTATGCGGTTATTCCCATCAACTCCGGGAGGCGGCCCTGTTAATACAGGATCGGTTGACCCGAATATTGCTATCAGAGGTGTTCTGACTGCATATGCAATATGCATTGGCCCTGAATCATTTGTGACAAAGACATCACATTCTGAAATCAGAGAAATAAGCTCTCTGAGGGATGTCTTTCCAGCCAGGCTCAGGAGGGAGTCCGGTGTCCGGAAGCCGGGTATCACTTTTTTGTATATCTCATCTGCGATATCGACTTCTGTCTTTCCACCAAAAATAATTGCACTTCCACCTGTATCACTTATAAACCAGGTTGCAATTTCGGCAAACCTGTCAGGAAACCATCTCTTTGCTGAGCCATATGTAGCACCAGGGTTAATCGCTAATATTGGTTTCCTTATGTGTTTTAACATTTCACGCGCATGCAATCTCTCTTCAAGCTTAAGGTAAATGTATGGTTCTGAATATCCGGATTTTAATCCTAACTGTTCAAGAAGGTTCAGGTAGTAATAAATTTGATGTGCTTTATCTTTAGTATGAGGCAGTGGCAGGGCAGAGGTTAAAAGAAAGCCTCTGCCATCTCTGTTATACCCAAAACGGTTCCTTATCCCTGCAAGAAAGGTTATCAGGGCGGCATCAAAGGCATTCTGGAACAGGATAGCACTGCAAAAATCTTTTTTGTTCAACATTCTTGAGAGTTTCAGCTTTCCGATAATCCCTTTGTGGTTATCATCATAGAGGATAACTTCATCAATATTCGGATTATTCTCAAAAACAGGAGCCACCCATGGTTTCACGAGGAGAGAGATTTTTGTCTCCGGCAAAGCCTTCCTCAAAGCTGTTAATGCAGGAAGGGTCATAACACCATCCCCTATCCAGTTTACTCCTCTCACGAGAAGATTCCTGCAAGATCTGTCAAACATAAATTATTGTAACATTTCGTTGCTGTTTTCTTGAGATTCCCAAGAGGTATCGCTATACTTTAACTATGTACAAAAGGATCCTTGCTGCGGTGAACGAGTTTACCAATTCAGAGATAGCAGCGAGGTATGCCATAGCCCTTGCGAAATCCAGCCAGGCCAAGCTCTCCCTGGTATTTGTTGCTGAAGATAAACTGAACGGCGCCGCATTCAGACATGCTGAGAATGCGCTTGAGAGACTTTTCATAGATGCTGAAGATCAGGGCATTGAGGTCGAAAGTATAACTGAAAAGGGAAGTCCATTCGAAAAAATAAGTGATATTGTGAGGAAAGGCAGGATTGATATTGTTTTTACAGCTACAAGAAGAGAGGATATAGAGAAAAGATATTTTAAAAAAACACTTGCAAGAGAGTTTATGGTTAAACTGCCGTGCTCTGTGGCAATGGCAAGGATAGTCCACATGGGAAGGACACATCCCAAAAATATCCTTGTGCCGTTGAGAGGTCAAATGACTCATCTTGAAGAAAGAGGGTGCTTTGCAGCAAGGCTTGCAGAGGTGTTCAATGCCTCAGTAACGCTTTTCCATTTATCAAATCCTATAACAAGCTTTTTCCATGGAGAGATCCACCTGAAACCTGCCCAGAGAGATAAGCGAATCCCAAGGGATATAGAGCAGTTCACTGAATGCTTATACAGATATCAAATACACCATGAGAAAAAGACAGGGTATGGCGCTGTTTCAAGATCTATAACCATAGAAGCTGCCCATAGACGAAATGACCTTATCATCATGGGAGCAAGTGAACGGTCCATTTTGAGAAGTATTATAAGCGGCAATCCTGTTGAAGAAGTCCTCCGGGAAACTCCCTCGAATCTGATAATCCTCAAACCAAGACTTGAACATCTGTGAAAATACAAAGCCTGTCAAAAGCAGAAGTTTTAAGAACCCTTGTTAGTTCTGATAAAGGTCTATCTCATGAAGACGCTCAGAGACGTCTCAATGAGTACGGTCTTAATGAAATAAAAGATGTCAGAAAAAAGCCTCTTTATTTGAAGCTTGTCTCTCAATTCATTCATTTCTTAGCCATCCTCCTCTGGATCGCCGCTGCCTTAAGTTTTTTATCAGAGTATCTCCATCCCGGTGAAGGTATGCTCACCCTCGGTTTTGCAATCATAGCGGTTATATTTATAAATGCGGTTTTTACTTTTATTCAGGAATACCGTGCTGAAAAGGCGCTTGAAGCTCTCAAGAAGATGTTGCCTTTTTATGTAAAGGTTTTCAGAGACGGAAATGAAAAAGAGATTCATGCAAGAGAAGTAGTCCCCGGTGATGTTTTCCTCTTGAATGAAGGGGACAAGATTCCTGCTGATTCGAGACTTATAGATGCCTCTGAATTAAAGGTGAATAATGCACCGCTCACAGGTGAATCTGAACCAGTGATGCGGGATCCACAGTCTTTTGATGGTGAACTTATCGAAAGTCCGAATATTCTCTTCGCAGGGACAACGGTTATCAGTGGCTCAGGAAAGGCAGTAGCATTTGCAACAGGGATGACTACGGAGTTCGGCCGCATCGCTCACTTAACAAGTGCTGTTGAGGCAGGGATCAGCCCTCTCCAGAAAGAGATTACAAGGGCGACGAGACTTGTTGCCACAATAGCTTCGGCAGTTGGTCTGTCCTTTTTTGTTCTCGGTTTTTTGATAGGCAGAAATTTCTGGGACAATTTTATCTTTGCTATTGGAATAACCGTTGCCCTTATCCCTGAAGGCATGCTTCCCACAATGACGCTCTCTCTTGCGATGGGAAGTCAGAGGATGGCGAAGAGAAAGGCGTTAATAAAAACGCTTACGTCTGTTGAGACACTCGGCGCTGTAAGCGTCATCTGCACAGATAAGACAGGTACACTTACACAGAATAAAATGGCTGTAACAAAATTATGGGTTAATGACAGGATAGTTGATGTAAAAGATTTATATTTATATAAGGATAAGACATATGAACTCTTAAGAATAGCCTATTATTGCAACAATGCTCGATTCATGGACGGGCAATATAAGGGCGAGCCGACTGAAGTTGCGCTTCTGAAGGCTGTGAGGGAAGCCCTTGGGGATTTAAAGTCAGAACGGATAAAAGAGTTTCCGTTTGATTCAGAGCGGAAACGGATGACGACAGTTAATATGATCGAAGGGAAACAATTTGTTTTCACAAAGGGGGCTATAGAAGGGCTTTTGCCGTTATGCAGTCACTTGCTGATGAACGGAGAAAAAGTGCCTGCAGACGAAGACCTCGCAAAAAATATTATTGATGCATCTCATGCAATGATGGATATGGGACTGAGGGTGCTCTCATTTGCTTATAGAGAGATAGAAAGCATTAATAATATAAGCATGGTTAAGGGGGCAGACATTGAAAACAGCATGGTATTTGCCGGATTGATTGGCCTTGAAGACCCTCCAAGACCGGAAGTTTCTGAAGCAATAAAAAAATGTACTGAAGCAGGGATAAAAGTAATCATGATTACCGGAGACGGGAGCAGAACTGCGGGCGCAATTGCAAGGGAAATAGGTCTTATTAAAGGTGCCCCTGTTGTTGTTGAAGGACATGGATTCAATCAGATGAGTGATACTGAACTGAGAGCAAAACTCCTGGAAAAAGAAGTCATATTTGCGCGAATGACGCCGAAAGATAAAATGAGGATTGTCTCGATCTTGAAAGACGAAGGTGAGATAGTTGCTGTAACAGGTGACGGCGTGAATGATGCACCTGCTCTCAAGAAGGCAGATATCGGCATAGCAATGGGGATATCAGGCACTGATGTGGCTAAAGAGGCCTCGGACATGATTCTCCTTGATGACAATTTTGCGACTATTGTCAATGCAGTTGAAGAGGGGAGGACTGTATATGAGAATATAAAAAAATTCATCACCTATATCTTTGCATCAAATATACCGGAGGCAGTACCTTATCTTGCTTATATCCTGTTCAAAATTCCACTTCCTCTGACAATAATCCAGATACTTGCAGTAGACCTCGGTACTGATATGCTGCCTGCACTTGCGCTTGGGGCAGAGAAGCCAACACCCGGTATAATGAAACAGCCACCGCGAAAATTAAAAGAACGGCTTTTGGACCTTCCCTTAATCATCAGGTCCTATCTATTTCTCGGTCCTATGGAGGCTATCGCATGTATGTTCGGATTTTTCTGGATTTTGTATAATGGTGGATGGATATGGGGAGTAATGCTCCATCCAAATGACATGCTTTATCTTCAGGCAACAACAGCATGCCTTACAGCAATAATAATCACGCAGATAGGGAATGTCTTTGCATGTCGTTCGTCAAAGGACTCTATATTCAGCATAGGGTTTTTCTCAAACAAGCTTATATTCGCTGCTATCATGGCTGAACTCCTGCTTCAGCTGTTTATCGTGTACCATCCCTTTGGAAACAGGATTTTTGGTACAGCTCCATTAGGTCTGGATGTTTGGCTGATTCTTATTCCCTTCAGCATTCTGTTGCTTGCAGCAGAAGAACTGAGGAAAGTTTATGTAAGGAAACATGAAGTTAAATAAAAGTTAGCTGTTCCCCTTGCCCGGATCATTATTTTCTTAAGCGGATGACTTTTTCAGTGTTCTCCAGTATCAGTTGAGGAAAACCATGTGCCTGTTTGATTCTCACATCTCTGTCAAAAGGATTTTTTGTCCTGCATATCTTTATATATTCCCCGGGTGTAATATCATGGGTAACCAGGGGAAGATGCGGCCAGCTGTCGATGGGGATAGGGAAATCAGAGCCGTGCACAAGCCACTCAGATGGAAAGGTTTCGAGGATTTCGGATATGAACGGCAGCCTTGTTGATAAGGAGAGTGCAGAAGTATCTGCCCACAGCCGTATGCCGTCTGAATTTACACTCTTCATGAAGGAATAAAAGTCCCGAATCATATTTTTGTCGATAATAGGGAATACCGGGGTGGCACAATGTGCTGCGATCACAGTAACCCCGCACTCAAGCGGTCTTTCAAGGTTCCTGTAATTATCCAGTCCCTTTTCCCGAATGCCTTCAGGAAAGGAATACTCAGGCCCCACATGACAGAGGAGGGGTATATTTGCTGAATGCAGTGCGTTATAGAAATCCCTGTGGCTTGCGTCCATTAGATGCACATGCTGTGTTGAGGGGATCAGTTTTATGAGAACGGCTTCTGTCCGGTTAAGAACATATTCGAGTTCCTTATCCCAGTCTTTCCTGTTTGGGCTTACCGATGCTCCAAAGAAAAACCTTTTGGCTGATCCTTCATCCTGCAGCCGCCTGTTCAACTCCTTAACTTTCTCTGATAGAAACCTGTTTGAAACCCACAGGTCTGTTTTCCGTTCATCGAGCTCTCCTGTTTTTGGTGAATAGACCGCATCAAGAGCGAGAAGAACGATCCCATCAATTTCTTCAGACGTAAGCAGCAATTTATGAATAAATCCGAAATATTCATCTGTTGAAATTGTCCGGTCATTGTTTAAATCAGCTTCCATCCTCACCAGGTCATCTTCAAGCAGGTTATAGAGAATCCTCGTGAACCAGTGCTGGTTATCTTCTGCATTAAAGTAGACTTCTGTGTCGACCTTGCGTATATCTGTTCCTTTACCGGTTGCGTGACAATGTATGTCTATCCTCATATTTATTCCTCTCAATCAGGTCTTATGCAAAATAGTCTTTCAGATAATGCTTAGAAATCTACATGTTCTTCACCTAATTGTTTAATCGCACCATCTTCCCACGCCATCAATCTGACGTAGTGAATTCTGTTTTTATTGTTCTTTTGAGTTTCAATAAATGTGTACGGTTTATTTTTGTCACACCATGAACCACAGTTCGCATATATTCTATCCTCTACAAACCAGGAATCTTTATCAATCTCACTGTCGTGAGAGTGTCCAAAAATAATGATATTCGTATCCCCTTTTTTGCTGATCGTATCTGCAAGATCGCCGAGATACCCGATCTCTGCCATTACAGATTTGAAGGCTATGCCCTTCCCATGATATGTTTCCCACTGTTCATACAGATTTGCATATTTATCTTTAATATCCTTTACCTTAACAGCATATGCCCTGTTCATTCTTATCTCTTCATTTTCACTTATATGCGCCTCTTCCAAAATAGCTTCAAATACTGATTCCGGGAGTTTCTGTGGGCCGAGCATCTCCAAAAAATCATCAATATATGTCCAGTAATGACGATCTGCACTCCCTGTTTTGGATGCTTTTGTTGCGACAACACGAGATATGAAATACCCGATTGGCAATCTGTTTCCAGGGTTATTAACCGGATCCGGTGCATTGAACATTGCATGTGCGCTTCCGTGTTCTGCCAGGAGACGACTGGTTCTATAGATGCTCTTATTTGCTGCGCTTCCGCCAAAAACGATTCCCGGAAAGTATTTCTTGATAATTTCCCCGGTAATATGCATATCATGATTGCCTGGCATATAAATGACTTTTTTACCTTCCTTTGAAGCAAGAGCCCTGAGGTTTTCAACAATATCTTTATTATGTTCAGCTTCTATAATCTCATTGAATGTGGGAGGCACTTCATTGATTGGGCAGACCCAGTTATCCATAGTGTCACCGAGCAAGATTATTTCCTGAACATCACCTGCTGAAATTAAGTAGCCCAAAAAATCTGCAAAGGCTTTTGCCTCTTTCTGCCCAAGCCAGTCATAGACATTTTCTGAATTCAGACTTCTGCCTGCTCCCATATGAATATCGCTGACATAAATGCGCTTTTCTGATTTAGAATCCGGAGATATTTTTGTTTTTGCCATTCTCGCCTCCATATATGATTACGTTAAAGTTTCCCAATTATTCATACTTCAGGACCTTTTCAGTGTGATGTGCATGGTATCTTCCACGCCGATATAAATAAGACCGTACCCGTTTGTTGTTCTTTTAGTGACATCCAGACGGAACTGATAGGCGCATGTCGGCATCTTGGCAGCAGTGTATGTTGCCGCAGCATAATTAACTGTGAATACCCCGCCGTTCCAATGCCGTGTGGGGCCGATATGGTTTGGGTTTGAATAATTGTCTGTTCCATTAGCGGGTACGGGAGATACAACGACATTGTGCCCGTACATAGCATTCAGCACATACTCTCTGAGATGGCCATTGCTGTCGCTTGCCTCAAATTCGATGCTCAGATCCCCTGAGGTGAAATCAACAATGTCGCAGACGTTTACATCGCTACCGTTGTGTTTAATCTTGTTTAACTTTGATACAGGAGGAGTGTTATCAAGCATGAGTTTCAGGGTTCCATAGGATGGGTCGATGAACAATGCAACAGAAGGCGCCAGGACAGTACCTGCTGCATTCCATTTAAATCCCTGTATCCTGAGCGTAACCCTTCCATTAATGACTTTTGTTGTATCCCATTTGGCAATCAGGTCAGGGAATATCCATGGCTGTCCCGGCTTTTCAATATAAGGCATCTTGTAGACATTGCTTTGCCCGCCCTCAGTAAAAGGCCCCATGGCCACTGTTATCCAGTTTCCGCCATCCGGGCTGAACTCATAGTAACTGTTGTAAAGAGGGTCTGAGATGTCGGAAAAGTTTATGCCGTCTGATGAATACTGTATCTTGTACCGTACAGTATCAGTAAACTGTCCGAACCATCCTGCTATATCAATGGTTGAGCCAAAAGGCGAATTTGCCTCTCTGCTGTTGGGCGCAGCCGGATTGATATCAGGATAAGCATAGCCGCTTGCTCCTGCGCCGGTTGTGTGTATATTATTGACTCCGATAACACCAACCCTTGTAAAAACGAAAAGGGTGTCATACGGTCTCCCTGTGGGCGTAGGCATAATGGATATGCAGTTTTCCGCTTCTAATGTAACAGAGAGAATATCGCCGATGTTCCATCTCGTCTCTGTTGCCGGATTTTCATTGTAGATAACCTTGTCAGCTCCATCTATTTTTTGGGTTGCCTTAAATATAATATCCGGCCGGTTCCCCGGGATTGAGATATCATAAGACCATGCAAAGGTCAGATTAAAATTGCCGTTAAGATCCGTTAGTCCCTCAACTACTAAATCGGTGTTATATCCTGCGCCGACTTTGTCTATTTCATATGCTTTCACAAGGGCCATGGGAACGCCTAACTTAGTATCTTTATTTACAACCTTTCCCTGGATATTAAAAGTAGCCATGTTCAATCTCCTTTTTTCTCAATAACTGTTAAATGTAAGATTTATTTTATTTGCAAATTTTCCAGATATATTTGAGATCATCCGTCAGTATCTCCGCAGGTATTTGATGCAAAGCAGTTTCTGTAGCGCCCATTTCTTTAAAGAAAATCCTTTGGTTTCCAACCAGTCCTGTTTCCGGTATGTCTTCCTTCTCATTTAATGAGACAACCTTCACAACACCGAACTTGGCAGGAAGCTCAATTTTGCGCACGTCTATCTCCAGCAGATCATTTGGGCTCAGCTTATCTTTAATACACTTTAAAGGCTTCTCATTATCATCAAAAAAGGCTGCCATTATCCTGAGATATTTTGCTGTCGGATTGATGATCTGGAGAATAGTTTTTGCGCCTTCCCTTGAGTCAAATGTGCCTATTATATAAGGACTTAAGATCCCGCCAGATGGTGTGAATATTATGGGACGCTCTTTTTCCACAGTCGCCACAAAGGAAATGCCGCCGGCAACATCCTTATTGAGCTTTAAAGAGATATCCACATTCTTTTTTATCCGTTCCGATGCGCCTTTAAGTGGAGGCGTGAATGTTAGCGTAAGCAACCTGAATTCCCTCGGCTTCAGTACAAAATTTCCGTGATTTTCAACACCTTTAACCGATGGTTTCCAGTCCTCAGGCAGACCCTTAATGATCAATTCAGCGTTCATCTTTTCTTTTTTTGGATTTGCAACGATAAATTTCAATGAATACGGTTGACCAAAGACCGTCTGGACATTGGTAAAGTTATTCCTTGCATCATTGTTGCTGGTATTCGAATCTCCTGAGTGCTCAATCTTCACCCAAACACAAAAGTGATCAAAATCACCAACTGTATAGCCTCCCCATTTACCTGCGTTGCTTTCAGACAAATCCCTCAGGTCCCATTCAACCTCTATTGTCTTTTCTGCATCTGCAGTCCCTGCCTGGGTCAGGTTAATGCCTGTTACAGCGCTGATCTCCTTGAAATCCGGGTATGATGCCCATCCCCATGCCCCGTAAGGTGCGTATGCAAATCTTACGGTGATATTGCTTACAGAAGTTGATCCCAGATTTCTGATTTTTGCAAAGAGCCTGTTCTTTATCCCTTTTGAAGGCTCGCCGGCTTCATTAAGTATCCCGTCTCCATCATTGTCTGTCCAGATATCTGTTGTCTGCCAAGGTGGTGGTGAGCCCGGAGGACTGCCCCAGTCGTTAATTGATGGGTCAGTGGCTGTAAGACCTGAGGATGCAAGAAAGCATGATAATACAAAGGACAATACAGTCAGGATTAATACCTTCTGATTTCTGCACGGTTTCATCTTATTTCCCTCCTTGGGGTTTTTCTGTTTATAAAATGCCCTAAAAATCTCCTGAAAACTATTTCATTTCTTTCACACACCTGAAACCCAGCCACTCGGCGCCGTTCCTTTCGTTCTCTGCTTTTGTACACCAGCGTACGGTTGTGCGTACAAATACCGCCCTGCTTAAAAAGGCGCCACCCCGCATGACTTTGCATCTCTCACCTCTGAATCCCCACTCACCATCGCACATTTCCCAGACATTACCTGCCATATCATGAACACCGTATGGACTGACACCCTTTGGGAATTGGCCAACAGGCGAGGGTAGAGCCAGGCCATATTCTGCTGTGTTTGCATAACCCACCCTGAATTCATTTCCCCATGGCCACCACCTTTCATCTGTCCCCCGGGCTGCCTTCTCCCATTCAGATTCTTTGGGAAGCCTCTTCCGTGCCCAATTGCAGTAAGCCGCTGCATCTGCCCAGTTGACTCCTACCACCGGCTGAGCCGGCTGATTGTATGACCTCCAGCCCCAGTACCTCGGCATCCTGTGCCCTGTTTCCCTCATGAACTTCTCATACTGTCTGTTTGTAACCTCATATTTATCTATATAGAAGCCTGGAAGGTGTATGATTTTTTTGTAGAGTTCCGACTCAAAGATATCCACCCTGTAGCCATCATATCTATAGACCTTCTCAAGGGTTGCCTTATCAATTCCCATGGTAAAGCTGCCGGCAGGGATGAAGACCATAGTGGACTCATCTCGGGGTGTATTAATATCTCTGTTCTGTCCGTATGCAGAGGGTAATAACATGACCAGAATGATCAAGCATAGGGCAAGGATGATACCTGAGACATTGTTCATCTCAATGCCCTCCTTTAGGTGTCAGTTCCCACAGGATGGTGCGTTGCCCTAAAGAAGCTCCCTTTGTTACCTCTTCATATCCTTCTTTTTCGAGTTTAACCGTAAACTGTTTACCCCATGCATTCGAGATAGTGAGAGAAACCACGCCTTCAGAGTCTGTGATCCCTTCAGATATCTTTTTATCCCCTTCGTATATGCTTACTCTTACATCCTTGATTTTCGTTATTACGTTCAGATCCATCTGAATGTCGGATTTAAGGATGTAGTCTTTCTTTACCGTTGATTCAGGTATTTTTTTGCATATAGTCGAATAGGAATAGTAAAGGGTGCTGTAGATTATAATGAACCCTGCCAATGCACCGCCTGCCTGATAACCTGCCTTTTTGATTATGGCTGTAGATTTGAGAACCTTAAAAAGGACTATGGCAGCTATAAGGCTCAGAGAAAAAATAAGGGTCAGTATGAATACTATGTCATAGGTATCTTTTATCTTCTCCATATGCTACTCCGAAGTCGATTATTACAGTAACCAGTTCCGGCATGGTACAAATACTTTTAAGGTACCAATGCTTATAATCTCCTATAGAAAATATCATCCATATTTAAACCTTAAACTCTCCTGTATCCACCCACTCTTTCTTCAATATTGACCAAAAGTCTACAGCAAGACCTTTTAGAACATATTCATATGGTAACCAGCCATAGCCTGCATTTCCCCAGTCGGTTCCCCAGGAATTTCTTATGAGGAGAGCGCCTGTTGTTTCTGCTCCGCATGAACCTGAATTTTTGATTTTCATCTTGTCATCATATCCGGCGGCAACGATGGCATGCCCTCCTAATATCTTTTCTCCCTTGCACGGATAAGGTATCTTCCCTGTCTTATTCGCCTGACTTATGGAGCTGTATACAGTGAAGCCGAACATTGAAGGATGACCTGCTGCGAGGTATGACTTTATTTGATTCAGCAGGATATTCTTTGCGATACCCGGAGGATCATGTCTGAAATATTTCAGGGTCTGGTAATTTTGTGCGAACGCATAACAGAATGCAGTTGGTTCAATATCAAAGTCCGATATTTCATATGGCCAGTACTCCTCCGGCGGAACCCCGAATAAAACAAGTGCACCCATAGTGCTGCGCAGAAATGCGCCGGTATCTCCAGTCCAGTGAAGAAGGTTACGGGTAATCTTGTAAAGAAACAGTCGTGACGCATCAATATATTTTCCAAATGCCCTGTTTTCATAATATTCCACAACTCCAGCTCCTGCCTGAGCAGTACATGATCCGAGTGATCCCTGATCATCAACAGGTGAGCACCATACCCTTAAATCAACTGCTGCAGGAATTTTCAGAGTTCTCTTAAGAAGCCTTGTCGGCGCAAGGACTTGATAAATCTCCTCGTGCTTTTCCGTGTAATCCCTGAAATCCGGATAGTCAGGAAGCCAACCCATGCCTGATATTTCACTAAAATGGTGCATAATACCTCCTTGTCAGAAACATTGTTTAGGTACATTAATAAAATAAAGCACTTGCTAATATTATTATAAAGAATAAAACACAAATGTAAAGCAATATTTTTAGTTAAATTATCTGTTTGAATGTTTTTATCGAAAGTATTTTGTGAAATAAATTGGCATGTTGGAAGGATACACAGCTTTTATCATATTTATTCTAATTAATTTAATTTCAATAAACAGAATAAATGATAATTATCTTATGCTTAATTATTATAGTGGGTATAAAAGAAGTGATTTTTACAATCTAATGAAACTAAAGTGTAAAAAGGCGGAGAAAAAACTAAGAAGATTTGTCGATCAGAGCTATTAAGGAATCGGCATCTTTGGAGCCGGGGATAACAAGACCATTCGGAAGAATAATTGCCGGGGTGCCTCTTATACCGAGTTTTTCAGCAAGCTTTATATTTTCATCAAGTGCAGATGTCTCACACTTTGGCGCAGGTAAAGTTTTCTTTGCAAAAGCATCCTCAAGGAGGGCAAGGGATTTTTCACATACGATTGTTTTAGATTTCTCATATGCACCTTTGTGCATTGGCAACGGATATAATTTTATAAAAAAGGCAATATCTTTTCTTTTCTCTATGACCTTCTTCATCTCCTGATGAAGTTTTTCACAGTAGGGTCAGTCAGGGTCATCGAAGACAATGACACGATACTTCGCATCCTTATCTCCTAATACAAGGGCGTCATCGAGTGGAATTGATGACACATCTACTTTATTAAGTTCGCTGGTTCTCTCCTGTGTTAAATTTGTTTTTGTCTTCAAGTCTAGAACAGAACCAAAAACAGCGAAATTCCTGGAAGAATCAAGATAAATTATCCCTTTCTGGCCTTTTGCTTCTACAGCGATCTCCCATAATCCCTGAATCTTTGCCGGACGAACCTCGAGAATCTTTACATCAGGGATTACGTCCTTTAGTGCATTTTGCGCATCTTCATTTGTTATCTTCGCACTCTCTTCTGCACCAAATACGTAAGGAATATTTGAGATTATGGCTGTAGTTGCCAGGAGAAGAATAATAAGTAATTTTTGCATTGAGTAGTATAACATACTTCTATAATAAAAAGTAAATAAAAATTTCATGAACATCAATTTGTATAAATAGTTTGATCAAAGTTCCTTGAGCCTTTCAGTCTGGTAATGGGTAATCAGGCTTTCCAGTATCTCATCAATGTCTCCCTCAAGCACGCGGTCAAGTTTATGAAGTGTAAAGCCAATCCTGTGGTCAGTAACGCGGTTCTGGGGGAAATTGTATGTCCTTATCTTTTCACTCCTGTCTCCTGAGCCTACCTGTGATTTCCTATCTGATGCCCTCTCTTTTTCCTGCCTTTCCATCTCGATCTCATAAAGCCTTGAACGGAGAACCTTCATGGCTTTTTCCCTATTCTTGATCTGTGAGCGTTCGTCCTGGCACTGGACAACCAGTCCTGTAGGGACATGGACAATCCTGACAGCAGAATATGTGGTGTTAACCCCCTGTCCACCGGGACCTGAGGAGCAGAATGTATCTACTCTCAGATCTTTTTCTTCAACCTTGATGTCAACCTCCTGGGCTTCGGGCAGGACAGCAACTGTTGCTGCAGATGTATGAATCCTTCCGGAGGCTTCTGTGACAGGTACCCGCTGAACTCTGTGAACGCCGCTTTCATACTTGAGCCTGCTGTATGCGTTTTTACCTAATATTGAAATTATTACTTCCTTGATCCCCCCAAGGCCTGTTGAGTTAAGATCAATTGTCTCAATCTTCCATCTTCTTTGTTCAGCGTATTTCATATACATGCGAAGGAGCTCTGCTGCAAAGAGGGCAGCTTCTTCACCGCCGGTGCCTGCCCGTATCTCAAGTATTACATTCTTTTCATCACGGGGATCTTTTGGAAGCAGCATTAGCTTGAGTTCTTCTTCTATCCCGGGTTTTTTCTCTCTGAGTTCATGAAGTTCTGCCTCTGCAAGTTCACGCAGGTCTCCGTCACCACTTTTCAGGATATCTTCTGCGCCTTCAATATCAGAGAGGAGCTTGTTGTATTCCCTTATCTTCCCGACAAGCGGCAGAAGATCAGACTGTTCTTTTGCATATTTCTGGAGTTCAGAGGGTTTTGAGAAGATCTCCGGTTCCATCAGCAGTCTCGTCAATTCTTCATATTTGTTTTCTATGGTTTTAAGTTTCTCAAACATTTGCGTCCTCAAGTACAAGAACTTCTTCGAGCGCTTTAATAGCTACCTCGATCTGCGCTTCGTCAGGCTCTCTTGTTGTGAGCCGCTGCAGGAATAAACCGGGCTGTATTAATATATGCATAATCTGATTATGTTTCATCTTTGCAGAGAGTCTAAGAAATTCATATGAGAGTCCGGCAATCAAAGGAATGAGGACGAGCCTTGAAAGGAATTTATAAATGAACGACCATGACTGCGGAATAAATGAAAATGTAAAAATACTTATGACCATAACAATAAGAAGAAAACTCGTTCCGCAGCGGGGATGCAGGGGGCTGTAATCTTTTATATTCTTTAACGTCAGTTCTTTCCCATTCTCATAAGCATGGATTACCTTGTGCTCAGCGCCGTGGTACTCGAATATCCTCCTCATTTCTTTCCACGTGCCGATTGCAATAATATAGAGCAGAAAAATGAATACCCTGATGATGCCGTCAACAAGATTGAACATGAATGAGCTTGTTGCTACAGATGCAAATACAGCTCCGAGGAGTTTTGTTGCATACAGCGGGAGGAGTATAAACAGGGCTATCCCTATAATAATGGATAAACCGATAGTAGCAGTGATCGCAACAGGACTTAAAGGTTTTCCTTCTTCCTCTTCATACGCCTTGTTTGCCGAAAATTCAATCGCCTTAATGCCAATAAACATAGCGTGAAACAGGGCAATAAAACCCCTTACTATGGGGAGAAGTAGAATCTTCGGAAGTTCTGACAGCTTCTCCTTTTTTACGTGGATTTCCCCTTTAGGGCCCCGGACTGCAACTGTCCAGCCCTTTTTGCCCTTCATCATGACACCTTCA
The DNA here is from genome assembly GCA_049302065.1 of Thermodesulfovibrionales bacterium. Lineage (GTDB taxonomy): Bacteria > Nitrospirota > Thermodesulfovibrionia > Thermodesulfovibrionales > SM23-35 > VGWX01. Next base: position 59,360 of record JBAQLU010000202.1, read on the forward strand.
ATAACTGCCTGTCCGCCTACGTTTTTCATATCAAATTCTAAACCACAGAGAACACAGAGGAAAAATTAGGTAATTTGAAAACCCCTGATAGTTTTGAGTATCGTCCTATGTTCTCAACAGAATCGATGCGTAATATACTATTCATTGAGTAAAAAACAATGAGTTCACCGGGTAGAAGATGTAAGGATATCTTATTGATTCCACGAGGTATAGTTTTTTACTCTGTGTGCTCTGTGGTTAATCGCCTTTCTCTTATCTCGTTATTCAAAAAAAAGCCGTTAGCCATAAAACAATAGACTAACGACTATTCCCTGTTAGCGTATCTACTTTTTGGTGCGCGCAGCTTCAGCCTTTGCGTACTTTCTCTTGAACTTCTCTACTCTTCCTTCAGCGTCAACGATCTTCTGTTTCCCTGTGAAAAACGGATGACACTTAGAGCAGATATCTACCTGGATCTGCTGCCTTGTTGACTTTGTTGTGAATTTCTCACCGCAGGCACAGACAACCACCGTTTCTTTATATGCTGGATGAATACCTTCTTTCAAACTGAACCTCCTTAGAATTAGGTTGAACTATATATTAATAAATTGAATATATTTTTCGCAAGATACCTTGTAGGAAAAGATTATAGCTGGTATTATTTAGAGTATGAATATACCAGAACTGCTTGAAATAATAAAGAAAACCGAATCTGCCATAGGATATCGAAGAAGAAAAGAAAAATTCCATGAAGAGTTATCGTAAAGAATTGTGGTTCAATGTTCCGGCACGCCGGGCTTTTATCAATATTACTCCTGAGGTAGAGAAGTGTCTCAGGGAAAGTGATATTAAGGAGGGGTTAATCCTTGTCAATGCCATGCATATAACCGCATCTGTTTTTATAAACGATGATGAATCAGGACTTCACCATGATTATGATATCTGGCTTGAGAAACTCGCACCCCATGAACCGGTTTCTCAATACCGTCATAACGTTGGAGAGGATAATGCCGATGCCCATATGAAGCGCCAGATCATGGGCAGGGAGGTTGTGGTTGCTATCACAAATGGAAAACTCGACTTCGGCCCATGGGAGCAGATATTTTACGGTGAATTTGACGGCAGACGGAAAAAGAGGGTGCTTGTGAAGATAATCGGGGAATGAAGTTTGCGTTGCTTCCTTCATGTAAGCTTCCTGAATAAATTTGCTAAAATAGTAAATATTTCAACTAATAATCAATGAGCGTAAAGGAGTAGCGATATGGTGAAAAAATTAATTTTAGCAGTCTTAATCATTATTCATTTGACAGCATTAACAGGTTGCCACACATTTCATGGAGTAGGGCAGGATATAGAAAGTGCTGGAGAGTCGATTCAAAAAGCTACTGATTAAAAAATAAAGGCTATTCAATAACTATTATTTTTTAAAGATTATTAATAAACTACAGCGTATTTTTTGTCATTCCCGAAGTTCGTAATCGGGAATCCATAGTTTTTAATGCTTTCTGGATTCCGGATCAAGTCCGGAATGACGACTAAAAGCCATTGATTAGCGGTTTTTATTGAAAAGTTCGTTGTAGTGATAAATATAATCGTGATATGAAAAAACTTGCTATCACAATGGGAGACCCGGGAGGGGTAGGGCCGGAGATAATTGTAAAGGCACTGAACTCTCCTGAGGTAAAAAATCTTTGTGTCCCAATAGTTATTGGGGATGCATCTGTAATAGAAGAAGCGTTAAAGCTTTGCAAAAGCCCTCTGAGTTTACGGATTATCAGATCACCGGAAGAAGCAATTACAACTAAAGGACTTATAAATTTTATTCATGTACCGCCGCCTCACCCTCCTTTTCCGCACTCGGGCGGATTCGCTGAGGCGAAACAAAAGTGGGGAAAGGAAAAATCCAAAGTTGAAACTTTTAAGAAGAATAAACCTACTGCAGAGGGTGGCAGGGCTTGCGTGGGCTATATAAGAAAGGCCGCTAAGTTTGCGTTGAGCAAGCAGGTTGATGGCATGGTTACTGCTCCGATATCGAAGGAAGCTTTAAAAATGGCTGGTTTAAAATGGCCGGGGCACACAGAGATGCTTGCTGATCTCACCAGAACAAGGGATTATGCAATGATGCTTGTTGGCGGGCCTTTGAGGGTTATTCTTGTCACCATTCATACTGCATTAAAGAATGTACCTGATCTGATTACCAAACAAAAAATAGCAAAAACACTCCATCTTGCTCAAAGGGCATGTGACATGCTCAGGATTAAAAAGCCAAAGATTGCTGTTGCAGGGCTGAATCCTCATGCTGGAGAGGCAGGAATATTCGGAGATGAGGAAATAAAAAAAATTATTCCAGCAATCAGACAAGCAATGAATGAAGGCATTCCTGTCTCTGGCCCTTATCCGCCGGACACTATTTTCCATAAGGCATATAAAGGTGAAGTGGATATCATTGTCTGCATGTATCATGACCAGGGATTGATTCCCTTGAAGATGATTGCCTTTGATAAAGGTGTGAATGTTACAGTCGGCCTGCCTTTTATCCGTACTTCACCAGACCACGGGACAGCATATGATATAGCATGGAAGGGTATTGCAGATCCATCGAGCATGAGTGAGGCGATAAAACTGGCGGTAAAGTTAAAGGCATAGTAAGGAAAGGGATACACACCCCTGCACCCCTCTCAAGAGGGGACTAAGAAAGATTCCGGACCCTCCACACAGACGGCCGGACAAGCAAGCCGGACAACGACAAACCAAGACTTTATGGACAGGCTCATATTAACCATTTTTTATAAATGTTATGATAACTGGAATATTGTCATAAAATGGGCCTGAATAAAAAACATATTATCAGTTGGACACTCTTTGATTTTGCAAACTCGAGCTACTCTGCTGTAATAATTGCTGTTGTATTCCCTGTATATTACGCCAATGTTATTGTTGGAAATGATGCAGGCATTGGAGACTTGTGGTGGGGAAGGGCTATATCAGTCAGTATGGCGGTTGTTGCCTTAAGTTCACCTTTCCTTGGCGGTATATCAGATTATGGAGGCCTCAGAAAAAAATTCCTGTTCCTCTATACCGCTTTAAGTGTAAGCGCAATCGCGAGTCTCTTCATTCTTGAAAAAGGAATGGTCGTGGAAGGATTCATGTTGATTGTCGCTGCTAACATCGGCATGGAAGGAGGTCTTGTCTTCTACAACTCTTTCCTGCCGCGGATAGCGCCTCGTGAATATCAGGGCAGGGTCTCTGCCTGGGGATTCATGGTCGGTTATGCAGGCTCTATCTTATCGCTCCTGATAGCCATCCCGTTAGTGAAGGCAGGTCAATTTAAGGTAACATGGGTTATGGTTGCTTTTTTCTTTGCGATTTGCTCTTTGCCAGCCTTTGCTTTTTTACCTGCAGACAGAAGGACAAATCTCTCAATGGTTCATTCAGCAATGATGGGTCTTCGATATACCACAAAAACTCTGAAGGAAATATGGAAAAGAACAGAGCCGAGAAAGTTTTTGTTTTCTTATCTTATATATGAAGACGGAGTAAACACTGTAATAGTATTTTCAAGCATATTTGCGGCTACTACCCTTGGATTCAAACCGCAGGAGTTGATTTTTCTTTATCTTGTTGTTCAGTCAACAGCCCTTCTGGGTTCTTTGGTCATGGCGAAACCAATTGATTCCTGGGGACCGAAAAAGGTTGTTGTACTGTCACTCCTCATGTGGTCATCTGTTGCAATTCTTGCCTTCTTTATTCAGACAAAAACCCATTTCTGGATGCTTGCTTCATTGGCTGGACTTGGACTTGGAACAGTCCAGGCAGCTTCACGGGCATTTTATACCCAGTTTATCCCGGAAGGAAGGGAAGCCGAATATTTTGGCGTTTATTCTTTGGTTGGTAAATCATCTGCTATTCTCGGGCCATTGGTCTTTGGGTATATATCGACAACATTTGGCAGTCAAAGGCCTGCTATACTTTCAGTAGCTGCATTTTTTCTCATTGGTTTAGTAATCCTGAAATTTGTGAGAGGAGGCGGACCGAACGTTAAGACCTGAATTGGATAATCTTTGTAGCCGCAGGCTTCCCGCCTCGGCGGGTCGCCCGAGGAGACAGCCTGCGTTTCAATGGAAATCAAAGAAAGATAAAATTATCAAATGGCAAAAAAACATCTTGGACAACACTTTCTTTATGATCCTTCAATAATCGAAAGGATTATTGAGGCTGCACAGCTTGATCCTGAGGATCTTGTCGTTGAGATAGGGCCTGGACCGGGTAAAATGACAAGGGTACTATCTGGAAAGGCAGAACAGGTCATTGCAATTGAACTTGACGACAAATTGTATGAAAAATTAAAGACCGGACTTGCCGGTTACAATAATATCCAGCTAATACATGGAGATGCCCTTGAATATCCTTACGAGAACCTTCCTGAGTTCAAGGTTGTTGCGAATATACCTTACTATATTACTACTCCCATTATCTTCAAACTCCTCGATGCAAGAAAATACCTCAGGACCATAACTCTGACTGTCCAGAAAGAGATTGCTGAGAGAATAGTGGCAGGGCCTGGTGGCAAAGATTACGGTGTGCTTTCGATCATGGTTCAGTATTATGCAAAACCAAGCCTTAAATTCATGATACCTAAAGAGGCATTCAGACCGGTTCCAAAGGTTGACTCTGCTGTTGTTCATATTAGAATCCTTAAGGAACCTTCTGTTTATGTGAAAGATCAGGAATTTTTCTTCAAGGTGGTAAAAACTGCTTTCTCCCAAAGACGAAAAATGATCTCAAATTCACTAAAGAGTATAAGGTTAGATGTTACTGAATGGCTGGATAAGGCGGGAATAGATCCGCAGAGAAGACCTGAGACACTGAGTATCGAGGAATTTGCACGTCTTGCGGATATGCCTCTTTGAAAGCAGCAGAGAAATTTTTGAGAACACATTTAAAAGAGATATAAAATTTATCTGTAAAAAATCAGGTCTCGTCCCATCAGACGATGTCAGGTCCATTATTGACTCTTTCTCAAATGTTTATTGTGATCAAATGCGACCGGATACGAATAACAACTACAACTATGGAATTTCAAGAGGCATGAATTAATGAGAATTTACAGAAGAAATTCGCATAACAATAAAGTTAAGGCGTAGGGGCACAGGCGATTGAATGCAAACAAAAAACGTTTAATCCCTGGCTCCTTGAACGTCTTGTTGCCCCGATTGTTCGGTAATCTGTTCTTGTTGTTCATACTTTTTCTGTGTGGCTGCACGAATTTGCGATTGAAGATTAGATCACTTTCCTTTGATAACTCGAATTAATTCATCAATTTTGGAATTCAGTTTCATTAGTTCCTGTGTCGTTCTCTGTGTGAAGTGAGAATTAAATTGGGGGTCAAATCTTCATTATTGACATAAACCTTCAATTCTGATAATGAGTTCACACAACTTCCTGTCTTTCTGCATCTTTTTAGCAAGCCTTCTCCGTTCCTGGCTCACCGATGTATAGCCAAC
>JBAQLU010000203.1:0-24171 GCA_049302065.1 Thermodesulfovibrionales bacterium
CCACAAGGCCACTTCCTCTTTTTTCCTGGGGGTCGGATAGCTTGCGCCGCATATCTCGAAAAACCTCAGGCCCAATAAAAAGGCAAAAAACCTGTCCTGAAACGTCCAATCCGCCAAGTCCAGATAATCTATCCTGCCGTCCTTCAGCGCATTTAAGACCTTGATCCTGTTTTCCTCGTAAATGATCGGAGCGCCAGCCTCACTCATTTGTACTCCTCCAAATATTGCGCCTTGATCTCTTCAAGTATGAAATCTATTTCTTTGTTGAGTTTTCGGACCCTGGCCAGCCCCTGCTGAAACGCTTGATACGCCTCGGCTTTCTCCCTGACTGCCGGCTGGTCTTCCTTCCTGACCATCTTGAGAGACCGTTTGCCTTTTATAGATACCGAAAGGGCCGGAAAAGGCCCATGTTTCTTTCCTTCCCTGCACGAACAATTGGGCTTGCTGCACGTCTTGTAGACTTCATAAAGAGAACCAATGATCATGGGGTTGGGATGGAGCAGCTTCTCGATATGCCTTCCCCATATCTCCCTTGATTGATGTATCTTTTGCCTCAGTCGGCTCAGGTGTTCTCTTGCCTTTTTATCTTTCATGTCTGCTATAATAATATATGCATACAAGATAAACAAGTAAAAACTCACTGAAAATAAAAAAGTACAAATTTTTATTTATTCCCTACATAGGGTGGGCACTCTATACAGCAGCCGCAATGCTTCTTAGCCTATCCCCGATTACCTAAAATTTACTGTCTGAATCACAGTCAAACGGGAAGGACTTCAGGAAGGTATCAACGGGCGTGAATCTTTAATGAATAACCCAATTGAAGTAAAAGCATTAAATCTGCTTGATCTGACCAAGACGCTCCAACTCTGTTTTGAACTCATCTCGCACCAGGTTGATCACTTTCTTCACTTCTGGCTTTCTGTGGAACCGAGAAATTGATCGAAATGTGAAGTTACTTCGTTCCATTATCAAAGATAGAGTTTGGAGATTCCCAAGAAGTATCCAATACTTTTGGGCCTCTTTATCAATTTCCTCAAATTTCTGTAGGTATGGTTCCACTATCTTCACTCTATCGTCGGGCATGTGGAATTCCTTTCCCCCTTCAACGTAGAGGGATACCGCCGTGCATAAGTCGTTCTCAAACGTATTTGTTGTATCGTGAAGAAATACCATGAGAAGTTGCGACGCTTCGTAAAAAATCGAGTCACGAACAAGTTGCTGGAGGACATAGTGCCGTGTCGAGGACATGGCATTTGGATCGGGTCTCATGAATCTGTCGCTATAAACGCTTTTCGGAGTATCCTTCCCTGCGTCACGAAATGTCTTAAGAATCATTATGGCCTGTGTCCAGTTGTATTGAAATATGTGAAGGCTTGTTTCTATATATCTGACAATATTATCTATGCCGTCCTCTAAGTAACGCTTTCTGACTTGCTCGTATTCTCGCTGAAGAAAGTAAACGCGAATTGTGAGAAGAGCACCAATAAAGGCGCCGAGTAGGACTTGAAAAAGACCAGATACTTTATCAATCGAATCCATATGATCATTCCTTCCTATCTATTATTAATTTCTGGTTAAAATATACACTTTTTTATAAGAGAGGTAAACTACTTGCTTCAGGAAGGAACTGATAAACAAACTCCCGACCTCACATTGTTGGCACTATATTGAAGTTATTACACTGAGAATCTAAGTCCTAATCACATGTCAGACAGCGTATTTTCAGGAAGAATTTTAACTCTGCAATCGCCGACCGCATCATATGACTTATAATCTGAATATGTACACGCAGGACAATATGGCGTTTCGCAAACACTGTCTGAAAAAAGCCTTATTTCTTCTTCGGGTTTTATAGTAAATGAGTAATTCCGTTTCAATATAATACAGCTACCGCCTTGACGCTTATACCAAATTTCTTTAAAGGAAAGATTTCTGACTGTTATTCCTTGATCTTTACATGGATCTTCATCTACTGCAAAACAGGCAGACATCGCGGAGAACAAAAAGAGGAATAATACAGAGAGAGATATAAATAGAATTTTTTTCATTATTCCAACCTCCTGTTTTGATCTTGTCAATTTAATTACAGTTTAACTACATTGATCGCACTGGGACCTTTCGGGCCTTTTTCAATATCAAAGCTAACCTTGTTACCTTCAGCAAGGGTCTTAAAACCACTGCCTTGGATGGATGTGTGGTGGACAAAAACATCAGTGCCATCTTCAGCAGTAATGAATCCGAAACCTTTACTCTCATTAAACCATTTCACAGTTCCTTGTGCCATTTCATGTGCCTCCATGTAAATATGATTTACTATTTTAAATCAGCATAATTATATCAGGTTTGAAAGCTGATTGCTTTAGGAAGGAGCTGACGTGTTACTTTTCAAGTTCATCAATAGCAAACTTGATCCCCTCAGACCTTCCTTCCCAATAGGCAATCTGATCACGAATTATCCAAATCTGATTAAAAAATGATCATTCCTTGATGGAGATTTGTTCTCACTGTTTGACCAATTCCACCCGTCGGTTCTTCGCCTTTCCGTCCTCTGTGTCGTTCGATGTAATGGGTGAAAGGGAGGCCACACCATAGGGCTTCAAGCGCGCTGCGGCTATCCCGTATTTGTCGGACAGAGCTTTTGCCACCGCATCCGCACGGTCTTTTGATAGCTTCATATTGGAATCGAAGGAGCCCACGTTGTCTGTATGGCCGACAACATAGAGCTTTAGTGCGTCGTTGTTCTTAAGGAGTTTTGCGATCTCCGAGATAGCTGCGTCGGATTCAGGCTTTATCTCTGACTTCCCGGTGTCGAAGTATATACCGTATATTGAAACATGGCCAGTCGTATTGATGTCGTTGCCCATTGCCTCGGCGTTGGCCACAACCTCCTGCTTCATGATATCTTTTTCCACTATCGTCTGCTTGTACATGTTATTGTAGGACCTGACCTCGACCCACGTCTCTTTTCCCTCCTTTTGGAGCACAATGGTAGAGACTCTGTTGAAGTTATCGTCGAAGACGACCTGTCCGCCGATCTTCTTTAGGGCGTCCTGTATGTTCCTGCGTATTTTTAATTCTCCGGGCTCCGCCGCGCCCTTATTCAGGTGGTATTCGATGTAGGACTTGTGTCCCTCAACGCTGACCGGCTTTTTGTCGTAGCCGATGAATTTATGGCTGTTGAAGTTGGTGTCCTTATATTCCGATATATAGAAGTCGGGCATCCTGGAAAGCAGGGGGTGGTCCTTGCTCCCTTTTACATCCTGCTCGGCGGCTACAGAGAAAACAAAACCTGCCAGTACAAAAAAAAGACTGAAGATCACTGCCATTACATTTTTCATATTATTGTCTCCTGGTTTTTATTGTTTTTCTATACTGCATAACGACATATCCATAGCCTATCCGGAAATCGAGTTATTAAATGCTTCGAATTTTAAAGGTTTCATCAGAATATATTTTATATGCATGTTTATTATATCTGAGAGTTCAGAAAGGAGCATATCAGAAGGTTTTATGCGATGGACCTTCAGGGTATCCCAGGTGGTCAGGTCAGTAAAGAGCTTCAAAACTGCTGCTGATATTTTTACCGGAGAGTCAATCCCTTTGGCACAGGTTTCACACAGGACAGATCCATGTGACAGGTAAAAAGAGGTTCCGCTTCTGCCGCATCTTCCACAGGCATCAAGCTTTGGCGCAAATCCGACTAACTTGAGAAATTTTATTTTATAGTGATTAACCAGGATTTTCGGATTATCCTGATTTTCAAGAGCCTGTAAGACATGTAACAGCAGAGAGTATACGTTTCTGTTTGCATCTCTTTCCGGAATAAAGTTCAGCGTGATTTCTATTATCTCCGAAGCCCTGAGAAAAGATTTAAGGCTGTCTCTTATGGACTTGAACGGATGTATGATATCAGACTGCGTTAATCTTGGCAGCGCTGTATCTTCTTTTCCCCAGAATGATATTATTGAATGGGTTAACGGCTCAAGGCTGCTCCCGAAGCGGCTTTTAATCTTGCGCGGGCTTTTTGCAAATGCCTTAATAAGTCCGAGATCTTCGGTAAGATACGTAACGATAAGGTCTGCTTCCCCGAATGGAATGGTTCTCAGGACAATACCTTCGGTTCTCCTGAGCATTACATGATATTTCCGAAATCTTCCGGCTTAAGATTCTTCAACCAGTCTTCAAGTTCATCCGAACTCTTACGTTCCATTATGGAATCTTCAACAAATATGGGTGCATTGACCCGTAGAGCTACAGCTACGGCATCACTGGGTCTTGAATCTACAAGTGTCTCCTTCTTCCCGTCGTTAAGGCAGATAAGGGCATAATAGGTATTGTCCTGGATTTCTGTTACGATAATCTTTGTTATTGTGGTTTTGAGACTGTCAGTTATATTTTTCACAAGGTCATGGGTCAAAGGCCTCGGAGTTTCAACTTTCCCTAATGCAAGAGCGATTGAATCAGCCTCAGGTTTGCCTATCCAGATGGGGAGAGTGCCATTGCCATTTATTTCCTTTAAAAGCAAAATATACATATTGCTTCTTGGATCAAACAGCATCCCCTCAACCTTCATCTGGATCAGCATCTGTTAATATCCTAATTCCTTGAGGAGTTGCATATCATTTCTCCAGTGTTTTTTGACCTTTACCCATATCTCAAGAAAGACCTTTGTATTGAGAAGCTTTTCCATATCAATTCTTGCAGCGCTCCCGATAGCCTTGAGCAACTTTCCACTTTTACCTATTATTATAGCCTTTTGTCCTTCTCTTTCAATATAAATATTGCAGCCTATTGATATAAGACCGTCTTCTCTTTCCTCCCATCTGTCTACCTCAACAGCAACTGAATGAGGTATCTCTTCCTCTGTCATATCCATAACCTTTTCTCTGAGTATCTCGGAGACCATGAATCTCTCAAGCTGGTCAGTTATCAGATCGTCCGGGTAATATACCGGGCCGACCGGCAGATAATCACGGACTTTCTCCAAGAGAATATCTATTCCATCACCTTTTGTCGCAGAGACAGGGATTATCTCTTTAAAAGGATAGAGACCTTTAAATCTATCTATTACCGGGAGGAGTTCATGTTTCCTGACAGTATCTATTTTGTTTATGATGAGAAATACGGGCGAGCGTGCTTTTTTTAAAATATCCATGACAGCAATGTCGCCCCTTAACGGTTTACATGGCTCGACCATGAATAAAATAGTATCTACTTCATTTAATGCATTCATGGCAGTCCTGACCATGGTTTCACCAAGTTTATGCCTTGGTTTGTGAATGCCGGGCGTATCCATGAAGATAATCTGTGCATGAGGAAGCGTTTTTATTCCCATGATCTTGTTTCTTGTTGTCTGTGGTTTTGGGGTAACAATTGCGATCTTCTCCCCGAGGATAGTATTCAGGAGCGTGGATTTACCGACATTCGGCCTTCCGATTATCGAGACATAGCCGGAACGGAAGTCTTTAAGATTCTCAATGTTCATGAGAGATTACCCAATGCCTTTCTGATCCTGTCAACACCCTTCTTTATCTCCTCAAGAGAAGTAGCATAAGAGAGTCTGATGAAATGGTCATCACCAAAAGCTCCGCCATGCACAAGCGCAACATTTGCTTTTTCAAGCAGATAAAGGGCAAGGTCTGATGAAGATGCTATTTGACGGTTTTCAGCGGATCTGCCATAAAAGCTTGAGGTATTCGGGAATGCATAAAATGCTCCTGTAGGAGTAAGGCATCTCATTCCGGGGATTGAATTCAGCTGACTGATCAGAAACCTTCTCCTGCTATCGAATTCAGCAAGCATTGCACTGATAAAATCCTGTGGCCCTGTAAGAGCTTCTACAGCAGCTTTCTGGGATATAGATGCGGGGTTCGATGTTGACTGGCTCTGGATGTTTGTCATTGCCTTTATGATCTCTTTCGGCCCTGCAGTATAACCTATTCTCCATCCTGTCATGGCATACGATTTGGAAAGCCCGTTTACTACAATAGTTTTTTCTTTAATGCCGGGATCTATTGATGCGATACTGATATGCTCAAAACCATCATATGTCAGTTTCTCATAAATTTCATCAGAGATTATATAAAGATTATGCTTAAGGACAATTTCAGCGACCTTCTCTAACGTCTTACGATCATATGTCTGTCCGGTGGGGTTGGAAGGGGAATTCAAAATCAGGGCCTTTGTTTTTGAAGATATATGGGACTCCAACACCTCAGGCTTAAGCATAAAAGAATCAGCCTCATATGTTTTAATAAATACAGGGGTTGCATGGTTCAGCAGCGTTTGGTCAGGATAAGATACCCAGTACGGCGACGGGATCAATACCTCATCTCCGGGACTGTAAATGGCCTGTGCGATATTGTAAAGGCTGTGTTTTGCGCCGCATGAAACGATTATTTCTTCACGTGTATAGTTAAGGTTATTGTCTTTTCTGAATTTTTCTATTATCGCATCTTTTAAAGAATCAATGCCTCCAACAGGTGTATATTTTGTAAAACCGTCTTTCAGGGCCTTTATTGCAGCCTCTTTTATATTTTCCGGAGTATCAAAGTCAGGTTCACCAACACCGAAATTAACAATATCAATTCCATTTGCCTTCATCGCCTTTGCCTTTGCGTCAATCGCAAGCGTTGGCGATGGCTTGATCTTGCGCGCCCTGTCAGAAAGCATTCATGTCCCTCCTTATAATAGATTTTGATTTTTTGAATTTTAACACACTATAATGGAAGAAAACTATTTTCAGCTCACGCAGCATCCATTATGGAGGTAAGTTTTAGCTTTGAAGAAGATTTTATCAATTATTATTGTCCTGTCTTTACTCCTGTTTGTGATCTATAATCTCTACAATACTCGCATCATTCATACTGTTATAGAAGGAAGAATTTACAGAAGCGGCCAGCTTTCTGAGAATGCCCTGAAAAGCCTTATTAGCGATAAAAATATCAAGTCCATCCTTAATCTTAGGGGTGAAGGCGATAATTTAGAATGGTACATGCGTGAAAAAGAGATAACCGAAGAAAAACATGTAAAGCTCTATGATGTCGGGATATCCCCCAATGAACTACCAGAATGCCGCAAGCTCATGAATATCCTTGATATAGTATTAACATCTGAAAGACCTCTCCTTGTCCACTGTAACAGAGGCGTTGACAGAACAGGTATGGTCAGCGCACTGGCCTTGGCAATAGAAGAAAATCCGCCATTATCTGAACTGAGAAAGCAGTTTTCTTTCAGATATGGAGTCCTCCCTTTTTCAAGGTCGATCGGCCCCTATTTTTTTTCATTGTATGAGCAATGGCTTATTAAAACAAACAAAACGCATAATAAGGACAATCTTGTCTACTGGATCAGGAATGAATATCGTGACAGCAGTGGAAATCTGAAATACTGGATAGACCATGTAAACGGTCAGTATTTTCAAAACAAAAAAGCAACAATACGCAATACTGCAGGTAGAATCCTGATAGGGGGATGGGCATATGATGCATGTACAGTTTTACCTGCTGAAAATCTGTATATTGCGGTTGACAATCGCACCTCTTCAAAGGTTAATTACCTGCACAACAGGCCTGATGTTGCAAAGGCATTTCACCTTCGTGAAGAATCCGGGAAGGCATTTGTCATTGGTTGGGAGGCTGAATTGCCACGAAACGACATATCATCCGGATGTCACAGATTATCTCTCAGGATCGTCAGGAATGATATGACATTCGACATACCTGGAGAAAATACGTTATGTTTTGAGAACACAAGATAACTGAAAATCTATTCTATTTCTTCCTGACCATATCTTTCAGTTCCTCTGCCTCATACTGCTCCTGCTGAATAGTAAGATCAAGATTGATGACCATTCCACCATGTTTATTCAGTTCACTGTCTTTTCTAAGTTTCATATGGCGCTTTTGAGATTTGGTCACATTGTCTGATAATGTTTTCAGTACCTTGCCGATATCTTTGCCTGAATCAATTTTCCCTGGTTTGAATTTTGGAGTCAGACCGTTTTCTGCTATACCCTCAGCAAAGTGAGCAATCTGTTTCATCTTTTCCATAGCATGATCCATAAGCTGCCATGCCACCATGCCGTTCTTTTGAAAGACCCATGAAGAACGTATATGCTGAAGCATTTCGTTGTATTTATCCGTTACTTCCTTTTGTAAAGAGTTTAAAAAATCTTCAGGTAATCCACGCTCGCCTCCTGGAACACCTTTAGCCTGTTTAGGGCTCAGCTTGTCCAATATTCTCTGGAATTTTCTGGCATGAATGGAAGATTCCCAGGCTTCCCTATGCAGCACCCGCCTGATGTGAGGGTCATCCACCATCTCTGCCTCTCCATTGTAATGCGGTATCAGTTTTTCTTCGTATTCAACATATGATCTGAAGATCGTGGCCCTGTTCGTTGGGTCATAAGGATATGGCGCCGGTGTAAAATTCGGCTCTCCGCCCAGCTTCCCGATAATTACCCCGAGCCAGTGCATATGCCACATCTCTTCTCTGGAACGGGATAAAAGGCTCGCTCCTATTGATGTGTCTTCCCCTTCCAGCCATCCATGCACGAGATAGCGTATAATTGCTGCATGTTCATCTGCCATATCCTTGTTTAACATTGAAATCAATTCGCTTTTTTTCATGGTCCTCTCCATTTCTCAAGTGGTTTAAATTGTTTTTTAGTAATTACAAATAATCATATTTCAATATGGATACTTAGTCAAGACTAATATTGGTTCCCTGCCCTGAGCTGGCCGCAGGCTGCAAGGATATCCTGCCCCCTGCTCTCCCTGATGAGCGCCCGTATATTTTTATTTAAGAGTATCTTCTGAAATTCCAATACCTTTTTTCCCGGAGGCCTTTTAAAATCACTTTCTGAATGAGGGTTGAGCGGGATGAGGTTTATCTTGCAGCGAACACCCTTAAGGAGCTTTGTAAGCCTGTGAGCATCATCAGGCGAATCATTTATTCCATCAATCATGACATATTCAAATGTAATCCTTCTTCCTGACTGGAGTGGATATTTTTTACATGCACTGATAAGTGATTCTATAGCATATTTTTTGTTTATTGGCATCAACCTGTTTCTCGTTTCATTATCCGCAGCATTTAATGAAACTGCAAGATTTATATCAGGTGCTTTCAAGGGAAGAAGTAGCATCTTTGGCACTATCCCGGCTGTCGACACTGTTATCTTTCTCTTTGATATCCCGATAAGCTGGATGATCCTCCAGAGGGCTTCGACAACGTTATCGAAATTCATAAGAGGCTCTCCCATGCCCATGAATACGATATTCGTTATTTTTTTGTCTGGTAATCCCCCCTTGCCCCCCTTTACTAAAGTGGGGATATGTTTATTATCTGTTGTTTCAGCCTTTATGATTTTGTTCACTGCAATGATCTGGTCTACTATCTCATATGATTTCAGGCTTCTGACCAATCCGGATTTCCCTGTCAGGCAAAATTGGCAGCCAATGGCACAGCCTGCCTGTGATGAGATGCATAAGGTAAAGCGGTCTTCATCTGGTATCAATACACTTTCTATGGTATTACCGTCTTCAAGTGAAAAAAGGAACTTTTCTGTGCCATCTGATGATTGCAATCTCTCGACAAGCTTAAGATTACTGATGAAGGCAATGCCATTTAAATGAGACCGGAGGTCTTTGGAAAATTCGGTAATTGCATCTATTTCATATGCATGTCTCTTGTACATCCAGCTTAGTAACTGCTCAGCCCTGTATCGCGGGAGACCGATTTTTTCAATAAAGAGAAATATATCTTCCTTGGAGAGCGATTTAAGATTTAATTTTGGATTCATAATCATTTAGTTATAATGTGTTACTTAAAGCATTACTTACTAATTAGTTCATAAGTAAAATCACATCTTATGCGAATGTTGTCATTATCCGGCTTGACCGGATAATCCAGGCTTCTTCTGGATTCCCCGATCGAGTCGGGGAATGACGGTTATATGGCCTTACTTATGAACTTATTAGTATATGTTCTCGCAATATGTATTTATTGAGATTTTTTTAGTCCTCTGATTTTATCAAGAGTGTCCTGATATATGTCTTTTTTAGCAGGGTTCAACTCTATAGCTTTTAGTGCAAGTTTTTCTGCTTCATCAAGTTTTTCGTTCTTTGTGTAATAGAGCCAGGCAAGATTGTTATACGCATCAGCATTGTGAAGGTCTTTCTTTATTGCCTTTTTATAATATGTTTCTGCTTCATCATATTCCTTTTTCTGAAAATATATATTGCCCATAAACAGATATGCTGCCGGCATTTTCCCGGATGCTTCCTGATATTCCTTCAGGGCATTATCAAGCTCGCCTTTCTTTTCATAGCTTACACCGAGGTTAAGATGCTCTTCCGGGCTCAATGGATCATCGAGCACCACAATCCTTGGCAAAGCACAACCGAACCAGCAAAGAGCAAAGAGCATAGAGCAAAGAACTCCTATAATAAGATTGTATTTATTTTTATTAATTTGTTTACTCTTTGCTCCTTGCACTATGCTCCTTACTTTTATGGTTTTATGAGCAGAGTCCAGTAATCTGCCCTTTTCCATACTTTTAAAAAATCTTTGTTGGGTATAAATATATTGTTATCTTTCCCTGAATTTACTCTTACCCCATTTTCATTATATCCAACAACCACCATAAAATGGTTTGCCTGATAGAAAGATATCCCGTAATCAACAAGGACGATGAGTGGATAACCTGCGTCTATATTTTTTTTCAGATCTTCCAGGCTGCCTTTATACTGGAAAGCGAACAGACCTTTTTTCTGCGCATACATAACCATGTCAATGCTTAGCGTCCCCCTTGCGTTTTCACTGAAAATATCTTTTGCGATATCATCAGGCTTTTCTGGAATTCTCCAGTAGTTCAACACCCCGGCAAGTGATGCTGGTCCGCACTGATAGGTTTCCTGCGGATAGAAAGGCACGTTTCCAATCATATGCTGATCTGCTGATTCAGCTATGCTTGTCCTGTGAGCACAGGAAGACAACAAAAAAAAGGCATTAAGGATAATTAATAAAAGACAGATTGCTTTGCAGCTTCGCTCCTCGCAATGACTGAAGATCATAAATACTTTGTCATTGCGAGAGCAGCGAAGCAATCCTGTATTTTGAATTGTAATATTGCTACCTGTATTTCCCTATTTTGTAATGATCACCTTATGTCCTGTAACCTTTAAAAGCACAACAACAAGAATTGCTATCACCAGAATAGCGATTATTACAAAAAGGGCATCAGACTGTCCAACCTTCAAACTATCTAATTGGAGGGCTACCTGATGTATCTGCTGGTCACTCATTTGTGCAAGTCTTGCCTGAACCTCGTCCTGTGCAAGCCCGAACTGTTTCAGCCTTTCACTTATTGCCTTCACTTCAATGACTTTCTGAATCTTATCGAGATCTGCAACCCTCTCAGACTGCGCGAGCGCAATGATCTCTGAAGGTGCAAGCCCTGCGTCAACCCTTGGTGTTATGCCGATTATAAACATGGCGATAATCATGTACCAGGAGATATGCTTCATCAATGGAATCTGCATCTTCTTCACCTCCTTCCGTTTACAGTTTTGATAATTTATTGCAGAAAGTTATATAGGTTAATACTACAGCGTATTTTTTGTCATTCCCGAAGTTCGTAATCGGGAATCCATGGTTTTCAATGCTTTCTGGATTCCGGATCAAGTCCGGAATGACGACTAAAAGCCATTGATTAGCGGTTTTTATTGAAAAGTTCGCTGTAGTGTTAATCATCATTTATTATTCCTCTTTATGGAGAAATCCTTGGCAAAGTCCCAAACAGGTACTTAATATCTTCATCCTCAAAACGCATTCCCATGCCTGCATAGCCACCACGCCACTTCTTGTTCAAGATATTATCAACACCAGCTGATACAAATAAATTCTTGAAAATAAAATAATCTACACCAGCTCTCACATGAGGGTTTTTAGATTTTTCTTCATCATTGGAAAAATCCCATATATCAGCCGTAACTTTTCCTCTGTCATTATGAAAGAAATAATCTCCTCCTGCCCCGAAAGTGTTTTCAGTAAGTCCCAGCCTCAATGCAATATCCTCAAACCTTTTTGCAAATTGTGCTGTAAAGTCTATTTTTTTCTTTATCTCTTCTTCCTTGACTCTTTTGCCATCAGTTATAGTTGTAGTTGTAGTAACACTTCCTATAGGATCACCAACAACTCCAAGAATGTAATACTTGTCGGGTTTTGGTTGCAGAGTCAGATAGAAATAACCTTTACTATCTTGTGGTTTTGTCAGATAATCAGCCTGAAATGTTATAAATGTCTTAAACCTCTCTACTGCAGATATAGTCCTTTCAACCCCCTCTGCCGCCTTGTTGACAGATTCATAAAGACGTTCATCTTTTACGAGTTTCCCGATAGTGCCTTCACCCTTGTCAATTTTCTGAGTAATGTTATCGAGAGATTCAACAGTGCGCCTCAGTGCAGGTTTATTCTCCTCGACCATATCCTTCAATTCTTTGGCCGCCTTATTCAAATTTGCAATCAATGTCGGTCCGTCATTCTTCAACTGATTCGAGAATTCCCTCATGTTCCCTACAGTCGCTGTAAAAGGCTCCTTATTCTTATCCACAAGATCATTGAGAGAGGCGGTGAGATTCTTTATATTATCAAGGACGGCCCGCATTTTCTTATCGTTGACGGAAATTGTCTGGTTAAGATTATAGGTAACATCACTTAGGTTCAGAAAAGTTTCCTTCAGAGACCTTTTTGCATCTTCTGTACCGAGTGCTTCATTCAGAGATATTGTAAGTGTGCTGATATTTTCCGAAACCTTTGACAATTTCCTGACCATATCGTCTATATCTACTATTTCGACAACATACTGAATGGTATCCCCGCTTTTAAGAAGAGGCTGCAGGGAACCGGTTTTTATATCAAGATATTTATCTCCGAGAAGACCTGTAGCCTTAATGGAGGCACTTGCATCACTGAAAAGCTGGATGTCGTTACGTATTCTTATGGCTAATCTGGCCTCACCTTGCTTCAGCTCTATCTTTTCGATAACACCGGCATCCACTCCTGCGATTTTAACTTTTGTTTTTTCATCAAGCCCGGCAATATTACTGAAATGGGCATGAAAGATATTCCCATCCCTTTTCATCCAGTCAAGACCACCGACTTTAAACGTCATAAACGATAGCAGCACTATGACAATGAGCGCAAAAAATCCTACTTTAAGCTCTGTTGAAAGTCCTCTCATACTGTACTCCTTCTATCTTTATTGGTCCTGACGCACTTCCTGTTATAAATTGCCTGACAAGAGGGTTTACTGTATTCTTGATCTCGTCAGGGGTTCCAACATCGACTATTTTCCCTTCATATAACATTGCAATTCTATCGGCAATCTTATATGCGCTGTTCATATCATGTGTAATCGCAACATCAGTAACTGAAAGATGTTTTTTCATCTCAACAATCAGATCATTTATCGCAGCTGCCATAATGGGGTCAAGCCCTGTTGTTGGTTCGTCGTATAAAAGTATTTCCGGTTCATGCGCAATAGCCCTTGCCAGTCCAACCCTTTTTTTCATGCCTCCTGACAGTTCAGCCGGCATCATGTCCTCAATCCCTGGAAGTCCTACCATCCGCAGCTTTTCTCCTGCAAGCGCTTTTATGTCTTTTAGGCTCATTTGCTTGTGTCTGATTAGTGCAAAGCCCACATTTTCCCATACGCTCATTGAATCAAAAAGGGCCGCCATCTGGAAAAGCATACCAAATTTTTTTCTAACTTCATAGAGTTCATGTTCTTTTAAGGAAGTTATATCAATGCCCTCTATCAGGATCTTTCCGTCATCGGGCTTTAAAATGCCGATTATATGTTTTAGGAGCACGCTTTTGCCTGATCCGCTACCTCCGATAACAACCATGCTCTCACCTTTTTCTATCTTAAGGTTTACGCCTCTGAGCACATGGTTCTTACCGAAAGATTTATGAAGATTTATTATTTCTATCATTTAAACAACCACGCAGAAAGAAAATAGTCAGATATTAAAATAGTCATGGAAGACAGGACAACCGCTCCTGTCGTTGCCTTTCCAACACCCTCTGCCCCTCCCCTTGTATAAAAACCCTTATAGCAGCTTATAAGAGAGATGCTTGCGCCGAAAAAACCGGATTTTATCATTCCGTTAAAAATATCGCTCACCTCCAGAAAATCCCATGTCCTTTTCCAGTAGACTATGGAACTTGTCCCAAAAAGTCCTACAGTCACAAAATACCCGCCTATTATACCTGTTACAGCAGCGATCAAAGAGAGTGCGGGCAGCATGAAAAACCCTGCAATAAATCTCGGCACGATGAGATATTTAATTGGATTCGTAGCCAGTGTCTCGAGTGCATCTATCTGCTCTGTCACTCTCATGGTTCCCAGTTCTGCTGCCATTGATGCGCCTGCTCTGCCTGCGACAATAAGTCCTGTAAGGACAGGGCCGAGTTCCCTTGTCATGGACAGGGCGACAACAGTCCCGACAAGCGCCTCTGCACCGAACCTCTTAAAACCTGTAAAAGTCTGATGGGCAAAGACCATTCCTGTAAAAACAGCAGTTATAAGTACGACCGGGACAGACCGTATGCCGATCTCGAGCATCTGCCTGAATGTGTTTCTTACTTCATAGGGAGGAAGCAACATCTGCCTGACAGTTAAAGAAAGGAGTATCAAAATCCTGCCAAGTTCCTCGGAGAAACGTATAATTGTCCTTCCTATAAGTTCAATGGGTCTCAACATATATTCTCTTTGATCTGCCTCCCAGTGTTGTCAGGATCTCATACGATATTGTATTTGAGCGAAATGCAAGCTCTTCAGCTGTTATTGATTCATTGCCCTGTCTGCCGATTATTACTACTTCATCATCTTCTTTGACCCCCTTAACATCTGTAAGGTCAGTCATAGTCAGGTCCATGCATACCCTGCCTATAACAGGGACCCGTTTCCCATTTACAAGCACCTCTGCATTATTCGAAAACAGTCTGTTATATCCGTCAGCATATCCTAAAGGAATCACACCTATCCTGCTCGGTCTCTTTGTAATGAAAGTTCTGCCATAACTTATTGGCGTACCTGAAGGTACATTTCTGATGGAAAGAATCCTGGTTTTGATTGACATCGCAGGGGACAGTTTTAAATCAGTACACATCCTGCTTTCCTCTTCTTTGGAGCTACTAATACGGTCATTAGTAAAGCCACATACATCACCCTCCCCTTCATCCCCTCCCCTCAAGGGAGGGGTAGTATTACAACCCTCTCCCCTGGAGGGAGAGGGCAAGGGTGAGGGGGCTTTACTTATGAACTCCTTAGTAAAGGGAGAATATCCATAAAGCATCAGTCCGGGTCTTACTGCATCGAGATGCGCTTCCTGAAAGCTCAGGATGGCTGCGCTGTTCGCTATATGAGAAAATATTCTTCTCTTTAATTTCTCGGAGATTTTTCCCCTTATTGCATTAAATCGTTCAAGCTGAATTTTTGCATAAGTCCTGTCTGAGAGGTCTGCTTCCGAGAAATGGCTTAGCAGACCTGTTATTTCGAGTCCGTGCATGTCTGATATCTTCATCATATCCGTAATGATATGATTCCCATGCAATCCCATCCTTCCCATACCGGTATCAACCTTAACATGAACCTTTAGGGGGATGTTTCTTTTTTTTGCTTCCCGTGACAGAGATAAGGCATTATCCATATCGCAGATAACAGGCATGAGGTTAAAATCAAATATTGATTTAACATCTTCCGTGTCAAATAAAACGATTATAGGGATAGTGATGCCGGCGTCCCTGAGTTCAACAGCTTCGTTGATATACGCAACTGCAAGGTAAGAGATTCCTTCTTTAAGGAGTCTTTTTGAAACTTCAACCGCACCGTGACCATAAGCATCAGCCTTCACCACGGCAATTACCGGACGGTTCCTGACAATCTTTCTTATAGCCTGAAGGTTTTGCCCTATAGCAGATAAACTGATCTCTGCAACAGCCCCTCTAAGCACCTTCTTCTTTATCGAGTTTTTCTTTTTTTGCCTGCTTGGATGATTCCTTATCCGGAGTTACATCGATTTCATCACTCTCTTTCACGCCCTTCTTAAAGTTCTTGATAGCCTGTCCTATACCGCTTCCGATCTGGGGAAGCCTTGTTGCACCAAAAAGAATAACAATGATGATCAAGATAATAATTAACTCCTGTGTCCCTAAACCAAACATAATCTACCCCCTTCTCTCTTAAAATCTTCCATAGTATTTATATTCACAAAAGACTTTCCTTCCGTATCTATGCTTCTTACCTCCTCTTCTTTTATATACAGCACATTTATTCTTTTCAGTAATCCCCTCAAACTCCTTCTGCCCTTCTTTATGCTATCTTCAATTTTGCCGGAAATTTTCTTTGAATAAATGCCAAAAAGCGGCTGGGGTCTATTATCGAAAACAGGTATTACAGAATCCCACTTTCCGTCCCATTTATTAATCATATGTTGTATAAGTATAACATTTATAAAAGGCATATCACATGCAGTCACAAAAACATCCGAGACATCCGGAACGTTTAGCGCTGAATATATCCCTGTCATGGGTCCTCTGTGTTTAATTATATCACCAACCATTAGAGTACCGAGATAAAAATAGAGTTCAGGGCTATTGGTGCTTATCAGAACCCTATTAAATATACCTTTCAAAAGTCTGACATTCGACTCAATAATCTTCGTACCGTTTATCTCAAGAAACCCTTTTAAAAAAGGTATCCTCCTGTTTTCACCCCCGGCTAAAATCAAGGCGTCCATTTGTAATTACCAATAACACATTATAACTTCTGCTTATGTAAATTTATGCTTATATATAATATCCTTTATAATAGTTTATTAAAAAAATACTTTCAATAAAAAACAAAACTTCTCTTACAACAACAACGGGTTTTATTGACAAATGAGTTTATCTCAAATAAAGTAACGCTGATTTATAAATTATGCTCAGGGGAGGTTCTCAATGTTAGATGCAAAGATAGGTTTTCCCTATAAAATAATTCAGGAGTAAGGTGTTGCAGAGATGTTTCACATATATTAAATGAATATCCTGTACAAATATATTGCTACCCTCGGCTTTATGGGACATATCCCTTTTGCACCCGGCACTTTTGGAACTTTAGCTGCATTTGCAGTATACATTCTTCTAAAGCCATCTGATTTTTTGCAAATCATCATATTGATCCTTATCATACCAATTGGTATAATCTCTTCTGAGCATACTGAACGACTGCTGAATGAAAAAGACAGCAGACATATCGTCATTGATGAGTTCTGCGGATATTTCTCTTCAACACTCTTTATTCCATTCAGCATGGGTCATGCAGTCGCAGCCTTTTTTTTATTCAGAGTTTTCGATATACTAAAACCGTTTCCAATCAGAAAAATCGAAACTGCATTCAGTGGAGGCAAAGGCATAATGGCAGATGATATTATGGCTGCTATATATACAAATCTCATTTTACAGATATGGGTTTACATCAACTGAGATGCCATGAACCTCAGATGTTTTATATCAATAGAGATGTCTGATTCCATAAAAAAGGAGGTCGGGAAACTGCTGGATATTATGCAAAAACATGATGTTGATATAAAATGGGTAGCGCCTGAAAATGTTCATCTGACCCTTAAGTTTCTTGGCAGCACACCTGATGCTTTATTGCCTGATATCCGTGAATCCCTCTCAAAGATTCTATCTTCTTATAAGCCGTTTTATATTAAACTATATGGTACAGGCGTATTTCCAAACAGGAAATATCCACGGGTAATATGGACAGGAATTGACGATTCAGAGATATTGAATAAGATGAAAGGTGATATTGAACAGGCAATGGCATTATTAGGCTTTCAGAAAGAAGACAAGGAATTTAACCCCCATCTCACACTTGGAAGGGTTCGCTCTTCAAAAGGTGTCATGAATATAGTGAATGAGCTTGATAATTACAAAACCATGGAATTTGGAATGTTGCATGTCGACCATATCAAACTCATGAAGAGTGATTTAAAACCAAAAGGCGCAGTGTATACCTGCCTGAATGATATTCCGTTAATGAAATAAAAATCTCATAAGAATATGGAGGAAAGATGACGAATAAAGATAAAACAGATAAAACAGATAAAACCAGGGCTATTGAGATGGCTATCTCACAGATCGAAAAAAGTTTCGGAAAAGGTTCAATTATGCGTCTTGGCGCAGAAGGAGTTGCAGAAGGGATTCAGGTTATATCTACAGGCTCCTTAACGCTTGATATCGCAACCGGAATAGGAGGTTTTCCAAGAGGAAGGGTTATAGAAATATACGGTCCTGAATCATCAGGGAAAACCACCCTTGCGTTAGGCGCTATTGCACAGGCACAGGCAGGCGGGGGCACAGCAGCTTTTATAGATGCAGAACATGCGCTCGATATTAATTATGCCCAAAAACTCGGAGTTAAAATTGAAGACCTTCTTGTCTCACAACCAGACACTGGTGAACAGGCGCTTGAAGTCACTGAGGTTCTTGTCAGAAGCGGCGCTGTAGATGTAATAGCAATAGATTCGGTTGCTGCACTTGTCCCAAGGGCAGAAATAGAGGGGGAGATGGGTGATTCCCTGCCGGGACTGCAGGCAAGGCTTATGAGTCAGGCATTGAGAAAGCTCACTGCAGCAATATCAAAGTCTCTCACAACTGTCATCTTTATCAATCAGTTACGAATGAAGATAGGCGTTATGTTCGGCAGCCCTGAGACAACAACAGGCGGAAATGCGCTGAAGTTCTACTCTTCCATGAGACTGGATATAAGAAGGATAGAAAGCCTTAAAGAAAATCAGGAGACTATAGGAGGAAGGGTAAGGGTCAAGGTTGTAAAGAACAAGGTAGCTCCACCGTTCAGGCAGGCTGAGTTTGATATATATTTCAATGAGGGAATTTCAAGGGTTGGAGAACTTGTAGATCTCGGAGTTGAAAAATCGATTATCGAAAAATCAGGTGCATGGTACAGTTACGGAGGCAACAGGATCGGTCAGGGGCGTGAAAACGTAAAGGAATTTTTAAAAGCCAATGCAGATACCGCAAAAGAAATTGAGAATAAAATCATTGAGGCCTTTAATCTAAGGAGGTAGTTATGGATATCAATGAACTATTAAAAAAAGCATCCGCATTGCAGGCTTCTGACCTTCACATAAAAGTCGGTTCACCGCCGGTATTAAGGATTTTCGGTGAGCTAATCCCGCTTACTTCAGAGAAAAGACTCGCCCACGAAGATGCGATGAAAATCGCCCTGGCTGTCATGACACCAGGCCAGGCTGAAATATTCAAAAAGAAGAATGACATGGACCTTGCCTATAGCGTCCCGGGGCTTGGAAGATACAGATGCAATGTGTTTATGCAGAGGGGCACGGTAGGGCTTGTTTTCAGGGTCATCCCTGTGAAAATACCTACCATTGATGAGTTGTATCTTCCCGAGGTTATAAAGAAACTTTCTATGGAACAGAGGGGACTGATAATCGTTACCGGGACTACCGGTAGCGGAAAGTCCACAACCCTTGCTGCGATGATAGACTTAATGAACACCATGAGGACCGAGCATATCATGACTATCGAAGACCCCATAGAATACCTTCACAGGGATAAGAAATGCATTATAAACCAGAGAGAGATAGGAAGCGATACCGAATCCTTCAGTAAGGCCCTCAGGCAGGCCCTAAGGCAGGACCCGGATATTATACTTGTTGGAGAAATGCGTGACTTTGAAACAATTCAGACATCATTGGTTGCTGCAGAAACAGGACACCTTGTTTTAAGCACTCTCCATACTATAGATGCTACCGAAACGGTAAACAGGATTATTGCTGTTTTCCCTCCATATCAGCATAAGCAGGTTCGCATGCAGTTGTCATCAGTGCTCAGGGGGATTATATCTATGCGACTTATGCCAAGGGCAGACGGGAAAGGCAGGGTTCCTGCCGTTGAAATACTGATAGCTACTGCAACCATAAAAGATTGCATTCTTGATCCGGACAAAACCAAACTGATTCCTGATGTAATTGAACAGGGAGCCATCCACTATGGCATGCAGACCTTTGATCAGTCTCTCCTGAACCTCTATAAATCAGACCTCATTACCTATGAAGAGGCACTGAGAAGAGCCACAAATCCTGACGATTTTGTTCTTAAGGTTAAGGGCATTCAGTCCACAAGTGAACTTTCTCTTGAAGAGCAACTCGCCATGAAGCCTGACAAACCCGATGATAAGGATAAGATGAAAATTGAAAGGTTTGCCAGATAGAGCAAGGCAATATGCCCTGAAACTGCTGAGCTACAGGGGAAGAAGCGAAAAGGAACTCGAAGAACGTTTGTTAAAAAAGGGGATCGCAAAGACCATAGTCTCTTCGACAATAAACAAACTGAAGGAAACAGGACTTATTGATGACATGGCCTTTGCTGAAGTGTTAAAAAGAGAGGCATTAACAACAAAGATGCTCAGTCAGAACGGAGCAAAGAGATATATGCAAACCAGGGGTATACCAAGAGATATTGTTGATGTGGTATTTTATCACGATGAAAATAGGGATTTTGACAATGCCCTGAGGTTCGCAGGCAAAAAGCTCAAGTCTTTGAATCATTATCCCTTAGAGATTGTAAAGCGAAGATTGTACAATCTTCTTTTAAGGAGAGGATACTCAGCAGAAACAATCATGAAA
This sequence comes from Thermodesulfovibrionales bacterium, assembly GCA_049302065.1. GTDB lineage: Bacteria > Nitrospirota > Thermodesulfovibrionia > Thermodesulfovibrionales > SM23-35 > VGWX01. The sequence continues at coordinate 20,733 of JBAQLU010000203.1, forward strand.
GTATTAAAAGATATATCCAATAAGGAGGAATAAAAAATGAAAAAAGCCTTACTTTTGATCTTAGTTTTATCTTTCCTGTTACAGGTCGGTTGTACAAAGGCCGTCAGATACACTGAAGAGGAGATAAAAGCCTATCCTGCCAACGTACAGGACAATATAAGGAAAGCACAGATTGATCTTGGAATGAAACCCGAGCAGGTAAGGTATGCATGGGGATCTCCTGATTCGATAAAAATCCTTGACCCATTTGAAGGCAAGGCACGGGAAGAATGGATGTATTCATCGGCTGGAACTTTGGGCGTTGTCGGCATTAAAATCCTTCTTTTCTATGACGGCAAATTGATTTATATCAAATAATTGTTCATCTGATTAAGAAGAAAGAATGACAAGTGCAGAAATAAGAGCCGCATTTTTAGACTATTTTAAATCCCGGGATCATACCTTCGTTCAGAGCTCTCCTCTGATTCCATGGAATGACCCTACCCTGATCTTTGTTAATGCTGGCATGGTCCAGTTCAAAAAGACTTTTTTAGGTGAGGAAAAAAGGAATTATAGCCGCGCTGTTTCCTGTCAGAAATGCATGAGGGCAGGAGGCAAACACAGTGATCTTGAGAACGTCGGACATACTGCACGGCATCACACTTTTTTTGAGATGCTCGGCAATTTCTCTTTTGGTGACTATTTTAAAAAAGATGCGATACTTTTCGGATGGGATCTTTTAACCGGATGCTTCAAGCTGCCAAAGGATAAACTCTACGTCTCTGTCTATGAACAGGATGACGAAGCAGCAAAACTCTGGTCAAATCTGGTCGGCCTTTCTGATGAAAAGATCGTCAGGCTCGGCGCAAAAGATAACTTCTGGCAGATGGGCGATACAGGGCCATGCGGACCCTGTTCTGAAATAATCATAGACCAGGGTAGCCATTTAGGGTGCGGCAAACCTGACTGCGCTGTCGGATGTGACTGTGACAGGTTTCTTGAACTCTGGAACCTTGTCTTCATGCAGTATAACCGGAATGAAAATGGAGATCTTACGCCCCTTCCAAAACCGAGTATCGATACAGGAATGGGGCTCGAACGAATCAGCGCAGTGCTTCAGGGCAAAGAAAACAATTTTGATACGGACCTTTTTGAGCCGATCATAAAAGATATCTCCTCCCTTGCAAATATACAGTACGGTTCATCACATGATCAGGATACATCCATGAGGGTTATTGCTGACCATATGCGCGCATCTGTTTTTATGCTTTCTGAAGGCCTTGTCCCTTCCAACGAAGGAAGAGGTTATGTCCTGAGGAGAATAATACGAAGGGCAGCAAGACATGCAAAGCTCCTTAATATGCATGATGCGTCTCTTTACAGATTAACTGATTCTGTCAATCGGGTAATGGGCAGTATCTATCCTGAAATTATCGGTGAAAGAGGCAGGACCGAAAAGTTACTTAAAATAGAGGAGGAAAATTTCCACAGAACGATTGATACCGGGATGAACATGCTTGATGAAATCATAGCAAAAGTCAAAAAAGACGGCTCACATGTAATTCCCGGAGAAGAGATATTCAGACTCTATGACACCTTTGGTTTCCCTCTTGATTTTGCAAAAGATATCGCCATGGATGCAGGACTGAAAATCGACGAAGACGCATTTCAGAAAGAGATGGAATCACAGCGTGAAAGATCAAAGGGACAACAGATAGCAGTTACTGGTTCTATATCGTTTAACGTTGAAGCCTCATTAATAACTGATAAAATACAATTTTTAGGATATGACACACTAAAATCAGACGCAATTGTATTGGCTATTTTTAAAAATAACAAATTAGTCAACGAATTGTATTCATCTGAAGAAGGAGACATCATACTTGACAAAACTCCTTTCTACGGAGAATCAGGCGGACAGGCTGGCGACACAGGTACTATGGAATCAGAAAATGTATTTCTCAGAGTACTCGATACAAAAAAACCTTCTCCTGATCTTATTGTACACAAGATAAAAGTAGAGAGGGGCAAGATTGCTAAGGGTGAAAAGATAAGCTGCAGTGTTGATGAAACACTCAGAAGATCCACTATGAGGAATCATACTGCCACCCATCTTCTCCACAAGGCTTTGAGAATGACACTCGGAGACCACGTAAAACAATCCGGTTCAGTGGTGGACCCTGAGAGACTGAGGTTTGACTTCACCCATTTCCACGCAGTACAGGATAATGAAATCAAAGGCATTGAAGATATTATCAACGAAAAGATACTCGAAGATCTTCCTGTCAGAACCGACATTATGAATATTGAAGAAGCAACAAAATCAGGTGCAGTTGCCCTCTTCGATGAAAAATATGGTGAGACTGTCAGGGTTGTCTCTGTGGGAGATTTCAGCAAAGAACTCTGCGGTGGTACGCACTGTAAGGCTACAGGCGAGATCGGAATCTGCATGGTCCTTTCCGAAGGAAGCGTTGCATCAGGCATACGGAGGATTGAAGCTCTCACCGGAAGAAACGCTCTTGAGTATCTGCGCAGCAAGAAACAGGAGCTTAATGAAATCAAAGGATTATTAAAAACAGAATCACCTGCCGAAAAGATAGAAAAACTTATTCAGGATACGAAATCACTGGAAAAGGAAATTCAGAAACTGAAAACAGGCTCCTCCAGAGATATGATATCTGACGCATTGAAACATGCACAGGATCTTGATGGCGTAAAGATAGTTAACATGCGCCAGGATGGTCTCAATCCGAACGAACTGCGTCTCCTGGCCGATAATGTCAGGGACCGCCTGAAATCAGGCATCATTGTTCTATCTTCTGTTATTGACAGCCAGGCTGCCATTGTCTGCATGATAACACAGGATCTTTCAAAAAAATACAGCGCCGGAGAAATAGTCAAAAACATCTCTAAGCTTGCCGGCGGAAAAGGCGGAGGCAAACCTGAAATGGCTCAGGGAGGGACAAAAGAAATCGAAAAACTGGATGCTGCGCTTGAATCGCTGCATGAAATAGTAAAAAAGGCAACTCTCAATTAAAAGGAGTCTAAAGTGAAATCTGCAACCGAACCAACCCTGCTGCAAGGGTTACCGATCTCTTGAAATCAGTCTTTGGGAAATAAAACGGCGCAGAGACAATTCTCCATCGGACATCCCGTTTCAAGTACTGGTTAGTATTTCCCAAATCCAGCGATAAGCACCTCAACCGCTTGACCCAAAAATGCATTTGGATAAAACCACAAAGTTCACAGAGGCATTTTAAACTTTAAAAAGACTTTTAACTTCAAGCAATTCTCTGTGTCCTCGTGTTATATTTTTGAAAACAATTAAGACTCATACTAATTTGACGACAAATGTAGAGTATTAAACCAGTCAAAAGAAGTTAAAGAACGAACGATATTAGGCTGCTGTTCAAGTGTCACAAGAGATGAACACAGCAGATCTTCAACATCATCCAGTGAA
>JBAQLU010000204.1:0-12703 GCA_049302065.1 Thermodesulfovibrionales bacterium
TGAGGGGGGAGGGTTAGGGTGGGGGTGTTTGATGAAAATGTTTTCAACACCCTCCCCTTAATCCCCTCCCCTCAAGGGAGGGGAGATTTAAGATACCTCGCAGCTCTGCTGCGGGGTAGTTCATTATGGGCAGTGATATTCCGAGGATGATTATCAACCACAAAATAATAGTAGATATTATCCGTCTGCTGGACCCGGAGAATATCTCGGTCACGTTGAATACGCTGGAGAAGGCCGCACTTGTGCTCGGGAAGAAGTTGAGCATCAGGCTTGGATAAAGTATGGTGAGACGTATAGCGGTAGAGTCTATAGAGTCCTTTGACAGCCAGAATATCGAGGTGTTGTCGTATTTTAGTAGGGACAAATTGAAGAGTGGCTTCAGACGGTTGCTTGACACCTATAACGCACGCGCCGACGCGGCTTAAACAGATAAGTCGATGTTGGTTGAGATACCGAGGAATTTGTGAGGGATAGGAATCGCGGCATTCGGGTAACCCTGATGCAAGAAACAACAGGCTGTTGAAAAACCCATCGCATGTCATTGCGAGGAGCAGTTTCTGCGACGAAGCAATCTCTAACCCATTGATTTTATTAAAGGCGAGATTGCCGCACTTCGCTCGCAATGACAGAAAAAAGACTTTTTCAACAGCCTGACAAGACCTGACCCCGTGACTGACCCCACTACATCAAGAGTACAACCGGAAACGAACGCCTGTGGAAAGACCTGGCGACGGCAGTTTCAGCCAAAGACGCACTATTCAGGGATTATAATAGGTAACGATTACCGAGTGAATGAATCGTTTTTCGATGCTTGCGCCGGAGAAAAGGCGTGTCAGAGATGCTACCCGGACACGCCTTCCCTGAGAACTTTACGGAGGACAGAGGACTCCGGTGCAGAGGTTATGTCCGAGATTTACGCCTCCTCCGACATCCCCGCCTGTATTGTTATTTAACACATTATTAAAGTATCCTGCTGATGCTCCTAAAGCTATCCCATCGCCACCATTGCCGGCTACCGCATTGCCACTGACCGTGCCGTAGACGAGAATAATGCCACTGTGGCCATTGCCGGTTACCGCATTGCCGCTGACCGTGCTGCTGCCGAAGACATAAATGCCAACAGTGCCATTGTCGTTTACTGTATTGCCGCTGACCGTGCCGCTGCCGTTGACATTAATGCCATAGCCACCATTGCTTACAACTCGCACGCTCTCGATAATAGACCCGCCGCCGGTCTGGATTCCGACATTTCCCATCCCTCTGATAGTTCCGTTGTATACTTTAATGTTTTGCTTACCCCAAGCATCTATCCCTATACCAGTGCCATTGTTGTTGCACACCAGCGGAACACCTGAACAGACATTAGGACCGATGATTGCAAATCCGTTCAGGTCGATTGTCACGTTATCAGCTGTCACCAGGATTGCAGTCGTATTTGCATTAGTAATTGCAAAATTCGTTTGTAACTGATAACTTCCCGACTTGGTGATTTTCACCGGGGTGCTCCAACCATAGATCGGGGTCACCCAAGCGAAAGCAATTCCGGTGTAGCACACAATAGAAACTACCAATACTGCCACTGTAATCCACTTCTTCATTTTTGCCTCCTTCAAAATCTTTTGTTTCATACAAAGTAGGACAAGCTGCGATGACCCTTGTCCGCTCATCTTACCGATGTGACCTTGCTTTATATCACTAAATCAGGTCTACTGTCAAGCAGACAAACTTAAGAGTTGTCGTTGAAATATATTTTCTCCCTGAGTGTGTAACCTATAAGCATGATCACAACCTGGTGCATTATTCCCAAAGGAACTCCTCAACTTTTGTAAGAATATTTTCGTGTGATTTAGTGAGAAAGAAAGACAAGTCTTAAATTGCTCAAAATCTCTCTTCCTATGTGAACTCTTAATTGCTCTATTTTGAAGCAGTACAAATCGGACATTCCATGGTTCCTTAACAGAGAGGCTGGCTGAGCAGGGTAACAGGTTTATAACCCCGGAAGATTGCAGTACCAGTTTACTTTATTGTTTTGAAATTAAAGAGGGGAGGGTGATGGCAATATTCCCTCCCCCATAGGAAGGAAATATCTATTTTGCTTTTTCAACAGGATAATCAGCTTCTCCCCATGCCTTAATGCCACCGGGATAACGGTATACATTCTTATAGCCCATCTTGGTAGCCCACATAGCGCCGTTATGACTCCTGCCACATTTTGTAAAACCACAGTAAATCACAACAAGACGGTCTTTATTCGATCCAAGCATTTTCTGAAAAGCAGCTTTTGTCTTATCATCGAGATTTGCAACCTCTTCTTTTGGGAATTCAAACTGGACTGCGCCGGGCACATGCTCTTTTTTGTAACTGTCTTCATAAGGCATGGTATCAATGATGAGCATATCTTTTTTTGAATCTATCCAGCCCTTTAGTTCCTCAGTAGATACGACTTTGTAGCCGCCCTTCATAACTTCTTTTGCAAGATTCACAGCGGTCTTTTCTGTTTCCAGTTCCTTACCTCCCCATGCAGCCATACCGTTACCGGCTATTGTTACAAGGAAAGCACAGCATAAACACAAAACCCATAAAAATTTCTTACTGCATTTCATACCAATTCCTCCTTTTATTGAAATCAATCTTTTCCGTAGGAACGGACCGGATTTGTTTCATATTTGATACGCTTATATACGTAAAGATAACATGCTGCCACTATCATGAAGAGATCACGGAACAATGCCTGTTTCAGACTATTGTAAGCGTTAATCTCTTCAGTACTGAAACAACCGCAATCTATATCCATATCATTGAAGATTCCGTACCCCAGGACCATGATAAAAATTACGAGAAGGTTGAAGATAACCGCAAGACTGCCTCTGATATTCAGCACAAGACCCAGGCCTGCAAGGAATTCTGCGGCAGGCAATCCGATAGCAACGGCAGGCAGCAGGATATCGGGCACTATATCGTATTGTGAAATAACTTTTGCGAAGGCCTTAGGGTCAATCAGCTTTATAAAACCCGCATAGATAAAAACAGAACCGATTGCAAGCCTTATAGTAAGATCAAGCTTTGATGAAAGAAGTATTTTTTTTATTATATTGAGAGTATTTTTGTACAGGGTCATAATATCTTTTCGTAAATGGCTGTTTCTCTTGAGTTAATTATTTATTGAATCAAAACTATAAATCCAATAGTTAATTTAAATGAAAGGAAACGGTCGGATAGATTTTACCTATACACGGATTTCATTGCTTATTTGAAATTTTATTTTGTAAGAATATGATATAATTTATTATAAATAGTAAGTGAAGGAGTATATTATGTGTATTGGGATACCATCAAAGATTATCAGCATTGAAAATTTAAAGGCAACCATTGATGTTTATGGCGCACAGCGCGATATAAGCCTTATGCTTTTGGAAAATGAAGTCCAGGTAGGGGACTATGTTATAGTACATGCCGGGTTCGCAATTCAGAAGCTGCAGGAGGATGTCGCGAAGGAAACGCTTGGATATTTCAATCAATACCTCGAAGCACTTGACGCTGAAGGATTCACTCAGCAACCTGCAACAAAGGCAAAGAAAAATAAAAAGACGATAAAAAAGAGTTAACGCTTTAAAGTATTCTCCTTAATGTCTGCTTTTTCAGATCTGCCAAAAGCTCTTTTCAGATATCCCTGTCTTGTAATGGATCATTTTTTTATGGTAATCTCCTTTACGATAATCATCCTAAAAAAGAAAAGGTTTATGCATGGTAAAGAATGACCGCTGGATAAAAGAAATGTCACGCAAGGGTATGATAAAACCCTTCAATAAAGATCAGATTAGAAAAGGTGTTATTTCATATGGCGTGAGTTCATACGGATATGATATGAGAGTTGCCAATGAGTTCAAGATTTTTACGAATGCAAATAGTACTGTTATAGATCCAAAAAGTTTTAATACGAACAGTTTCGTTGATTTCAGAGGCGATGTCTGTTTTGTACCCCCAAATTCCTTTGTACTTGGAAGGTCTGTTGAATATTTCAGGATACCCAGAGATGTGCTTGTTATATGTCTCGGAAAATCTACATATGCACGATGCGGGATAGTGGTTAATGTAACACCGCTTGAACCTGAATGGGAAGGATATGTGACAATAGAAATATCAAATACAGGCCCATTGCCTGCTAAGATTTATTCAAACGAAGGAATAGCCCAGTTAATTTTTATTCAGGGCTCAGAAGTTTGTGAGAAATCCTATGCTGATAAAAAGGGTAAATATCAGGCCCAGAAAAAAATTACTCTGGCCAGGATTAAGTGAATGTCATGTCAGTGAGTGATAGATTAATACTTGCACTTGATGTTAATGAACATAATTATGCCTTGGAACTTGTTGATAAATTCAGCGATTACATTAATATATATAAAGTAGGACTTGAGCTTTTTAGTTCATGTGGACCTCGGATAGTTGAGGATATTAATAGAAAAGGGAAGAAGGTTTTTCTTGATCTGAAATTTCATGATATCCCAAATACTGTTTCAAAAGCCGCAGTTGCTCTAACGAGACTTGGAGTGCATATGTTTAATGTACATGCTTCAGGCGGCCTTGAGATGATGAAAAAATGTAAAGACAGCATTGTTGAGGTATGCCTTAAAGAAAACATGGAAAGGCCAAAAATACTTGGGGTTACAGTCCTTACAAGCCTATCGAAGGAGATTCTGAGGGATGAACTCGGCATACAGTACGGACTCAGGACTCACGTCAGACATTTATCAGCGCTTGCCCTGAAAGCCGGCCTTGACGGTGTTGTCGCATCTGCCCGTGAAGTTGAGGTTATAAGAAATCATTGCGGAAAGGGATTCTTAATATTAACCCCCGGCATCAGACCTTCATGGACGCCACCCGACGACCAGAAGAGGACAATGACTCCTAAAGAGGCGATCAGGGAAGGGGCGGATTATCTTGTCCTGGGGCGTGCCGTAATGCAGCAACCCGACCCATTAAAGGCTATCGAGTTAATATCTCTTGAGATGCTTGCAGCCTGATATAAGAAAACAATTACAGCATACCGAGCAAATTGAGTTTTCCGTCAAGTATCTTCAATCCTGCCAGGGTTTCAGGTGCATCTGTTTTATTCTTGACCCACATAACCTGGGCTTTGATAAGAGAGTTCTTTACTGCAAAGTTGAAAGTATCGCCAACAGGCAGGAATGTATTTTCAAATATCTGTATCCGAAGGCCTGTTTGAGAAAAATCTGCTGTACTTGCGTTCAGAACCCTTTTTTTATAAGATAATGCGACAGGAAGTTCCTTTTTTATACGAACTCCATCCCTTTTTTCAACACCATGTTTTCCACTGAAGATAATTCCGCAGTAAGGACATGGCCTGAAATCGTTAACTGCAGCACTGTATGAATCCTTTTTGCAGGAAGGACAATCAAGTCTTAAGATCACAGTTCCTCCTCACATCGATTATTAATGAATGAGATTATCACAAAATAGAAATAATTGGTATCAGTAAAAATATATATTTATGTAGTATTTTTCCTACAGAAATTGCTTAACCCAAAAAATGCATTTGGATAAAAAGACGGCAGGCACATATGCACCAAAACCTCTTGAATGCAGAATTTGCGTCTGTATAGTATCTAAACGCTAAGAATGAAAACGTGCAGGTTATCCGGGTCATTAAAGCGCTCACAAAGGTGGCTGTCCCGACATTTGTCGGGATGCTTTTGCTGCACATATGCCTGCCGTCAATTGCATTTTTTGGGTTAACAGTAAAGGGGAAAATGATGGTTCACCAATTATGCTATAGTATCTTTTATTGCTGAATTTGTATCGGTATTAACCTTAATAAATGATCATAACCCCTTCTAAAAAGATTTTTTTGGAACTCGTGCAGCATGGGAATATTCCTCCTTTGCATGCAGAAATACCGTATTTATCTCCATGCTCTATATTTGAATCTATAGCTTCAACAAATAGCTTTCTTCTTGAAAGCGTCAAAGGCCCGGAAGAAATTGCACGGTATTCTTTCCTGGGATTTGACCCCTGTGTCATATTTAAGACGAAAAACAGTTTTGTTGAAATAAAATCATCAGATGTAAGAAATATGTTTTCTGAGAGTCCATTATCCATACTCAAGGACATTCTGAATACGTATAAGCAGATTTCTTGCGAATATCTGCCTCCTTTTCAGGGTGGTATGGTAGGTATCTTCAGCTATGATTTTGTCCATTATCTCGAACAGTTACCAAAGACCGCCTTTGATGATCTTCTTCTGCCGGATGCACATTTTCTGATGATAGATAAAGTAATATCGTTTGACCATTTGCTGAAAAAATGCTGGATTATAGTATGTCCGGGCCTAAAATATTCTATCCAAGGCACATCATCAAACAGACAGATCGACTGGTCAGAAATGTATGACGAAGCAGAAGAGGAGATCAGGAGAATAAAAAAGACTGTTACAGGCTGCACGTTTTCAGAGCTCAGAACTTCAGGGCACGATCAAAAAATAGATATTATCTATGAAATGAAAAAACATGAATACACAGATATTGTCAAGAGAGCAAAAAAATATATAGCAGCAGGAGATATTTTTCAGGCTAACCTTTCTCAAAGGGTATCCGGCCATATAAAAGGGAAAAGGCCTTGGGACTTATATAAGATGCTGAGGTCTATCAATCCATCACCTTTTGCAGCTTTCATTGATTTTGGTGATTACCAGATAGTCAGTTCTTCTCCTGAAAGGCTCATAAGGGTTCAAGGAAAAAGAGTTGATACAAGGCCGATTGCCGGCACAAGGCCGAGAGGAAAAGATCATATAGAAGACGAACTCATGCGTGCCGAACTTCTGTTAAATGAGAAGGAGAGGGCAGAACATATCATGCTGATAGATCTGGAGAGAAATGACCTTGGAAGGGTTTCAGAGTACGGCTCTGTGAGAGTTGACGAACTAATGACTACTGAAGATTACTCACATGTAATACATATTGTATCTAATGTAGCAGGAAACCTTGCAAAGGGCAGAGACTGTTTCGATGCTGTCCAGGCAGCATTCCCCGGAGGCACTATAACAGGAGTCCCAAAAGTGAGGTGCATGGAAATTATAGATGAACTCGAACCAATAAGGCGTGGCCCGTACACCGGTTCAATAGGCTATCTGGGTTTTTCAGGTAATGCTGATCTGAATATAGTGATCAGGACATTTGTAATAAAGGACAACATGGCCTATGTTCAGGCAGGCGCCGGAATTGTTGCTGACTCAGATCCTGATAAGGAATATTTCGAGACATTGAAAAAGGCAGAGGCATTAATAAAAACTCTGGAGAGGGTTTAAGCAGATTATGAAAACCGGAACCAGCTTTTCTTTGTTTCCAGATTATCGAAAGTTTTTAGCATCTCCCTAAGCAGACCGCTCATTTCTTTTTGTTCTTTCCTTACATCTTTGACCTCAGAGTGAATACCTGAGGCAGTATTCTGTAATTCTTTCAGCGCTTGTGTCATTTCTCTTAAGCTATTTATTAGCGTATCGAGCTTCTCAGCAGGAATTGCCGGCATTTCCCTTATCTCTTTTATAATAACCTCTTTGGGGAAAGCAATATCTTCCCTGAGAACCGGCTGTGCAGGTTCTTCTATCGCTTCTGGAATATCATAAGTTGCTTCTGCTATCTTGTCCTGGGAATCATAACGTGACGATTCAAAAACCGGAATGTCTGCAACATGCTCAACAGGTGGCGGTTTGCTTATAATGACTTTTTCTTTAAATATATCCGGCTTAACGGTTTGCATGGGCTCAGTAACAGGCTGTATCTCGATCTTATGCTTTGCCTTTATCCCCTGAATGACAAGTTTGGTTATCTGCTGAAAAGTCTCTTCTACGCCTGTGCCATTTATGGCAATCGCTGTTTTGTATTCATATTTTCTGTTTTCATTCATGTCTTTATTCAATTCATCAATGGAAAGGATATTCGTCAGATCCCTTTTATTGTACTGCAATATGACTGGGATATCGTCAGGGTTAATGTTATTGGCAATCAGATTTTCCCGCATATTTTTAAGACTTTCTCTGTTCTGCTCTATCATCTCCTGCTGTGAGTCTGCCACAAAAACTATAGCGTCTGCCCCTCTTAGAACGAGTTTTCGCGTTGCGTTATATCTTACCTGTCCAGGCACTGTATAGAGTTGGAACCGTATCGAAAAATCGCTGATTTTTCCCAACTCTATAGGAAGGAAATCAAAAAATAGCGTGCGATCAGATTCTGTGGCAAGAGATAAGAGTTTTCCTCTCTTGCTGGAATCAAAGATTGAATGCAGATACTGAAGATTCGTCGTCTTACCGCTCAGTCCTGGTCCGTAATAGACGATCTTAATGGTGATTTCTTTTGTTGCGTAGTTAAATAGCGCCATGGATTATACTATAGCATATACGGCATTTCGGGTCTGATTCTTTACCCTGTACATCGCATCATCAGCAAGCCTTATAAGATCGTCTTTGGATGCTGCGCTTTCAGGATATGAGGCAACCCCAAAGCTTGCAGTTATTTTTAGTGCATACCCCTCTTTTTTAAGAAAGGTATTCTGCTCAATTGATTTTCTCATCCTTTCAGCAATCTTAGTAGCTGCTTTTGGGGGTGTCTGAGGCAGTACAATCACAAATTCATCACCACCATATCTGGCAACGATATCAACTGTCCTGAGACTTTTTAAAAGAAGCTGTCCCATTTCTACCAGCACCTTGCTTCCAATGAGATGACCAAATCCGTCGTTTATACGCTTGAAGTAATCAACATCCATAAAAATGAGTGAAACAGAAGTGTTGTATCTGCTTGATCTCTGGATCTCAATCTCGATAGTTCTGTTCAGATATCTTGTATTGAAGAGTTTGGTTAGGTCATCTGTTATAGCGAGTTCTGTCATCTTCTGATAAAGCGATGTTCTTTCTATGGCGATTGCTGTAAGGTCAACAAACCTCATTAGAAGGTCAAGGTCTTCTTTCCTGAAAGGCTCTCCTGTTGTTTTATTTACCAGTTCAAGCACCCCTATTACTTCTTCATTAATTCTTACAGGTATGCACATGAGAGATTTTGTTTTGAAATGAATGGCATTGTCTATCTTCCCCAAAAAGCGTTCATCTTTTGAAACATCCGGGACAACAACTGGTATGCCTTCGCGTGCAACCCATCCGGCAATGCCTTCTCCCATCTTTAGCCTGATTTTCTGTATTTCTTTTGTCTTTTTTGCGCCGGTTTTTTCAAAAACAAGGTCACCTGTTTCCTGGTCCACCAGGAGGACTGACCATGTCTCAGCTTTCGTCATCTCTTTCATTTTCCCCATGATTTTTCTAAGTATATCACTCAGTTCTGATGAAGAAGTAAGAATCCTGCTCACATCTTTAAAGAAGTTCAGTTCGTTCTTTGCAAGAGACAGGTCGTATTTCAATCTGTTATTTTCAGAAAATATCTTATTTTCTCTGACTAATCTTTTTACAAAATATAACAGCTCCTTACTATCTGGTGCAAAAAGGGGATAAGCCAGGGATTCTTTCATCCATGGTGTAAATCCCCTGAAAGTGTGAGTATCTGAGATGATGATCTTTGGAATGTTTTTTGATATCTTCAGGAACTCTTTAAAAAGGGGGGACGTATTGAGTTTCTTGTCCACCAGGATAATATCTGTCTTGTCATGGAGCACCGGGAGGGCCTTCTCAAAAGAATCGTATTTGCTGATGTTGTATCCGGATGAAGTTAGCGCATCTTCGTAATCAGCGCCAACCACATTTCTGCCTATCAAAGTTACTTTAAGCATTTATACCACAACATTTTTTATATTTTTTACCGCTCCCGCACGGACATGGATCATTCCTGCCGATTTTTCTTCCGTGTCTTGCCGTATGCGCAGAAGAATCCGCGCCCCTGTTGTAATTCAATTTCATCTGCTTTACAGGCTCTTTGATAACAGCCTCCTGTTTTTGTACCTGAATTTTAAAGAGTCTGCTAACGATCTCTGTAGATAGCCTCGACGTCATGTCTGCGAATACATCAAATGCCTCTTTCTTGTATTCAACCAGGGGATCTTTCTGGCCATAACCCCTGAGCCCAATGCCTTCCTTAAGATGATCCATCCCCAGCAAATGATCTTTCCATTGCGTATCAATAACCTGGAGCATAACAACTTTTTCAAGATATCTCATTACTTCACTTCCAATGTCTGCTTCCTTGGTTTCGTATGCTCCTTTCATCTCTGAAAGCAGGGCTTCCCTTAAAGCATCCAGATTCATGGGGCTGATGTCTGGCGCAAGAGAAAATACTCCGTATAAAGCATCTCTGAGTCCTTTCATGTCCCAATCGTCAACATGTTTTTCTTCAGGACAGTATATGGACAGCAGTTCATCAATTACATTTTCGAGCATATCCATTATGCGATCTGTGAGATTCTGGCCCTTCAGGATCTCTTTTCTGAAAGAGTATATCTCTGACCGCTGTTTATTCATTACGTCATCATATTCAAGGAGGTGTTTTCTTATATCAAAGTTATGGGTTTCAACGCGTTTCTGAGCGTTTTCGATCGCCTTTGAGACCATCTTGTTTTCTATCGGCATTTCTTCATCCATGCCGAGCTTGTCCATAAGCCCCGAAATCCTGTCTGAACCGAAGATCCTCATGAGATCATCTTCGAGTGAAAGATAAAACCTTGATGAGCCCGGGTCACCCTGTCTTCCTGAACGCCCCCTTAACTGGTTATCAATACGTCTCGCCTCATGTCTTTCTGTGCCGAGTATATGAAGACCACCGGCAGATACAACCTTTTCCCTGTCGGTTCTGCAAATGTCCTCTGCTTTTGCAAAAGCTGTTTTCCAGTCTTCATCTGTATAATCTTTTTTATCTTTTAAAATTTCTCTTGCAAGGCCTTCCGGATTGCCGCCAAGCACTATGTCTGTTCCTCTGCCTGCCATGTTTGTGGCTATTGTAATAGCCTTGCTTCTTCCTGCCTGGGCTATAATCTCAGCTTCCATTTCGTGGTATTTTGCGTTCAGGACTGCGTGCGGTATCCCTTTTTTCTTTAAGAGGTGACTCAATAATTCTGATTTTTCAATCGAAATTGTACCAACAAGCACAGGTTGTCCCTTATCATGTACTTCTTCTATTTCCTTTAATGCTGAAATAAATTTCCCTTTTTCTGATTTGTAAATCATATCAGGATGATCAATACGAACCATTGGTTGGTTTGTTGGAACAACTACTACTTCAAGGTTGTATATCTTTGCAAATTCCTCAGCTTCTGTATCAGCTGTTCCGGTCATACCTGCAAGCTTTTTGTACATCCTGAAATAATTCTGAAATGTTATTGTAGCGAGTGTCTGATTTTCGCTCTCTATCTTAACAGCTTCCTTCGCTTCCACTGCCTGATGGAGCCCGTCTGACCAGCGCCTGCCGGGCATGAGCCTTCCGGTAAATTCATCTACGATAATGACCTCACCGTCCTTAATAACATAATCAACGTCCCTTTTGAAAAGTGTATACGCCTTTAATGCCTGAAGTACATGGTGCACGAGTTCAATGTTTGCAGGATCGTAGAGATTGCCTGTGCCAAGAAGTCTTTCTACATTAGTATTGCCATCTTCAGTGAGGATGGCAGTCTTTGCCTTTTCATCAATAGTATAGTCGGTATCTTTTTGCAGCCTGGGGATAATCTTGTTTATTTTATAATATTTGTCCGTAGATTCTTCCGATGGACCCGAAATAATCAAAGGTGTTCTTGCCTCATCGACAAGGATACTGTCGACCTCATCAACTATGGCATAATGCAGCTCCCTCTGAGAGTAATCTGATATATCATATTTCATATTATCCCTGAGGTAATCGAAACCAAATTCATTGTTCGTGCCATATGTTATGTCTGCTGAATAGGCCTCCTGACGTGAACATGGCCTGAGAAAATCCAATCTCTTATCGTTGGAGAAATAGGTCGGATCATAAAAGAAAGAAGTATCGTGCTGGATAACACCAACAGAAAGACCAAGGAAATGATAAATAGGCCCCATCCACTGGCTATCCCTCTTTGCAAGATAATCATTGACGGTGACGATATGGACGCCTCTTCCTTCAATAGCATTGAGATAGACCGGAAGAGTGGCAACAAGGGTTTTTCCTTCACCTGTCTTCATCTCGGCGATCCTGCCTTCATGGAGTACAATCCCGCCGAGTATCTGCATATCAAAGTGCCTCATGTTCATTTTTCGCATGGACACTTCACGCACTAATGCGAATGCTTCAGGGAGTAAGTCATCAACGGTTTCACCACCCTCAAGTCTTCTTTTGAATTCTTCTGTCTTTTCCTGAAGCTGCAAATCCGAAAGGCCTGTTACGCTGGATTCAAGCGAGTTGACCTTTTCCAGGGTTGGCCATAATCTTTTGAGTTCACGCTCATTCTTTGTACCAAAAACCCTGCTAAGTAATGTTCCAATCATAGTTTATATAATAGATTAAGGGGGTTATTATTTCAAGAATTCAGAAAGAAAATAATAATCAGAAAGTGTTATGGATATATCTAATATGGCTGTCAATAATATTTATTATCATATCTCAGGAATGAACAGAGCTGGCCGGGAAAAACTGGACAGAGACATAAGTGGGAAAGCTGCTCTAAAATAGGGAACCGGGAGGGGTCAGAGATCGAGTCATGGCCTGATCGTTCCGTAAAGGGCAAATGGCGAATCCGA
>JBAQLU010000205.1:0-11036 GCA_049302065.1 Thermodesulfovibrionales bacterium
GTAAAGCCACATAATTGTCATTCCCCGACTCGATCGGGGAATCCAGAAGAAGCCTGGATTATCCGGTCAAGCCGGATAATGACAACATTCGCATATGATGTGGTTTTACTTATGAACTCCTTAGTAATTGTTTTATTTATTCTAATTGAAATAAATTATTTTGTGACATTTTTATAAATTATAACAGTTTTCACATTTTATACAATGTTTGGCTGTGAACGTTCATTATCTGCAACCAGTTGCAGATTTCTTTCATTTGAATAAAACTATTGCCCTTCCTATATTTATTTCCACTTGTATTATTGTATTTTTAACAGGCATCCAAAAATCGCAAGTAGGAGGAAGTGCCAAATGGAGATCTCAAATACAAATACAGAAACAACCTAAACCACACGGATACGTTAGCAATGCATATGGTCAAATCCAGGTCTCTTGAAACTTCTTGCTTGAGGAAACATATCTTCAGTCTTTCGCTGTAATCTATCTAAATGCAAAAGAATATCCAGAATGTCATCCGTCTTTTCCGGAAAATAGTCCAGCAGCTTTCCCCACGCCCCTATTGAACGGTCCATTCCAATCAGTGCAACTTTTACAGAACCGTTCGCACCACTGATCGCAATAGTTGTATATCCAAGAAATAAACCTGGAATCTTCAGCCACCCTGAAAATGTCTTTTTTGTCCAAGAGATTTTACTCTACTAAGGAGTTCATAAGTAAGACCACATTGCTAACAATGTCGTCATTGCGGCTTGTCCGCAATCTTTCTGGCTTTTCAGAAGGATTCCCGGCAAGCAGGAATGACATATAAGTGGTTCCCTATGGTCTTGTTTATATTTTAACAGTGTGGGAGATTGAATACATGTTTTTGTCTCCCTTTCTTATGGCCGAAACAGAAATTTTATGAGAAAAAAGGCAGCGGCGATGAAAGCCGCAATAAGCAGAAACAGCATTACAGCAGGAAAAAGCTTTTTGTCCTTTTTTTCTGTATTTGCCTCTTCTGCTTTTATTTCTGACACTTTAGCAGGCAGAGGAATCTTCCCTGCAGTTTCATGAAATGCTTTCTGTTGTTTGGTCTCCTCAGGAGTTGAAGTATCTGCATCGCTTCCTGAAACATCTCGCCTCTTTCGTATTTCGAGGAATTCAGATAACGTGAACTCCTTGTACTCGACCTCAACATCTTTTTGAGGTAGCTCTATCTTCTTTCCGCATTTGCTGCATCTGTCTTTTCCATGCAACTCAGTACCGCAGTCAGGACATTTCATATATCACCCTTTTGAACCCCTTTTCAAAACTACTGCATTTTAATACCCCTGAACTTAAATTTCAACTATGGGCAGTTGTTGTGTCAGTTGTTGCAAATTTATTCTGATAAGGGTAATCTTTAACAATACAACATGTTTGTTGGTTTTAAAAACGTGTTTAAAATTTAATTCTATTATGAAAAAGCAGGATGCTATAAAAATCGAGTCCCTCCTACAAAAAGAGATAACCAGCTCTGTTGTTATTAATGGAAAAAAGTATTTAATCCTTACAGAAGATCTCTATATTAAAGAACAGCTGATAACTACAAGGGTTTATCTCGGAGGGAAGATAGTATCGACAAGACACATAGACTGCCGGAATATTCTGAACACGCCGGGCTATGAGAAGAAAATGAGGGAATTGATTCGCAGCCAGCATGAAATGATTATTGAAATGCTCAGGAAAGAGAGCACGAAAAAAACAAGCACCCCCTCGTCTTATCTTGATGAGGTCAAAACATTGCTTCAAAGGAAGAACAATAAAGGCGCCCTTATTCTGTTAACCCATGCCCTTAAAAAATTTCCGGACGATCCGTTTCTGCTTTCCTATTATGGTTGTCTTGAAGCCATCATCAATAAAAATTATGCATACGGCGTAGACACATGTTCAAGGGCATTAGAAATATTGAATGAGAGAATACCGTTCGGGAAGGATATTTTTTGCCCAACCTTTTACCTCAACCTCGGCAGGGCTTACCTTGCATCGGGAAATAAAACAGATGCTGTTAAAGCATTTCAGTCTGGTCTTTCATATGACGCAGAAAACAGAGACCTGCTATGGGAGACAAAAAAGATTGGTATGCGTAAGAGCCCGGTCATACCATATCTTCAGAGATCAAACCCCATAAACAAATATGTAGGTATGATACTCCATGCCCTTAAAAAGGAATCCCCGTAAACATCACATTACAAAAAGAGACCATTTCCACAACAGAAAAACAGAAAAATCAACTTTCATGATTTCAGGAGAGCTATTTCTCCAATAGATAAAGATTAGGGATGCAGATTCCTTCGTTAAGGTCAAACAGTCTTCATTTCCCATCCTGCATTACTTTCACCTGCGAATGCGCGTCTAAAATATATTGAATTTTTTGCTCATTACTGGTAGAACTGTGTATGCAAAGAGGAAATGATTGATGGCTCGAAGCGCTAAAGTAAAGAAGAACGAAATAGACGAGCCTTTGGAGAAAAAGCTCTGGAAGGCTGCGGACAAGCTCCGCAAGAACATGGACGCCGCCGAGTACAAGCATATTGTACTGGGGCTGATCTTTCTGAAATACATCTCCGATGCCTTTGAAGAACTTTATGAAAAGCTGAAGGAAGGCAAGGGAGACTATGAGGGCGCAGATCCGGAAGACAAGAATGAGTACACAGCGGAAAAGGTCTTCTACGTGCCTCCCTCGGCCCGCTGGAAGTGGCTTCAGGGCAGGGCAAAGCTTCCGACCATCGGCAAGGATGTGGACGATTCCATGGACGCCATCGAAAAAGACAATCCGTCGCTTAAAGGTGTCTTGCCGAAGGTATATGCACAGGAGAAGCTGGACAAGGCAAGCCTCGGCGGCTTGATCGACCTCATCGGGAGCGCTGCCCTCGGCACGAAGGATGCTCAAAGCAAGGATGTCTTGGGGAAGGTTTATGAATACTTCCTTGGAGAATTCGCTTTAGCCGAAGGTAAAAAAGGTGGACAGTTCTATACGCCTGCAAGTGTCGTAAAACTGCTTGTTAAAATGCTGGAGCCTTATGAGGGCAGGGTATTTGACCCTTGCTGCGGCTCAGGCGGCATGTTTGTGCAGAGTGAAAAGTTTGTTGAGGCGCACAGGGATTATTATAAGAAAAAAGGTAACGGGTTATCCCTGAATCCGGCAGACCGCATTTCTATTTACGGACAGGAAAGCAACCAGACCACTTGGCGTTTATGCAAGATGAACCTTGCAATCCGCCATATAGACAGCAGCAATGTTAAATGGAACAACGAAGGCTCATTCCTCAACGATACACACAAAGACCTGAAGGCCGATTACATCATCGCCAACCCGCCGTTTAATGACAGCGACTGGAGCGGTGAGTTGCTCAGGGATGATGTCCGCTGGAGTGTGCTCGGCCAAAAGCTCCCGCCGCCTCCAAACAATGCAAACTACGCCTGGATACAGCACTTTCTTTTTCACCTTGCGCCTACCGGACAGGCGGGGTTTGTTCTTGCCAAAGGCTCGCTAACGACAAAAACATCCAATGAGGGCGAGATACGAAAGGCGATGGTCGAAAACGACTTGATCGACTGCATCGTTAACCTGTCGACCAAGCTGTTTCTGAATACCCAGATACCGGCCTGCCTCTGGTTCCTGCGTCGCAACAGGCAGAAGAAGAAAGGAAAGATTCTGTTCATAGACGCCCGCAACATGGGTTTCTTAATCAATCGCAGGAATAGAGTGCTCTCCGACGAGGATATTTCCAAGATTGCCGGGACTTACCACAACTGGCGCACGGGCGAGGGCGAATATGTTGATGTAGCTGGCTTCTGTAAATCTGCGACCTTAGATGAAGTGAAAGCCTTGAACTACGTATTGACCCCCGGCAGATACATCGGCCTGCCTGACGATGAGGATGATTTCAATTTTGCTGAACGGTTTAATGCGTTAAAGGCAGAATTGGAAAAGCAGATAGAGGAAGAATCCGCACTAAATAAGGCGATTAGGAAAAATCTTGCGAAGATCGAAATAAAGGCAGATGTAAATGGGTGAGTGGAAGGAGACTTATCTTGGGGAAATTGCAGAAGTAATAGATAGCCTTCACAGAACACCTATATATTCTGAAAAAGGATATCCAATGGTAAGAGTCACAGATATCAAGCCCGGCTATCTAAATCTGGAAAACACTCTTACGGTTGATGAAAGCACATTTATTGACTTTTCTCAAAAGCGTTTACCTCGAAGAGGGGACATAGTATTTTCAAGGGTAGGCTCCTATGGCGTATCGTCGCTTGTAAATTCTGATGAGCCTTTTTGTTTAGGCCAAAACACTACATTCATTGTGGCAAAAGAAAACCCATTTTTTCTCTATTATTTCTTAAACACTCCAAACGCGAAAAGCCAAATTGATGGTTTAGTAGCTGGTTCAACGCAGCCAACGATAAGCCTTCAAAGCATCAAAGAAATTGTGGTGCCTTTTCCCCCTCGTTCTGAACAAGATGCTATAGTCGCCATCCTCAGCAGTCTTGATGACAAGATAGACCTGCTGCACCGCCAAAACAAAACCTTGGAGGCATTGGCGGAGACGCTATTCAGGCAGTGGTTTGTGGAGGATGAGGCGGAGGATGGGTGGGAGATTGGAACGGTTAAAGATTTTTTCACATTACAAAGAGGGTTTGATTTGCCTGCTCAACACCGCACAGACGGCAAGTACCCGATAATTTCTGCGAGTGGAGTTAACGGATATCATCATGAGTGCAAAGTGCAGGCACCCGGCGTTACGACGGGGCGCAGTGGTCTATTAGGTCAGGTTTATTATATTATGGATGATTTTTGGCCATTGAATACCTCTCTCTTCATTGTCGAATACAAATTAGCGAAGCCATTATTCGCATATTTTTTCCTCAAGACGCTTGATTTAGAAGGGTTGAACGGAGGTTCAGCGGTTCCAACACTGAACAGGAATGATGTTCATAGTTTGGAAACAACCCTGCCACCATTAGAACTAATTGACAGGTTCGAGAGTTTAACCCTGCCGATGTTTCGTAAAATCAAAGAAAACAGAAATCAGATCCAAACCCTCACCGGCCTCCGCGATTCGCTCTTGCCGAAGCTGATGAGCGGCGAAGTGAGAGTGAAGGATACTGGAGAACAGCATAATGGTATAGGCGGCAAGGGCTCATAACATGTCAGACGTCACACAGAGAAATCACCAGGAACTTTGTCTCTTATATGATAATGCTGCGGCGAACCTTGAATCGTTGAAAAAGAGCCAATGGCAAGTCTACGTCTTTTATTCGGCTGTTGCAGCTGCGCTCATTTCACAGGCCAGCAATATCAAAGAGCCGTACTTGAAGATTTTAACTTCTTTTTTGCTGTTGATCGGGGCATTAATGGCGGAATTTTATGATGCGCATTTTCGGTTAAAAATAAAAGAGTATCGTCAAATCTTAATTGAAGTTTATGGGTGCTTTGGCCATCCATTTAATAAAATCAGGACAAGAGCCAAGGGGTCGAAAACCGTTAATCCAGATATTTTTGAGATAGCGTTTAAGTATGGGGGCTGCGCCTATCTTCTTGTGGTCGGTTTCCTTTCCATAAATACTCTTTGGCCAGCTGAATACAAGTGGACATATTGTTCAACCATCTGGCAGTTGCTACGGGTAGCCGTTGCTCTGATAAGCATAACGATTCTTTTGCCCCCAACAATGGATAAACTAGCCGATTATCTTGCCAAGCGGACAATAAAAAATATTGCGGGAAGTAGCACAAAATGAACCCCTACGACCGCTACGACACCTCCACTCTCCCCGAGGCCCAGTTCGAGCCCGATTCCCGAGGCCGTGTCCTCAAAAACAAGCTCGGCATCAAACGCAAAAGGGAAATGGATGAGGCCGAATCCGTCGCCCTTAAGACTGCTATTGATAAGCTCGTCGACATGTACGATAAGGACCATCGCTTTACTGCTTCAGACATCCGTACGATGCACAAAATCTGGCTGGGTGATATTTACGAGTGGGCAGGCAAGTACCGGCAGGTGAATGTGAGCAAGGATGGTTTTCATTTTGCCGCCTCACTGCATATCCCCCAGTTGATGGCAGAGTTTGAGAAAGGTCCTCTTCGCAAAGATACTCCCTGCAATTTTAAATCAATGGAACGGGTATTTCAGGCGTTGGCCGAAGTCCATGTGGAACTTGTTTTGATCCATCCTTTCAGGGAGGGAAACGGAAGAGTCGTTCGAATACTCTCAACCCTAATGGCTTTTCAGGCGGGATTGCCGATGCTGAACTTCAAGAACATCACAGGTGGAAAAAGAAAGCATTACTTCGCCGCCATTAATAGTGGCATGAATAGAGATTACAGGCTAATGGAAAAGCTGTTTGAGAAAATAATTGCGACGAGCAAGAAAATTAGTGGCGCCGGGCTTTAGAACTCTTTTTCTGGAGTTGCGCCGCTGTTATTCGAATACCTTCGACTGCAGAGGAGGTTATGACACTTGCAGTTAAAGAAGCCTCATATTTTTCGGGGTCTCTTAAATACGGATTTGTTTCTTTCAGAGATTTCTTTTTCATGATTAATTATACTACGAAAGGGCTATGAACGAGAAGAACGAAAAGTCTCAACCTGGACTTATCCCTCCTCACGGCGGATACCGCAACCTGAAATCCTACCAGACGGCGGAAATCGTCTATGACGCCACAGTGGTATTCTGCAACCGATGCATCAGCATCCGTTCCAGGACACACGACCAGATGGTGCAAGCTGCGCGAAGCGGCAAGCAGAACATCGCCGAGGGGAGCATGGCCTCGGGCACTTCCAGGAAGACCGAGCTGAAGCTGATCGGTGTGGCCCGGGCAAGTCTTGAAGAACTGCTTTTGGACTATCAGGATTTCTTGCGGCAACGGGACTTACTGCTCTGGGGTAAAGACCACCTTCAAGCAGCGGAAATCAGGAAACTGGCCTGGGAAAAGAATAGGTCTTATACGACCTATAAGACTTATATTGAAAAAGGCTCTGAAGAAGTGGCGGCCAACGCCGTTATCTGCCTGATCCACCAGGCGAACTATCTGCTTGATCAGCTGCTTCGGCAGCTTGAAAAACAATTTCTCGATGAGGGCGGCTTCACGGAAAGGCTTTATCAGGCGCGAAGCCAAGCGAGAAAAACCAAATGAGCAAGATCACTGAAAGTGACATAGAGCTTTTCACGATCGAGGAACTGGAAGGTCTTAGCTATACATTCCTTTACGGCCCCGATATATCCTGTGACGGGTTATTCGCAGAAAGACAATCCTACAGCGACATTGTCCTCGCAGGAAGACTTAGAAGCGCCATTCAGAAGCTTAATCCCAATATCCCGGCAGATGCCCGGGAACAGGCACTTCGAGCGGTGCAGCGCATCAGTTCACCTGACCTACTCAGCAACAACGAAACCTTTCATCGTTATCTTACCGACGGCGTCCCTGTACAGCATCGGCTGGACGGAGATGAAAAAGGCGATTATGTATGGCTCATAGATTTTGCGAACCCACTCAACAATGAATTCCTTGCTGTCAACCAATACACCGTTATCGAAAACAACCAGAACAAGCGGCCTGACATCCTCCTCTTCGTCAACGGCATTCCTCTGGGTCTTATCGAACTAAAGAACCCTGCCGATGAAAACGCGACGATCACGAAGGCATTCGACCAGATACAGACCTACAAAGCCACTATTCCAAGCCTGTTCACATTCAATGCCTTCTGCGTGATCTCGGACGGCCTGGAGTGCAGGGGCGGGAGCGTCTCAGCCGGATTCAACCGCTTTATGATGTGGAAATCAGCCGATGGAAAGACCGAGGCCTCGCGTTTTTCCCCTCAGATCGAGACACTTGTAAAGGGGATGCTGAACCCTACGACCCTGCTGGACCTTATATGCAACTTTATCGTATTCGAGAAGTCAAAAAAGGAAGACCCGAAGACAGGAATAACACAAATCGAAACCGAAAAGAAGGTGGCAGCCTATCATCAATACTATGCAGTCAATAAGGCAATAGAAAGCTCCATTAAGGCCTCGGGCGAGAGTGGAAATAAAAAAGGCGGAGTGGTCTGGCATACCCAGGGCTCAGGAAAAAGCCTGAGCATGGTCTTTTACGCTGGGAAGCTGATCACGTCGCCCGAAATGCAGAACCCGACCATTGTGGTCATCACGGACCGGAACGACCTTGACGATCAGCTTTTTGATACCTTCGCTGCGTCGAAGCAACTGCTCAGGCAGGAGCCGGTGCAGGCAAAAGACCGCGCCGATCTAAAGAAGCTGCTCATGGTGGCATCCGGCGGAATCGTGTTTACGACCATCCAGAAGTTCTTGCCCCCTGAAGGCCATACCGAATACGACCAGCTTTCAGACAGGGCCAACATTGTCGTGATAGCCGATGAGGCGCACAGAACCCAGTACGGCTTTGAGGCCAAGCTTGTAGAAGCAAAGGACAAAAAAACAAAAGAGGTGATCGGCAAGCGGATAGCCTATGGCTTTGCCAAGTATATGAGAGATGCCTTGCCGAATGCTACCTATATCGGTTTTACCGGCACGCCAATAGAGAGCACTGATATAAACACTCCGGCTGTGTTCGGCCAGTATGTGGACATCTACGATATTTCGCAAGCGGTCGAAGATAAGGCAGTGGTCAGGATTTACTATGAAAGCCGGCTGGCCAAGGTCAATCTGGATAACGAAGGCAGGCGCCTGATAGCGGAGTTCGATAAGGAACTGGAAGCGGATGAAGAGGTGACCGACGCCCAAAAGGCAAAGGCGAAGTGGGCAAGGCTGGAGGCGATTGTAGGGAACGAAGAACGGATAAGAAATCTTGCCAGGGACATCGTCTCTCACTACGAGCAGAGACAGAAGGTCTTCGACGGCAAGGCAATGATCGTCGCGATGAGCCGCAGGATCGCGGTTGATCTCTATAACGAAATCATCAAGCTTCGGCCTGAGTGGCATGACGACGATCTGAGCAAGGGTACAATCAAGGTGGTAATGACCGCGGCGAGCGCCGACGGCCCTGCAATGCAGAAGCACCATACAACCAAGATGCAGCGCAAACTATTGTCCGACAGGATGAAGGATCCGGCCGATCCGTTGAGGCTGGCTATTGTCAGGGATATGTGGCTGACCGGCTTTGACGCACCCTGCCTGCATACGCTCTATGTTGACAAGCCGATGCGCGGGCATACACTGATGCAGGCAATTGCGCGGGTGAACAGGATATTCAGGGACAAGCCGGGCGGGCTGGTGGTCGATTACCTTGGGATTGCTTCAGACCTAAAAAAGGCCCTTTCGTTTTATTCCGATTCAGGCGGCAAAGGTGATCCAGCCGAGACCCAGGAAAAGGCCGTGGCAATGTTTATCGAAAAACTGGAAGTCGTCCGCCAGTTGTTCTTTGAAGAAAGCAAGGCAGCGGATGCCATAATGATCGCGGAACCCGTCGCATATTACGAAGGTTATCCGGGGACCGGCTTTAACTATCGTCGCTTCTTTACCGCATCGCCCAAGGACAAACTTTCGATTATCCTGCAGGCGGAGGAGCATATTCTCGGTCTTGAGAATGGGAAGGAACGCTTTATTAGGGAAGTGACCCTGCTCAGCCAGGCATTCGCGTTATCCATCCCCCATGAAACAGCACTGGCGGCGAAGGATGAAGTGGCCTTCTTTCAGGCGGTGAAGGCAAGGCTTGTGAAGTTTGTCGGGACCGGCACAGGAAAATCGGACAAAGACATCGAAACAGCAATAAAGCAGATCGTTGACGAGGCGCTGAGCTCCGACCAGGTGATAGACATATTCGATGCCGCCGGGATAAAAAAGCCTGAGATATCCATCCTCTCAGAGGAGTTTCTTTTAGAGATAAAGGGGATGAAACATCAGAACCTTGCCCTTGAACTATTGAAGAAGATACTGAACGACGAAATCAGGACGCGGGCAAGAACAAATCTGGTGCAGGGGAAGGCCTTGCTCGAAATGCTCGAAAATGCGATCAAGAAATACAATAACGGCCTGATGACTACAGCAGAGATCATCCAGTTCCTCGTTGATGAAGTCGCAAAGAAAATCAGGGAAAACGATGAAAGAGAAAAGAAGCTGAACCTGTCAAAGGAGGAACTTGCCTTCTATGACGCCCTTGCTGAAAACAAGTCCGCAGTGGACGTTTTAGGCGACGAAAAGCTTCGAATTATTGCAGTCGAAGTTGCTGAGAAGGTCAAGGCCAATGCGACGATTGACTGGACGATTCGGGAAAGCGCAAGGGCGAAACTGATGGTTCTGGTGAAACGGACGCTGAACAAATATGGCTATCCGCCGGATATGCAGCAGAAGGCCGTTGATATGGTTCTTAAACAGGCTGAGTTGTTGGCTAATTACTTTGTAAATGGTCAAATATAGGCCTTCATCGACCGGTTCGATCCCGATTTGATTTTCAAACTTCAGGACAGACATATCATAACAGTGAAATATAAGAATGCGGACTCCCGTGAGAACTTGTCGGGGAATGAATATTTCAGAAAGGTTTTTTTATTGAAGGATTCATTGAAGCATAATCTGATATATCTGAGAAATCGAATCTTACCTATTAGCCAAACAGAGGTTTTTATCCCCTGAAGTTTTTACTTTACTCAAAGCTTGCAAATCTCGCCGGATCTATTGTCCTTCTGTCTGGTTCCGCATTGGTTCCGGGGACACCATACTTAATTCTCGTTGCCCTTTGTCTTTGGGCCGGGTTTTCGACACCGTAACGATCTGCCCGAGACACTCTCCAATTGTCAACAAGATGAACATGGTTCGGCATCAAGCAGTATGCCCAGACCTCGACGGTATGATTATTACACCATTCTGCCATAAGGCTTCGATACAATCGGTAGTCTTCGTCTTGGAAAAAAGTCCTCTGCCTGCGATTACCACGCTGAGTTATATAATGCAGAAGGTTGGCGGTCACAATTCGTGCGATTCTTACCATGCGATTATACTATGGATTACTAAGTACCAAGTCAAGAATTAAGTATGGTGTCCCCGGAATTACGACGT
>JBAQLU010000206.1:0-21813 GCA_049302065.1 Thermodesulfovibrionales bacterium
GGAATAACAACAACATCCCCCTTTACAAATTTTGCCACGCCGCGTCTTCTTCGGGCAAGAGCCAGTCTTTCCTGAGTGATGATTCGCTGGCAATGGCAGTGTCAAGTTTTTCTCTAATAATCTTGGACCTCAGGAAGTGGACAAAATCCAAAACCTCGTCAAGATATGACTCGGGAACCTGCTCAATCTGCTGGATCAGTATTTCCTTCTTGCTCATGGCTACCTCACTAATGTCCTTATTTTATCAGATTTTTCTTTCTTGATGTTCTTATTTTAGCATTTTCTGACATCTCACTGTGAACCATACTTCGTATCTCCAAAGGGCTCCCTCTGCGGGTTCAAGTTTGTAACTTGAACCCGAATATTTTGCACCTCATAAAACCACTGATTCAATGACAATATCGCTTGGTTCTGTCGATCAAATATGTAATACCAGTTTCTCACAGTAAGGGTAAGATAATAAATGCATGAGGTGAGTTCCTTTGAAATCCTTATTGATGGCATTATGGGCTAAATTGTATCAAAACAAAGGGCTCAAGTTGTAAACTTGAACCCGCTAAGGGTGAAATTGGGTGATCATTTCTTATAGTCATCGAAAAACTTCTCATCAACGGCATAAGTCCGCTTTGGTATAAGCCCCAATTCGAGACGTTCAAACATGTCCACAAGAACATCTCCATCCACGAGTTCTATCGGCGGTACACCGTCTCGTCTTGCTTCCTTTTTCGCTTCAAGCGTGAATGCGCCTGTGGTAATAATTATGCCCTTGTCAGCACGACCCATCATAGCACCTCGAAAATCGCGCACTTGGGAAGGAGTAACTGTCCCTTGGTATCTCTTGCACTGAAAAAGGACATTGAAGCTCACGAAAGGATTAATCTGTAGGGTCCCGATACCATCAATGCCCCCGTCCCCGCTCCTGCCAGTGACTGTCACGTGCTGAAAACCAGACTCGCGAAGAAGTCTCTGACTTAGACGCTCGAATCCATCCGGAGACAATGACTTTATCAAATCAAGAAGCATCGTTCTATGATCCTGTAACTCGATGTCATTCGGAATCGGCTCATCCGATTCGGGACTTTCTTGTACCTTGGCTTTTTTTGCTTCGGCAAGTCTCCTTTGTGCGCTCTTGAGCACCTCTATGGCATTAAAATTCTTGAGGTTCACGGACTTGCCTTTATCTGTAAGACTCCAGAGACCTCTCTTGGACGAATCCAAGTATCCTTCCCACACTAAATACTGACGTGCCCAATGGATTTGGTTCTTTACTCTTGATTGTCCATTTTTGTTGACCGCTTCCTGTTCTGATTCCGAGACCTTTGATATTTCTATAGAACGATCAACAATTTCTGAGGGAGTTCCGGAACCGCCAGATTCAATCAGTACTTCAAGAATTGGTCGAAAGAACCGAATGAATTCAGGGCCTTTAGCTTGTTTCATATTATCCTCTTTTTACCCAACATTTATTTTTATGCTGATTATACATTTTGATTCAAAGATTATACGTTTTAGCTTTCATTGTCAATTATTTTTGTAAATAAACTGCTAATGAAAGCATGATTTTTCTATATATTATCCTCATTTTAAACATTATATAGAATACACATAATGATACAAAACAATCTTATGGGAATTTTTTGCAGATTGCCGGTTGAACTATATATTTTTAAGGTTCAGCTTTCAGATGTGTGTTTCAGGAAGTAGTTAACCGGAAACATTTCTTCTTGAAACTCGCGCCCATGCAATCAGGTATAATATCGATGATTCTAATAAAGGACTTAGAAGGGAGGTGGTTGTTTAAATGGATCCATTATCTGAAGGATTCGTGGAGAAAACGTGGCAAAAAGTTGCTGAATTCACACCGGAGAGGGCAAATAAAGAGATGCAAGCCATGGGCAAAAACCAGCCGGAACTTTTGGCTTTTCTTATGGCATACACAGATGATCTTCAGCAGGAAGTGAAAGAGCTTGCTATCTATATCGCCTTTGTTGTTTATAAGATGTTTCTTGACTCAAGCGGTAAGATCCCGAAAATATCAGGCAAGGAGATTATGGCCAGGTATGACGAAAATACACGTCTTATAGAAAGCCTTGAAGGAGCCCAAGACAAATTCATCGATAGAATTGCGGGCGTCCAGGTTTCTAAGCAGCAATATGTGATGAGATATGTCCTCGAAGCTCTCATGGAAGACGCTGAGGAAGACGGTATTAATCTGACCGAGGAAGATATCGGTTCGCTCTTCATACTTTTCAAGACCGAGATAGAAGTTCTTGATAAAAGAGCATAGATGTCATTTCAACCGAGTGTTATTGAGATTAAGCTGCCTGAGTGGATTGATAGTTTCTTACTTGGGTACCCTGGTTACATTTCGTCAATACAGGACCGCATGTCATTCGTCATCGAAGCCGCTCAACTTAATGTTTCCAAAGGTACCGGAGGCCCTTTCGCAGCTGCAATATTTGAGACTGAGTCCGGGAAATTAGTCTCGTTGGGTGTAAATTTGGTAACCTCCGAGGGGTTATCTATCCTCCACGCGGAAATGGTGGCTTTCGCACTTGCACAAAAAAAGATAGGCAGCTATGACCTTGGCAGGTACGACCTGCCTGCTCACGAGCTCGTCACCAGTATAGAACCATGCGCTATGTGTTTCGGCGCAATTCCATGGTCCGGAGTGCGAAGGGTAATTGCCGGAGCTCGTGATTCTGATGCGAGAAGAATCGGCTTTGACGAAGGACCAAAAATGAAGGAGTGGAGAAGCGAGTTAGAGAAGAGAGGGATTGCTGCCATATGCGATGTCAGTCGGGAAGCTGCAGCTCAGGTTCTTCTTAACTACTCCTTACAGGGCGGAAAAATCTACAACTCGCGGGAGTCGGGATAGCAAAGGGTTGAGGTCATGTAAGGCCGTATCTTGACAGTCTTCCTTTTGACCTTTATTATTATTATGAATTATTTGGAAGGGATTAAACTGAAGACATGAAAAAACCCTGGGCAGGAAGGTTCAAAGAGAATACTTCAAAGGTTGTAGAATCCTTCACAGAATCCATATCGTTTGATTGCCGTCTCTGGAAATACGACATCGAAGGCAGTATAGCACATGCGAAAATGCTTGGCAGGCAAGGTATTATAACGAAAAGCGATTCCAAGAAAATAATAAGAGGACTGAAAGAGATTGGAAAGGACATAGAAACCGGGAAGTTTATCTTCAGAGAAGAACTCGAAGACATTCATATGAATATCGAATCTGCTCTAATAGAAAGAACAGGAAATCCGGGAGCTAGACTTCATACAGCAAGATCGAGAAATGATCAGGTTGCCCTTGATCTCAGACTATATGTCAGGGCAGAAGTCAGAGAGATCCGGTCTCTTATTAAAACTTTTCAGAAGACCCTCATCGATACGGCTTCAAAGCACCTCAACGTATTGATGCCCGGCTACACACATATGCAGAGAGCTCAACCGGTTCTTTTGTCACATCATCTGCTTGCGTATGTCGAGATGCTGCAAAGAGATACAGAAAGGCTTCATGATTCTCTGAAAAGGATAAATCAGCTTCCATTAGGCTCATGCGCACTTGCAGGGACATCCCTTCCCATAGACAGAGTCTATGTTGCAGAACTTCTTGGATTTGACGGTGTCTCTCAAAACAGCATTGATGCGGTATCTGACAGGGATTTTGCTCTGGAATTCCTGACAAATGCAGCCCTGCTCCTCATGCATCTCTCACGGTTATCCGAGGAACTTGTTCTATGGTCATCAGAAGAGTTCAGATTCATCGAACTGCCTGATGCCTATACGACAGGGTCGAGTATAATGCCCCAGAAAAAAAATCCGGATGTTGCAGAACTTATCAGGGGAAAAACAGGAAGGGTCTACGGAAATTTGCTTGCTCTTTTGACAATAATGAAAGGACTTCCCCTGTCGTATAACCGGGATTTACAGGAGGATAAACTACCTGTATTTGATACGGTTGATACGGTGAAATCCTGCCTGATTGTTCTGAATGAAATGTTTCCCGGAATTGTTTTTCATATGAAAAGAATGCGGGAAACAGCAGGAGATGCTTACTCTACGGCAACTGATATTGCTGAATACCTTGTCAGAAAAGGCATACCTTTCAGAAAGGCTCATGAAATCACCGGAAAGATTGTCCTCCTCGCTATCAGGGATACAAAGAAACTCGAAGATCTGACCCTGAAGGAGTTGCAGACATTTTCCCATATGATCGATCAGGATCTGTATTCCTGTCTGAATCCGGAGAATTCTGTCAAAAACAAAAAATCCCTTGGCAGCACATCACCGGCTGAGGTTGTGAAGCAGATAAGAAGGCTCAAGAAAATAGTAGGTAGTTGACAGTAGACTGCATAAAGTAAACAATAAGGAGTGAATCAGATACATTTATGTTATTAATCTTCGAAGATCTTAAAAGTTGGTTAAGATCTTTTTCTGTCATTCCCCGACTTGATCGGGGAATCCAGTATCAAAAGCTTCCTGGAAAAGAACTGGATTATCCGGTCAAGCCGGATAATGACAACCATTGGAACAGAGTTCGCTATGAATAATACAGCCCATAGAGAGTTAAGATATTTCTTATTTCTGATTTCCTGCTGTTTACTGTTTACTGTTTGCTGCCTGCTGTCAGCTTGCGGCAAAAAAGGTGACCCGACTTTAAAATCCTATGAAAAGCCGGATGCACCAACAGGACTGAGGGCAATGCACAGAGAATCAGAAATCATTGTTTTATGGAATTTCCCCGGGAACAAAGAAGGTTCTATCAAAGGATTCCATCTGTTGAAATCAACAGGCGGAGATTTTCAGAAACTCGCATTTATCGAAAATGCCGGGAGGTCTTTTTCTATTCCTGATTTTAAGATCGGCCTTCCCTGTAAATATAAAGTTGTTTCTGAGAATTTAAGGGGTATCATAAGCAACGACTCAGATATCATAGATATAAAACCGGAAAGCCCTCCTGCACCTCCGTCAAATATTTCTTTCCGCATAGAACACAACTCTCTCACATTAACCTGGGATAGCGCAGGGGAAGGAGTTTATTACAACATCTACAGGAGTGACAAAAAGGGCGCATATACTCTGAACCCGGTTAATAAGACACCTGTAAAAGACAACTTTTTTGTGGATTCATTCGATATTAAGAAACCGATTTATTATACCGTTCGCAGCCTGACAGGAAGCCTTATAAGGGATGAAGGACCTGCCTCTGCTGAGATTACAACAGATCCGGCAGAACTTGTACCATCTGCCCCTGAAGCCTTGCAGGCGGTAGTTGCCAAAGAGCATATATATCTTATCTGGAAAGAACCTCAGGAGACATGGGTAGCAGGGTACAAAGTTTACAGGGAAGTGAATAAAGAAGAAGGCTTCAGATTGATCGGAGAGACCACGTCGCCTTCATTTATTGACAAAGAAAATCTTTCGATGAAGAGGAGTTATCGGGTAACTGCCGTCGGACCTGCAAAGGAAGGACCTCCGGCTGAGATAAGAGATGTAGTGCTTACCAGGCAGTAATCATTCTTCCAAAAACCTAATATATGTCATAAATTCATGCTCAAAGTTATCACTTAATATCTTTTTCCCCGTAGCTTCTTTTATTTCAGCAACTTTCCAGAATTTTATCTCGTCGATTTCTTCCCTGTTAAATGAGAAATGCCCCTCATGTATACAATGGTAAGTTGTTACTAATTCTGTTTCGTATGTATTGCTGTGAATATATGAATACAGGTATTCGGGCTCGTGTCCGGCAATGCCGAGTTCCTCATGCATTTCTCTTTTGGATGAGAAGATCAGATCTTCTCCTATACCGACATGTCCACCCACAGACGTATCCCATCTGCCGGGAGCAACATCCTTATTCTGTGACCGTTTCTGCAAAAGAATATCTCCCTGTCTGTTAAATACAAGCACATGGACAACCTTGTGAACCATGGATGGATTGCCATGGACCTCAGACCTGAGAGCACGGCCTATTACTTCGCCTTTATAATTGACTATCTCTAAATGCTCTTCTGATTCCATGAAAGAATTATATTTCGGGAAGGTTTTTAAGAATGCAGGTTCCGATATAAACCGGAACCTGCATATTTTGGTTAGACTTTAGTAACGTTTTCTGCTTTGGGGCCTTTTGGGCCATCTACAACTTCAAAGCTGACTGTCTGGCCTTCGGTAATTGTCTTAAACCCATCGCCCTGAATGGCAGAATAGTGAACAAACACATCTCCTCCATCTTCCTTGGTGAGGAATCCAAAGCCTTTGGACTCGTTGAACCACTTTACAGTCCCTTTTACCATTGTGCTACACCTCCTTAATAATAAAAATAGAAGATTACGGAATAATGGTATAGAAGCTGCAAAGTCCAAGTCCTTGAAGCTATATACAACAATACTTCCGAAAACTTCGGCGATAGTATTACACAGGAATTATGATAAAATCAAGGCTGATGCATTGTATAAAGCCATGGTTGACAGAATTTTCTGATTTGGTTACGCTAATTAAAGTCTGTTTATAAAGTAATTATTTAAACACCCTCCCCAACCCCTCCCCTCAAGGGAGGGGCGATGTTACTACCCTCTCCCTTGAGGGGAGAGGGCAAGGGTGAGGGTGTTTAACAGTTAAGAAACAGACACTAATTGAAATAAAAAGTTACTGACCTTACCTTAATGAAAGACAAAATATTCAGGGCATTCGAAGAGAGTATCAAGGTTAAAGAAAAATTCATTGATGAAAAGAATATCGACAAAATCCTTGAGGTTTCAAAGATAATTGCCAATGCTTTTAATGACAGTAAAAAAGTAATCCTTTTCGGCAACGGCGGGAGCTCTACTGACGCCTCTCACATTGCTGCAGAATTCATAAACAGATTCAAAAGAGAACGTCCGGGTCTCCCTGCTATAGCCCTGAATACTGATATGGCAGTTATCACATCAATTGCGAACGATTATGATTTCTCTGAGATCTTTGCAAAACAGCTTAAAGCTATTTCTAATGAAGGGGATATTGTCATTGCGCTCAGTACGAGTGGAAATTCACCAAATATCCTTAAAGCAATGGATGTGGCGAGGAAAAAGAGATTGACTACAGTGGCATTCACCGGCTCGAAAGGCGACAAGTTCGCATCAAAGGCAACCCATGCATTTATCGTCCCATCCGACAACACACCACGCATTCAGGAAACTCATATAACTATTGGACATGTCATCTGTCAGATGGTTGAAGAGATACTCTTTGAAGCTCCACGGAAAAAATAGATTGCCGTTTCAGGCATATGATCATCCTCGGCATTGATCCTGGTTTAGCAACAACCGGGTTTGGGGCTATACAATGTAACAATGCTGTTCCATCCCTGCTCAAATGTGGTTATATCAAAACATCTCCCCAGGAACATTTCTCCAAAAGACTGTTTCAGATTCACAGAGACATAAATACATTGATCCATACATTCCGCCCGGATTTAGTTGCTGTGGAAAATGTATTTTCACTGGTGAGATATCCTAAGGCCGGTATATTATTGGGAGGTGTTTTAGGTATTATATACTTGTCTGTTTTTCAGAATAATGTCGCTGTAATAGAGATTACACCCAAAGAAGTTAAGCACGCCCTCTCAGGTTTTGGCGGGGCTGATAAATATCAGATGAAATCTGTTATAAAAAAATTGCTCAAGCTGGACAATATTAAATCCCTGCACGCATCCGATGCGCTTGCAGTCGCCTTAACATCTTTTTACAGGAAGGGTTCAAAGAAAATATCATGATATCATATCTGAAGGGGATATTAAGACTCACCATTGCACATGACGACAGGCTCACGCTCATAGTAAACGGGATAGGCTATGATATCCTGATCCCGGCCTATGTCATGAAAATGATCAAGGCAAATAGTTCAGACGGAGATGAACTCGAATTCCATGTTTCATATAATCAGACAGAGAGGCAACCCAAACCTGTTCTCGTGGGATTTCAGTCCCCTCTCGATAAGGAATTCTTTGAACTGTTCATCTCCGTTGAAGATATCGGTCCTTCTGCTGCTGTTAAGGCTCTCTCAAAACCCGTAAGGGAAATAGCCCGCTGGATTGAAGAGAGAGACACAAAAGCGCTTCGCCAGTTAAAAGGCATAGGCGAGAGAAAAGCGGAAAAGATAATCGCAACCCTTAAGGGAAAGGCAGCAAAGTATGCCTTAATGCAGGAGGTTGCAGCAGCGCCTGAAGTTACAGAAGATTTCAGGAAAGAGGTGGCATATGTCCTTGTAAATCAGTTGGGACATAAGCATGTTGAAGCAGAGCAAATGATCGAAGAAGCGATTAAACGGAATCCTGGCATCAGCACATCAGAGGAATTATTTGAGGAAGTATACAGGGGCCAGAAGAAGTGATTCACGAAGAGGCAAATAACCTCCCTGATATCTTAAGCGACAAAAGCCCGCTGGACGACGAGAACACCCTTTCTCTCAGACCAAAACTATTATCTGAATATATAGGACAGGATAAGATAGTTGAAACCCTGAAAATAGCAATAGAGGCAGCATTAAAACGGCAGGAATCTTTAGACCACATCCTTTTTAACGGACCGCCGGGTCTCGGAAAAACCACTTTAGCACATATTATTGCAAATGAAATGGGTTCAAAGATTATCACCTCCTCCGGACCAGCCCTTGAAAAAGGCGGAGATCTTATGGGTATTCTCACCCATCTCGAAAAAGGCGATATCCTTTTTCTTGACGAAATACACAGGTTACCAAAGATCGTCGAAGAGTTCCTTTATCCGGCTATGGAAGACTTTGCAGTCGATTTTGTTTTCGATAAAGGTGTACATGCAAGGACTCACCGTTACAGACTTGAACCTTTTACCTTAATCGGCGCTACAACCAGGGCCGGCCTCCTTTCGTCCCCTTTGAGAGAAAGGTTTGGGATAACGAGAGACCTGGACTTTTACAATGAAACGGATCTTATCCATATCGTAAAACGTTCTGCATCAATACTAACCATCCCCATCGACCAGGATGGGGCTTTTGCAATTGCACAGAGGGCAAGAGGCACCCCAAGAGTTGCAAACAGACTCTTAAAACGTGTACGTGATTATGCACAGGTCAGGGCTCAGGGAGATATTACAAAAAATGTTGCCATGGAGGCATTATCTCTGGAAGGCATTGATGAGTCGGGTCTTGGAGAGATGGACAGAAAACTGCTGAATACGATCATCCTGAATTATAAAGGCGGTCCGGTCGGCATCGAAGCGCTTGCTGCAACACTTCTGATAGAAACCGATGTCTTACTGGATGTTGTAGAACCATATCTATTGAAAACAGGTTTCATCATCAGGACATCCAATGGACGCAAGGCTACAGAAAAGGCTTACAGTCACCTTAACTTTACCTACAGGAATAACTTAAGTCTGTTTGAAGGCAAAGAAAGCAAACGCCGTTCATAGATATGAAACTCCTCATGCATATCTGCTGTGCAAATTGCTGCCTCTATCCTATTCAGACTCTGAACACAAAAGGTATTGATGTAAAAGGTTTCTGGATCAATCCGAATATACATCCGTACACTGAATATCAGATGCGGCTTGATTCTGTGCTGAAACTGCAGAAAGACTGGAGCCTTGATATCGAATATACTGATCATTATGGACTGATAGAGTTTCTGAGAACAGTGGTTAACAATGAAGAAAACAGATGTGTTTTCTGCTATTCTATGAGACTTGAGGAAACTGCAAAGGCTGCAAAAAAAATGAGACTCGACGGTTTCACAACTTCTCTCCTTGTAAGTCCTTACCAGAAATTTGATAAGATAATAGAAGCAGGCAGGGAAATGGAAAAACGATATTCTATACCTTTTTATATGGAGGATTTCAGGCCAGGTTGGAAGAGGGGCATGCAGTTATCAAAGGAGCTCGGTCTTTACAGACAGAAGTACTGTGGATGCATCTACTCGGAAATGGAAAAAAACCTGAGAAAAGCAGGCAGGAGACAGGGGAAAATAGAGTAGCCGCAGGCTTCCCGCCTCAGCGGGTCGCCCGAGGAGACAGCCTGCGTATATTTTATGCAAAGAAACAACAAAATATGACAGAAAGCATACAGCATATAGGGAAATTGCTTATCATTTCCGGTATTGTAATCATCGCTGTTGGAGGTTTATTGCTTCTTTCAGGAAAACTACCGTGGATCGACAAACTGCCCGGGGACATCATAATTCAGAAAAAGAATTTTACTTTTTACTTCCCGCTTGCTACCAGTATACTCCTGAGTCTGATACTGACACTTATTTTCTGGATTATCAGGAAGAGATAATGATCAAGACGATCGTTTTCCTTCTTATGCTCTTATTCTCCCTTGAGTTCACCTTAGAGGCCGGTGCAAATGACAATATTAAGGTGCTTATCTTAAATGACGCCTATACCAAAATCCCTTTAAAGAATGAAAAAATAGAAAAGCTTGGAAGCATGAAGGGGGACCTCCTTGTTATGGGGTCGCATTACACAGGCAATATTGATATATGGAAAGGCGACAGGGGTCTCTATATTATAAATGAACTTCCATTAGAGGATTACATTAAGGATGTTGTTGCCGTTGAAGTCGGTCAGGAATGGGAAATGGAGGCGCTCAAGGCACAGGCAGTCATATCAAGGACATATGCTATATATCAGAAGAGGATGAACGGCGACTTAATCTATCATATCTCATCTTCTGTCATTCACCAGGTTTACAAGGGTAATAAGCCGAACGTAAGAATCGCTTACGCAGTTAACGAAACCAGAGATGAAGTGCTCACTTTTAACGGCGGATTGATTGAAGCATTTTATCACTCGACATGCGGTGGAAAAACAGAATTTCCTGAAGAGGTATTCGGGAAAAGCTACCCTTATTTAAAGTCTCAGGAATCAACCTGTGAGATTTCCCCTTACTGGACGTGGGAAAAGAGGTTTCGGTTTGCAGAGATAGAGAAGGCTCTGAACATATCAGGAATTACAGGAATTTCAATAAAATCCTATACGTCTTCAAAGAGGATAAAGCAGCTTAATATTGCAACCCATTCCGGAACAACTGTAATCAATGCGACCGATCTCAGAAAGGCGCTCGGATGGAGCGCTCTTCCAAGCACAAATTTCAAGATATCAGCCAACGGAGATTCAGCGCTGTTTGAAGGTAAAGGGTATGGTCACGGCGTTGGTTTATGTCAATGGTGCGCATTGAATATGGCCCGTGAAGGCAAAAACTATAAGGAAATACTCTCCTTTTTCTACCCCGGCACAATAATACAACTGTATGAAAATCACTGATTTCGATTATCTTCTTCCACAACATCTCATTGCACAAAGACCCTTAACAGATCGTTCAGGTTCAAGGCTCCTTATACTTCACAGAG
This sequence comes from Thermodesulfovibrionales bacterium, assembly GCA_049302065.1. Lineage (GTDB taxonomy): Bacteria > Nitrospirota > Thermodesulfovibrionia > Thermodesulfovibrionales > SM23-35 > VGWX01. The sequence goes on from JBAQLU010000206.1 coordinate 11,372, forward strand.
ATGGCTCAATCGAACACAAAAGATTTATTGATCTCCCTTCATATCTCGGGAAGGGTGATATGCTTCTCATCAATAACACTAAGGTCTTTCCTGCACGACTCAGCGCATATAGTCAGGACGGGAGAAAGACAGATATTCTCCTCGTAAGGAAAAAAGATGATGCATCATGGGAAGTCCTCTCAAAAGGAGGAATTACCGGAAGACTGAGGATCTCTGATGAACTGCAGGTAGAGCTTCATAACGGGAATACAGCTCAATTTATCTGTTCCGGAAATTTCATGGATATCATCTGGAAATACGGCGCTATGCCCCTGCCCCCTTATATGAAACGTTTGCCTGATGAATCCGACAAAATAAGTTACCAGACTGTATTTGCAAAGGAAGAAGGCTCCATAGCAGCGCCTACAGCAGGTCTGCACTTTACAGACATGTTACTCAATGATATAACGAAGAGGGAGATAAGAATAAGAGAAATAACACTCCATGTGGGTGTCGGCACATTCAAACCCATAAGGACAGAATCCGTTGATGAACATTCCATGGATGCTGAGTCTTTTGAGATAGACAAGAGACTGATCTCTGAAATCAATGATACAAAGGCCTCAGGAAAAAAGGTTGTATGCGTGGGAACAACCACAACAAGGGCATTGGAAGGATATATAAGCGGCAACTGTCATATGAAGTCTCACAATGGCACATTAAAAGGTATGACTGATATCTTTATATACCCGGGATATGATTTCAAAATAGCCGATTCACTCATAACCAATTTTCATCTGCCCAGATCTACCCCTCTGATGCTGGTTTCCGCCCTCTGTGGCTGGAAAAATCTGGCAAAAGCTTATGAAGAGGCCATAGCAGGAGGGTATAGATTTCTCTCTTATGGTGATGCTATGCTTATCGTATGAAAAAGACTGATTTAAAAGAAAAATCTTCAGTTTTCTATGTCAGCAGAACTATCATTATGATTTCTGTAATCATAATATCTTCAATCGGTTTTACACTCGGGTTTTTTGTCGGTAAAAACTTTCGTTCACCTGCTGATATGCACGTATCAGGTAATCCCCAAAAAGAAATTGCAGGCCAGCAGACTCAGCAGACACCTGTAGCACAAATACCTGTTGAAATACAGAAGCCTCAGGAAAACAAGAACGCTAAAGAAGCACAACCAATAGAAAAAGCACAAGAGATGATCCCTTCCCAGTCAATCCTGAAGGCTGGAGAATCTCAGGAAACCAGGAAGTCCACATCATCAAGAAAATATACTGTTCAGGTCGGCGCATTCAAAAATTCATCAGATGCGCATGCCCTAATGTTGAAACTTGATAAAAAGGGTTATCATGCGGCAGTCATCATGAAAAAAGCAAAGAATGAAAGGATCTTCAAGGTACTGGTAGGAGAATTCAATACCAGAGAAGAGGCTGAAGTATTTTCGATCAAACTTAAGAAGACTGAGGGTCTTAAGGCTTTTGTAACTTTCAGGACACAGCAGGAGGCCTTACGGTAACAATAGAGATTGAACTTGACAGTGAAACCGAGTCTAACCTGCTTTTCGGTAGACTCGACAAAAATCTCAGGGTAATCGAGGAGATACTCGGAATCGTAGCTTCTCAGAGAGGGAATAAGATATTTCTGCAGGGTGATGATAAATCTGTAGAAAAGGCAGAGAGGGTCATCCATGATATCCGGTCCATCAGTTCTGAAGGCTATAACCTGAACCCCGAAGACATTCGCTATGCCATCCGCTCTACAACAAATGAAGACGAGTATACTTCAATTAAAGACCTCTTCATGAACAACATCCCTGTATCTTCAAAAAAACGGTTCATCATACCGAAGACAGATACCCAAAGACAATATCTGGAGGCTATAAAAAAGTTCGATATCGTTATCGGTATAGGACCGGCAGGCACAGGCAAAACGTATCTTGCCATGGCAATGGCTATCAATGCACTTCTGAAAAAACAGATAAGCAGGATCGTACTTGCAAGGCCGGCTGTTGAGGCAGGTGAAAAACTCGGCTTTCTGCCCGGAGATTTGTACGAGAAAGTCAATCCTTATCTCAGGCCATTATATGACGCCCTTTTCGATATGATGGAGGCAGAAAAGGTCGGGAAACTCATAGATCGCGGTACTATAGAGATAGCCCCCCTTGCCTTCATGAGGGGAAGGACTCTCAACGATTCATTCATCATACTGGATGAGGCACAGAACACGACTTCTGAACAGATGAAGATGTACCTCACAAGACTCGGATTCAATTCAAAGACCGTTATTACCGGCGATATAACACAGATAGACCTCCCGCATGGAAAGACCTCAGGCCTTATAGAAACTGAAAGGATATTGAGCGATATCGAAGGCATTAAATTCATTTATTTTTCTGAGAGAGACGTCGTAAGACACAAGCTTGTCCAGCAAATCGTCAAAGCTTACGAGAGATATGAAAAACGGTCAGCAGAAGAATAAAATTCAGAATATAGCTGCGCATTTAAAGACATTTGTAGACGGCGATACATCTGCAGCCAATGGTCGTTCCCTGAAGTACGGCAAAAAAGAAAAGCTTTTGAGAATATTTTTTATAGTCGTATGCGGTTTTATTGCATCCCTGTCAATACAGGTAAAATTCGGGATAGAACAATTGGCAGGAGGTTTTCTTATCGCCTCTCTCCTGATGTTTATACTCTACCGGGATATCATGCGGTACAAACCTGCCTATGTCAGGAAATACAATATGATCCTCCTTCTCGGTTACCTGTTGATAGGCACACTCCTTGCGGAAAGATTGTTCGGTTACCTCATGTTCAGTCTTTCAAAAGGCCTGGAATATAAATTCATAGACAGCGCCCTCTATGGTATTCCCATTGCTTCCGGGGCAATGTTCGTATGTCTACTGTTTGACTTCCATACTGCTATTACCTTTGCCTTCACCATCAGTCTCCTCAGCGCCCTCTGGGTAAATGATGCATCCTATGCTATTTATGCATTCGTCGGCAGCATCACTGCAGCTTTCAGTGTAATACGCTGCAAAAAGAGGTCTGCCCTTTTGAAAGGAGGCGGTTTTGTAATTGCTGCAAATATTCTTACTGTTATCATCCTGCTCCTTTTTAAAGGAGACCTCTTCACTGCCAAGGCGCATTCTTCAATAATATTTGCAGCAATCGGAGGAATAAGCGTTACAGCAGTCGTTTCAATCTTCTTACCACTAATAGAATATCTCTTTAAAGTCACGACCGACATCAGTCTCCTTGAGCTTCTCGACCTTAACCAGCCGGTCATGAAGAGCCTTATGGTTTCAGCGCCGGGCACCTACCATCACAGTGTTATCGTCGGCAATCTTGTAGAATCCGCTGCAGAGGCAGTTGGAGTAAATCCTTTGCTTGCAAGGGTCAGCGCATATTACCATGACATCGGCAAGGTAAAGATGCCTGTTTATTTTGTAGAGAACCAGAGCGGCGCTGTAAATAAGCACGAAAAATTGACCCCTCATATGAGCAGCCTGATTATTGTGAACCACGTTAAGGAGGGTGTTGAACTTGCCCGGCAATATAAGCTTCCTGAACCGATAATTGATATCATAGAACAGCACCATGGCACTATGCTCATTACATATTTCTATCAGAAAGCAAAGGATAAAAGAGAGGATACTTTGCCTGTTGAGGAAGATTATAGATATCATGGTCCAAAGCCACAGACCCGTGTAGCTGCCCTCGTCATGATGGCAGATGCGGTTGAGGCTGCCTCACGTGTTCTTTCAGAGCCTACACCTGCAAGGATTGCGTCATTGGTCGACAGAATAATAAATCACATATTCCTTGAAGGCCAGCTTGATGAATGCGAACTCACTCTGAAAGATATCCATGAGATAAAGAAGAGTTTCACCTACATCCTGACTGGTATTTTCCATAAAAGGATAGATTATCCGGGGTTTGATTTTTCGAATGAAGGTCTATATAAAGAACCAGCAAAGGCTTATAAAAGTAAATCAGCAGAGGATAACACGTCTTCTCACGAAGGCCCTTCGCCTGCTCGGACTTCACAGGGCTGAACTCAGTATCTTCTTCGTTAATGACATCAGGATGAGGATATTGAACCGTGAATACCGTGGAGTGGACAGAACCACAGACGTCCTCTCGTTTCCTCAAAATGATACTTCCCTCTCACCCCACTTTATTAAAGGGGGGCTGGGGGGGATTACTAACTCCGAACATTTAATGCTGAATTTCATTCTTGGTGACATCGTCATAAACCTCCATAAGGCAAATAGACAGGCGATGGAATATGGCACAACCCTGAACGAAGAACTAAAAAGACTTCTGATACACGGCCTTCTTCATCTCATCGGATACAACCATGAAATGGGCAAATATGCAGAAAGAAAAATGCAGAAAAAGGCAAGTGAGCTTTTCAAGAAAATAAAGTTGTAATGTTACATAAAAATCATAATTGGACATGTTAAGCTGACCACTTGTTTCTTTGATTGAAAACTGACATATAAGCTTCGTCATTCCTGCGGAGGCAGGAATCCAGAGATGTTGAATGAAGAAATTTTATGTTTATATCCTTTGTAACAAACGAAATGGCACTTTATATGCAGGTATTACATCTGATCTTATTAAGCGTATTTATGAACATAAAAATAATCTGGTTGAAGGTTTTACTCAGAAATACAATGTTCACCGTTTAGTCTGGTATGAGATACATGAAACCGCAGGGACTGCCATTAGCAGAGAAAAACAACTAAAGGCATGGAAACGTCAGTGGAAACTAAGGCTTATAGAGGAGAATAATCCTGAATGGAATGATTTATATGATATTATTTGTGAAGGCACTGGATTCCTGCCTCCGCAGGAATGACACAATAAAGAACAAGAATTTTACCTAACAAGTTGTGTTTCCTTGGTAAAATTATAGATTTCCTGATATTTTATTGCACGCCTGAAGAGATACTCTGCCTTAATCCATATCAATATATTATGCAATTTTAATATGTCACTTTAATTTTGCATAATAATGTGAGGGCAGATTCTGTACCACTTTTCCTGCTTGGCCTTCTGATATAGTTTTAACTCCCTTATTTTTCTGACAGTATTTTAATGAGTCGGCGAGAATTTGAAATCTCAGGAACTTTTCAATCAAATATAGCTGTGATTCCTTGATAAAATTATAGATTTCCTGATACCTTATTGCATGTCTGAACAGATAAAATTGTTCTGCTGGAATAATCAAAACCTCTTCTCAAACAATTACCTCGAACATCGCCTGCCGTCAACTACTTTATGGATTGAACAAAAAGAAATTGCCCTGAAAACCTTTAAAGCAATACAGGAATCATATGATTCAATTAAGACTTCAAAGCTCGGCCCCGGTGAAGAGGCAGAATTAGAAAACAAGTTCATTCAGCCTATTCTTTCAGCGCTCGGCTATGCTTATCATGTCCAACCTGTTGCACAACGCGGCCTCAAGAAGAAGAGACCTGACTATGCACTATTTAAAGATCCTGATTCGTATAAAACTGCCAGAAAACTCAAAGAAAGTCCTGATAGATTCTTTTCTCATTGTTTGACTATTCTTGAAGTTAAATACTGGGGGAGGCGCTTGAATGATACTGATAAAAAAGACATTCTTGACAGCCGTGATCCTACTGCTCAAACAGTCAAATACCTCGATGATGTGCATTTTCACACAGACGGAAAGATAAACTGGGCTATACTGACGAATGGAAAACAATGGCGTTTATTTTATTACAGGGCTGCCTCACGCTCCGGGAACTTCTTTGAAATAGACCTTGAAGAGATAATAAAAAGTGAAGAAGTAGAGAAATTTCTCTACTTCTATCTTTTTTTCTCCAAGAATGCTTTCATTCCTAATCCGGTTACAGACAGTACCTGGCTTGATGATCACTTAAAAGGGACAGAGGAGTATGCCGCAAGGATCAGCACAAAACTGAAAGACCTTATTTTCGACAAGGTCTTTGAAGGGCTTGCAGAAGGATTTGTCCATTACAGAAAAAATGAGCTTTCTATCGAAATTGAAACTGAAGAGAGTAAAAAGTCTGTTTTCAAAGGATGTCTTACCCTACTCTACCGGCTGCTTTTCCTGCTCTATGCTGAAAGCAGGAACCTTCTCCCTGTTGTTGAAGATGCCTATAAGAAGGTCAGCCTCCTGAAACTCAAGCAGGATATTTATAATGACCTTTCTAGATTTGGTCTTGATAGACTCAGCAGGAGATCATACTCCTACTGGTCAAGGCTTGAAAGCCTTTTTGATATCATTGCAAAAGGCGACACTGCATTAAATGTCCCCGTATATAACGGGGGATTATTCGAAACCTCTAAAGACAGTTTTCTTGCGACGCACAAAATGCCAGACCCGTTTCTTGCAGAAGCTATTGAACTGTTGACCGTTGACCATGAAGGCGAACAGAGGTCGGACACAATTCCATTCATTGATTATTCATCCCTCAATGTTCGCCACCTTGGAGATATCTATGAGGGACTGTTGGAATTCCATATCCAGATTGCAGAGGAAGATATTGTTGCAGTCAGAAAAGAGGGCAAGTCTTTATGGCTTAAGGCATCCGAAGTTAAAGACAAAATAAAAATCTTCGGGAAAAAGTCGAAAAGCGATGTGTACATCGAGAACTCCAAACATGAAAGGAAAGCAACAGGCTCATATTACACGCCGCATTATATAGTTGAATATATAGTGAAGAATACCGTTGGGCCGGTGCTTGATGAAAGAATAAAAACAGTTAAAGACCTGATGATACAGCTTGAAGACACTATAAACACACTTCATAAACAGAAATCTACAGCCGGAATTCAAGGATACAGGGCTAAAATAAAGGGTATTGAAGAGTCAATATTCAATACGCTCTTTGATATTAAAGTCCTCGACCCTGCAATGGGTAGTGGCCATTTCCTTGTTCACACCGTTGATTTCATATCAGATAGAATCATATTTTTCCTCGCTGATTACCCTGATAATCTTGTCATTCAAAAAATAGCAAAACTGAAAATGGAAATACTCGATGAGATCAATCGTCAGGGTGTCATGATTGATGAAAGCAAACTCACTGAAGTGAATCTTATAAAACGTATGGTGATGAAACGATGTATTTATGGCGTTGACCTTAATGATATGGCGGTTGAACTTGCGAAACTTTCCCTCTGGCTCGATTCATTCACTTTGGGAGCACCGCTATCATTTTTAGACCACCATCTGAAGTGCGGGAATAGTCTGATAGGAATTTTCGATATTTCAGATGTTGTACTCCCGGGTTCAGAAGCGTATGGTAAAGTCCACAGAGCACTTTCATACATGCTGCAGGTTTCTGAGTTAACAGATGCAACTATATCTGAGGCCCGAAAAAGTTATGATTTATTCAAGAATGCCCGCATAGAGATAGAGCCAATCCGAAGAAGATTCGATGTTGCAACAGCAAGGCATTTGACTGACCTGGGAACAAGCTTCGGGCGTGTTGAGCAACTTGCATATACTCTGGACTATGATAACGAGCCATTTCCAGAAATAATCGATAAATGTAAAACTGCCTTAAGCCTTGCAGAAGAGAAAAGGTTTTTCCATTGGCAAATTGAATTCCCGGAGGTTTTTTATTCAGAAAGGGAAAAGAAAGAAAATCCTGGATTTGATTGCGTGATCGGCAATCCGCCTTATGGGGTAACCTTCGAAAAAAGTCATAAAAATTACTTTTACAAAAATTATATCTCTGCTGAATATCAGCTGGAAAGTTTTACATTATTCATCGAACGAGCTATTTCACTCTCAAAATTTAGTGGTTTTCAGTCCTACATTACGCCAACTCCATGGCTTTCTATGCATTACTATGAAAATCTTCGTAATTTTATCCTGAACGATTATTGGCTAAGACAGATAATTTTTTTTAAAGATCCGGTGTTTGAAGATGCAACAGTTGAAACATGTATTGAAATTGTTCAGAAATATAAAACGGATTTGAAATCAGTCACTATGCTCGGAGTTGTTTATGATCAGCCAGATCGTTTAACCATAAAATGGGTTGATATTATTCAAGATAGAATCAAACAATTTGAAGGGAAACGAATTACTGAATATTTGACTCCGCATTTATTTGATCTGTTTGATAAAGTGCATGGCATAAGCACTACTCTAAAAGAAATTGCTTTAATGGTAGTTGGATGCAAACCATATCAGGTTGGTAAAGGAAATCCCATCCAGACTAAAGATATAGTGGAAAAACGCTTTTTTGACGCTGACTATAAAATAGATAAAACATACAAGCAGTACTTAAGAGGTGAAGATTTTTCAAAATATGCGTTATCGCCTCAAAAAGAACGATGGATTAGTTATGGGGAATGGCTCGCTGAACCTCGACCGTCTGCACCTTTTTCTGTGGCTAAAAAAATTGTTATTAGACAAACTGCTGACACCCTGATTGCAACCATTGATGATAAACAATATCTCAATTTGAATAATGTCCATAATCTTGTCTTAAAATCTCAAAATTATTCTTTAGAATTTGTTATGGCACTACTTAATTCAAAATTCCTATCATTCATACACAGGATGATAGTTCCTGAATTTGGACGAGTTTTTGCTGAAGTTAAGATTGTAAATCTCGAAAAATTACCTATTCCGCTCATTTCTTTCACGACCCCTGAACAGGAACGAAAGGAAAGGGTTAGTGAGGCGATTGAACTTTATAAAACCTATATGTTAGATTTGAACAAGAGTTGTAAGCAAGGAAGCGGATATGATAAAAAGGAAACAGCAGATAAATACAATAGAGCACTGGAGAGAAAAGCTCACTCCGGAGGAGAAAAAGACGTTTTATCTGGAGAGTATCCCCGGACAGGTAAGCGCCTCCATGGCCTTCGAGGGCGAACACGTAAGCCTGAAGATGCTGAAAAAGTATCTGAAGAAATTGAAAGATACCCCTCAACCACTCGCTTCATAGAGTCCAGCCTCGGAATTAAATCATACAGTGAGTTAGCGCCATATCTCGCAAAAGGTGTTGAAAGAGTAATGGCTCAACTCCTTCAACTGAAGCCGGATGAATTGACAATAACCTCTGAATTCATTTATAAACTTCATGAAGACGCATTCGGAGAGCTTTTTCCTTCGTGGGCCGGCAGCTTTAGAGACCGAAATGTAACTGTGAGCAAACATGAACCTCCTCCATATTTTGAAGTTCCCGCTCTGATGCGTCAATACTGCGATGACCTTGAATCAAGATTAGCTGTTATAGGGGAAAAGCACCCTGTAACAGATATCCTTATTGAAACTCTGTCTTTTGCTGAAGGCAGGCTCTTGAGTATTCATCCTTTTCTTGATTTTAACGGCAGGGTTGCAAGGATGTTTCTTTTTGCGCTTCTTTACAGGCTTGATTTGCCGCCTGTGCAACTTGTTCCCGATGAAGGGAATGAAAATGAGAAGGCAGAATACCTGAATGCCCTTTCTGAAGCAGATACATTTAACTGGCAACCGCTTATGGATATATGGCGCAAAAGACTCGGGGTAAAGGAATAGTTATGTACGAAATAATTTTAAATTGGGTCGATAAAGAACTTGCTGAAAACCGTAACGACACGATCCACGATTTTCTTGCTTATCTCGCAGAGCAGATGATTGAGACGAATAAAAAGAAGAATGATGAGATGAAAGGATTCCTGAAATGGCTTGAGAGGGAAATCGGAGCAGTAATTGAAGATTTATCAAACAAAACTGCAATCAAGGAGTATCATGACCATAGCTTCGTCCATCTCCTTGAAGTTTTCAAAAAGAATAAGAAGAAAATTACTATAGACCCTTCAGACCGTAAATTGCAGGAAACATTCGAAAAACATTTTCAGGAAAGCATTGCGGTACTTAACCCTTTGAAAGAAAATATCAAAGCAACTGATAATCTGATAGACCGGATAGTATATATGATATATGGCTTAACCGATGAGGAGGTTGATATTGTAGAACAGAAAAGCTAAACTGCCACAGCGGACATTCGGGGTCAAACCTTCATTCTTCATTCATCAACTCATAGCAAAGCGTGAAGAAGTCGAAAACAGTGCCTATCCGTTTCGAATAAGCGTCATTCCGCTGCGAAGTTGCGGAATGACGCTTATTCGGACTCCTTCCCTCTGATCCTTTCACAGCCCTTCAATTAGCTTGTAATACTCCTTGAGAGTTCGGATGGATGTCATCGTGGTTTGGAATAAGATCCAACTGAGAACAAGGATTCCTATTGTGAGTCCGATCTTCCATGCCGGGGTCGTTTGTGGACGAAACCAAATCAGGGGCAACGCCAGAGGCCCCACACAACAGACTGCGATGATAATAAAGGATTTTCGGAAATACCATTGAGTCTTTTCCTCTGCAAAGCGTGGGGGGGTGGAGGCATCCAGAAACTCACCGCAGTGTTTACACTTTATCGCTTCGTCTTGGAT
>JBAQLU010000207.1:0-3340 GCA_049302065.1 Thermodesulfovibrionales bacterium
ATCGTTTCTCTAAGGCGCATCGGTTCTCCTTTTCTGTTTGATTTTTGTCGCAACAAAGTTTAACAGATGGAGAGCTGATTTGCCTTATGAAAAATCTCTTACTTTATGACTTTTGCAAGATCCTCAATTGATAAACCATGTGTCATTCCCGCAAGTGAAGCGCGTCGGGAATCCTTCTGTTTCCCCTTAGAAAAGGGGGTTAGGGGGTTGTTCTTCGAAAAGATTCCGGACAAGCCGGAATGACAAATAATAGAGGGATATATGTTAGTGAAGTATTTTAAAATCTTTCTCAGGAGTTTCCTGGATTTTTTTCGTGACGGGGGTCTGATACTTGCAGGCTCTATCTCATATTTTTCGATGATGGCCCTCATCCCGCTCTGTCTTTTCCTTATTACCATACTCGGCCATATTCTTGGACATTATCCTGAATTCTACGAATATTTCTCAAACAGACTTATCAATTTCTTTCCTGACATAACCTCGGGCATCTCAAAAGAACTCGGCAAGCTGATAAAGTTCAAAGGCATCGGCACATTCAGTCTCCTCCTGTATGGACTCCTTTCCATTCAGGTATTTGCCTCACTTGAAAATGCCCTGAATATTATCTTTGAAGTCAGGAAGAAGCGTTCCTTTTTCTGGTCAATAGTTCTTTCTCTGGTCATTATTACATTCCTGATCATGATGATTTTCATTTCGTTCAGCGCAACAACACTTATACCGCTCCTGAAAACATTGAAGGAATTTTCCCCGGATTTGCATATTGGCCTTATAACAGCCTTTCTTATACGTTACGTTGTTCCTTTCCTGATGGTCTTCTTCACTATCACCATAATGTACATCTTCCTTCCGAAAATGAAGGTCAGGATCTCCTATGCATTTGCCGGCGCTTTTTTTGCTGCCGTATTCCTTGAGATAGCCAAACATATTTTTACCTGGTATGTCGGAACAGTAGTGAAATTTGGAACGATATACGGCCCTTTGACTGCATTTTTTGTTTTCCTGCTCTGGCTATTCTATTCCTCATGCATATTTCTGGTCGGGGCAGAATTTGTCCATAATTTAATTATTAAAAAGAAGGGTTAGGCTCTGTCTGAAAATTATTTTCTGAGGCTACGCGTATGCCGACAGGATTATATCCTATCTGTGGTAAAATGTTGCATAGTATTGGTAATATTTGACTGAATGTTGAATAATGTAAGAGTATGAAACTCGGGGAAGCCTTAATTAAGGAAGCGCTCATAACAAGGCAGCAGCTCGAACAGGCGCTAAAGAGACAGGTTCAATTCGGCGGCAGGATAGGGACCAACCTGGTTGAATTGCGCTTTCTTGAAGAAGAAGAATTATCGAACTTCCTCGGCAGATATTTCAAATTACCGGCTGTATCACCTGAGATGTTGAACTCCATACCTGAAGAAGTTGTCAATTCAATAAGCGCAGAGATCATCGATAAATACAAGATCATCCCTTTCAGAAAAGAACGGAACAGATTGCATGCCGCTATGCTCAATGCAAAAGAGATCAGGGATATCGATGAGCTTCGTTTTGCAACAGGGTTTGATATCATTCCTTATGTCATAACGGAACTGAGACTGTTGTATGCGCTCGAAAAGTACTACGGAATAAAGCGGGACGTACGATACATCAGTCTGAAAGACCGGTTTGATCCTGAAACAAAAGTTGAAGAAACATCTGTTCAAAAAATTAAAGTTGCCTTTACTGAAGTTAAGGAGACTGAAGATATTGCGGGTATTCTCCTGAATGAGTCCCATAAAATAGCAGAGAGGGTAGCTCTCTTTACTGTAAAAGGCGGCAGAATTGTTGGATGGAAGGCAAGAGGTCTTGAAATAGACGGGTTTGAAATGCCTGAAAAGGATTCACCGATATTTTCTGAGGTTCTCAGGGAAAAAAGCAATTACCGCGGACCTGTCATGAATATAAAGGGCAATGAACCATTCATAAAAATTCTCAACGGAACACCTCAGGATGCCCTGATTATGCCGATCACTATCAGGGAAAAAACTGTTGCTCTGCTCTATGTTGACAACGGCAATAATTCTGTACTGAATGCAAATGTAGGGTTTTTGTCCATGCTTGCTTCCATGACAGCCATAGCATTTGAAATCCTGATTCTAAAAAAGAGGATCATAGATCTCAGCTTTCCGATGTAAAAACCTTTCAAAAAAGATTCTTGTTAACCTTTCACACAATATCGGATGCAGTTGTTGACTGCCTCAAATAAGGCATTGATTTTTCATGTAACTTCTATTCTGTTGCGGCCCTTATTTTTTGCTTCATATAGCGCACGATCAGACGCAGCAATGAATTTCTCCGATGTATCTATATCCGGCGCTGGAATGCCCGAAAGACCAATACTTACAGTAAGCTGCCGGGGAAGAGATAAAAACATGAAGGTTGAAACAGAAGTCAATATTCTTGAAGCAACTTGTAATGCATTTTCCTTTGTTGTTTCAGGGAGGAGAATAATAAATTCCTCCCCTCCCCATCGTGCCAAAGTATCTGATTTTCTCAAACAATCTGTCATTACCTGTGATATCTCCTTAAGTACCTGGTCGCCTGCATGATGTCCGTATTCGTCGTTAATCCTTTTAAAGTGGTCAATATCTATCATGAGACAGGAAGTCTGATGGTTGTATCTCAGAGCTCTGCTGAATTCCTTTTCAAACACAGACAAAAAATATCTCCTGTTGAAAAGTCCGGTTAATTGGTCGGTCATCGCAAGGGTTTCCATTTGAAGAAGCACTTCCTCTAACTGACGATTTTTCTTCCTTAACTCGTCCTGCAGCACCTTTGTCCTTAAACAGGCATATATCCTTGCCTTGAGTTCAGATGGATCGTATGGTTTGTGAAGATAATCATCCGCACCTGCTTCCAGCCCGACAACCTTCTCCTTCGTTGTGCCCTTTGCACTCAGAATGATTATAGGGATATCTTTCGTGTCTTTCGTATTTTTCAGCCATCGGCATACCTCGTTTCCATCAAGATCGGGCAATACAAGATCAAGCACGATGAGGTCAAAAGAGTGGGTTTTTGCAGATTTAATAGCAGACATGCCATTTTCTACCCAGACAATTTCATAGCCAGCCTTCTCTAAATATTCTTTTGTAGTCTTTGCCTGGAGTTTATCATCTTCTACAAGCAGAATTTTGCGGTTAGACATGTTAGCGCCTGCCAGTAAATGGTTGCATTTTTCTGTTACTAATACGGTCATTAGTAAAGCCACATACATCACCCTCCCCTTCATCCCCTCCCCTCAAGGGAGGGGTAGTATTATAACCCTCTCCCCTGGAGGGAGAGGGCAAGGGTGAGGGGGCTTAACTTA
>JBAQLU010000208.1:0-5019 GCA_049302065.1 Thermodesulfovibrionales bacterium
AATGTTTTCAACACCCTCCCCTTAATCCCCTCCCCTCAAGGGAGGGGAGATTTAAGATACCTCGTCCCGAAAGCTTTCGGGACTGCGGGGTAGTTCATTTTGCTTTATATTTTCTACCATATTTTTATATTATATAAAATATGAGATGTTTTTTCCTGATGATATTTTTACTTTCCTTTCCCGCAATCTGTTTTTCACAGCCTTCCATAAAGTTTGATTCAGAAAAATATGATTTCGGAGAAGTATTAGATGGTATGATTGAACATACTTTTGAGTTTACAAATGCCGGCACAGAGGATCTTAAAATCGAAGACATAGTGCCATCCTGAGGGTGCACAGCTGTGATGGCTAGTTCGAGCCTTCTAAAACCAGGTGAAAGAGGAAAGATCGTTGCAAGAATAGATGTAAACGGCATGTCCGGACGTATTTCCAAGCGTGTAAAAGTTATCAGTAATGATCCTAAGAGGCATTTGGTTATGCTGATCATCTATGCAAATATTCGATAAGAAATCAGCGCTGCTCTTCTGAAGAATAAGCTTTATTGATGCAGAAGAGATTTGAAATATTCGATAGTTTTTTTCAGACCCTCTTCGAGTCTTACAATAGGCTCCCATCCCAGGGCTTTCCTGGCCAACGTGATATCCGGCTGCCTTTGCCTTGGGTCATCATCAGGCAGGGGTTTCAATATTATCTTTGATTTTGTCCCGGTCAGTTCTATGACTTTTTGTGCCAGTTCGAGGATGGTAAATTCTACGGGATTGCCAAGATTTACAGGGCCGGTGAAGTCATCAGGACCATCCATAAGTCTGGTCAGGCCATTAATAAGATCATCGATGTAGCAAAAACTTCTTGACTGATTTCCGTCGCCAAAAACAGTGATATCCTCACCTTTCAATGACTGTACGATGAAGTTGCTTACTACCCGTCCGTCATTTGGGTGCATCCTTGGACCATAGGTGTTGAATATTCTTGCAACCTTTATTTTAAGGTTATGCTGCCGGTGATAATCGAAGAACAGGGTCTCTGCACAGCGCTTTCCCTCATCGTAACAAGACCTTATCCCTACAGGGTTTACATTGCCCCAATAACTTTCAGGTTGAGGATGGACAGAAGGGTCTCCGTATACCTCGCTCGTGGATGCCTGGAGTATTTTTACTTTAAGCCGTTTGGCCAGGCCGAGCATGTTTATTGCTCCGTGAACAGCAGTCTTAATGGTCTGAACAGGATCGAATTGATAGTGGACAGGAGAGGCAGGGCAGGCGAGGTTGTAGATCTCGTCTACCTCAATGTAGACGGGGAAACAGATATCGTGACGCTGAATCTCAAAATAGGGGTTAGCTAAAAGATGTACGATATTTGCTTTTCGACCGGTATAGAAATTGTCAATGCATAGCACTTCGTTCCCTTCATTGAGAAGTCTTTCACAAAGATGGGAACCGATAAATCCGGCCCCTCCTGTGACAAGGATGCGTTTTTTCATAACACTCATTGCACTAAGAGTATACTATATATTTTAAAAAAAATATTAACCCCTAAAATGCAATTCCATATATAACATGGCAGGTATGTATGCAGGAAAAGCTTTGCTTCGCTACTTTCTTTGTCTTTTGAGAGAGTCGAGGATCTTTTCATCAGCCCCTGTCATACGTGCACGGTTCTTTGTCAGAGGCTCTTCTTCGATAAGCTTACGGACATCCGTTTTTTGGTTAAATGATGCTGATGATGAAGCAGTCCTGGCAGGCTGGCCGGGCGCTGATGCCTCTGTTATCTTTGATCTCTTGGGGTTATTAACGCGGACTACCATCTTCTCCTCTCCCCTAACCATCGCAATTTTATCCGGTTGAATTTCCTTCAGCACAAATCCGTTCATCATATTGCCTTTTTTCAGTGGTATCTGTCTTTTCCCCCTTCCCGGTGTTTTGCGGGGTGTTTTCAGATCTTCAAGGTATGCAAGACTTGTCTCAGGAATAAATACTTTTGTGAAACCTTCTAAATCGGTGGAGTACTATGTGGACTATTCGGTGCAACAGGGCAGTTCAAGAGCGTTGCCTACAGTAGTTGAAACCTCCCTATACATCTTCTTAAAGGCAAATCTTTGACTTTTACCTATAAAATCACAAAAATAGCTTTGCCAAATTTAATTTTAGACACTTTTAAAGGTTCCCCCATATCTTAACTATACCCTTAATCAGCACTTTTTATGCTTCTTACCAGACACTTATTTTGTCCTAAATGTCTCAATAGAAATAGATCAATTAGTTTGATAAGATGCTATATATTATTAAATACCCCAAGGGGTAGGGGGAAGTGCCGCCGCCGAGGCACACGGCGGCAGCACTTCCACAGCACACTGTAAGCTATAATCAAAAATGCCCCCTTAAGTACAATTTGGTTCATACTCTTTTTGGGGTTTTGTATTATTCATAACTTTCAAAATGGAAGTAAGTTTCGTAACAGCTTGATACCGAAAGACTCAGCGTTTGCTACTTCCTGTACCACACATATTTAAAAATTGCTAAAATAGTTTATGTTCCTTTTGGTAATCAATAAAGTTATTTTAAAAGTATTTGTCTCGAAAATAAAAAAATGAATATCAATAATGCAATCAAATCAGCTATTGCAAATTATCAAGCAGGAAATTTACAACAAGCAGAATATATCTGCAAAAACATTTTAAAAGCGCATCCGTATAATTTCCATGCCTTAAACGCTCTTGCTGCAATATATATAAAACTTGGGAATTATGAGTCAGCGATAAAATGCTTTGAAGAAGTACTTCAATCTTCTCCCGATAATGCAGAAATATACTTCAATCTGGGGAATGCCTTTAAAAATAAAGGAGACCTTGAGTCTGCTCTCAACTATTATCAAAAAGCCCTTCAGCTTGATCCAAATCTTGCTCATGTATATAACAATATAGGACTTATCTTTTGGGAAAAAGGAAAACTTGATGATGCAATCACACATTATCAAAAAGCCCTCCAGCTTAATCCGTATCTTTCTGATACCTATAATAATTTAGGGATTGCCTTCCAAGAAAAAGGAAATTTTAAAGATGCTATCACTTACTATCAGAAAGCCCTCCAGATCAACCCAAATCTCACCGAAACATATAACAATATAGGTCTTATCTTTCAAGAAAAAGGAAAACTTGATGACGCTACAAATTACTATCAGAAGGCTCTGCAACTTGATCCTTATTTTGCTAATGCATACTATAATTTGGGTAATGCATTATACGAGCAGGGCAATAGAGATAAGGCACTATCTGCTTATGATAAAGCAATCGAATACAATCCTAGCTTAGTCGTAGCTCGCTTTGCACGTTATATGTCACAATTAT
The DNA here is from genome assembly GCA_049302065.1 of Thermodesulfovibrionales bacterium. Classification (GTDB taxonomy): domain Bacteria; phylum Nitrospirota; class Thermodesulfovibrionia; order Thermodesulfovibrionales; family SM23-35; genus VGWX01. The sequence continues at coordinate 3,344 of JBAQLU010000208.1, forward strand.
TAATAATTTATCCCAACCAAACGAGCATCTATTCCTCTCGCAAGCTCTATCAAGATGAACTCGTGAAGCTGTGTAAGACTATTTCCCTTACAACCCCACAAGACATTGAAACCGCTGCTGATGCAGTCGGCAGTCAACAACCTTTCTATCTTGCCTACCAAGGGTTTAATGATCGAGAATTACAACAAGTATATGGAGACCTTGTATGCAGAATTATGGCTTTGAGATATCCACAATTTGCTAATTACCCTATTATGCCATCTCATTTGTATAGGGAACCTTTGAGAGTTGGTGTAGTATCAGGATATTTTCACTCCCATTCTGTCTGGAAAATACCGATAAGAGGGTGGATAGAGAATATAGATAAAAAGCGATTTAGCCTATATGGATATTACACAGGGAAAAAGAAGGATGGAGAGACCGAAATTGCTATGCAATGTTTTGATCATTTTGTTGAGGATTTCTATTCCTTTGAGGATCTATGTCAGATCATCAGAAATGATAATCTTCATGTTCTTATCTATCCTGAAATCGGTATGGATCCTATGACAGCAAGACTTACAGCACTGAGGCTTGCTCCTATACAGTGCACCTCTTTGGGACATCCAGATACCTCTGGTCTTCCAACAATTGATTACTATCTCAGTAGTGATTTAATGGAGCCTCCAGATGCTGATGAACATTATACTGAAAAACTAATTCGCCTACCTAATCTCTCAATATATTACACACCACTGGATATACCACTGACTGACATGAATCGTGAGACCTTAGGTTTGCGTTCAACATCTATCCTTTATCTTTGCTGTCAATCGCTTTTTAAATATTTACCGCAATATGATGAAGTTTTTCCTCGTATTGCACAACAAATTGGTGATTGCCAATTGTTATTTATATCTAATCCAAGAAGTGCCAACCTTACAAAACAATTTCGTTTAAGAGTTGAACAAGCATTTATTAAATTTAATTTAAATCCTAAAGACTATATAGTTTTTCTACCATTTCTTAATACTGTCCAATACGGTACTCTTAATAACATATGCGATGTTTTTCTTGATAGCATTGGCTGGACAGGTCACAACTCTACCTTTGAAGCAATTGCCTGTAATTTGCCTGTTGTAACTTTATCAGGCAAATTAATGAGAGCTAGACATACTTTCGCTATCTTAACTATGATGGACTTAACAGAAACAATTGCAAATTCTATTGATGATTATATTTCATTGGCAGCCCGTTTGGGGAAAGATTCAGGATGGCGAAAACGGATATCAGAAAAAATTGCAGCAAATAAGCATCGCCTCTATAAAGATAGAACATGTATTACTGCACTTGAGGGTTTTCTTGAAACAGTAGTAAAAGAAAGGTTGAAGTAAGTAAATAAGGACTTGTTTCTCAGTACATATTTCTCCCAGTAATTATTAATAATCAGCCCTCCTTCGGATGCAATACTTGTTAGAAACGAAAAGGCTATGCGTAGTTCGGGACAAAGGTCGCAAAAATAAATACTGTAGCTTAAAAATAACAACTACTGTAGTCAACGGGGCTTGGAATCTCCGTAGAGAGCAACAGTTCACCGGCAAGTCCTCACATTGAAGTTGTTAAAATTCTTGATGATTATTGGTTCAAATATGCATCTTCAAACAGACTCGCACCAATTCTCCCACATTTTGCGGTAG
>JBAQLU010000209.1:0-10359 GCA_049302065.1 Thermodesulfovibrionales bacterium
GCAGAGCGCTCCGCAGGCGCTGGATTCTTCCTTGATTCCCCTGCGCTTGCAGAAGCCGGTCTTGCCGTCTTCATTGATTGCCGTATGAGGAATCACATAAAAGACATAGCGCTCTTTGCCGCCTGTCTGAGGAGCATGGTGCATGGCAGCCTTGAGTCCTGTCTTGCCTGCCGTGAACATGCCTGCAAGGCTTGAGAAGTTGAACGCCTCTCCCCAGATATGCTTGATGATGCTCCTGACGGTCTGGGATATCTCATCCCGGCAGACGCAAACAGAGGCTATACAGTTGTCGTCGTTGAAGCCGAAATCCTTCAGGGCATTGTAGGTCTTTTTTACATATTCGACCTCTTTAAAAACCCTGTCAAAATGTTCCTTTATTACTTCCTCAAATCCCATAAAACCTCCGTAATCTTGTTCTAATTGCCCTCTCCCCTGGAGGGGGTTGGGTAATGTTCTTTCACCCTCCCCTCAATCCCCTCCCCTCAAGGGAGGGGATGTTTTTGTGGTACTCGTTTCATAATAAATTCTTTATTTCAGCGTTGTCGGCATACCCAGCATCGGCCAGTATGTGAGTATGGCAAAGCCGATAATTGCCACGAGAACAACACTTAGGAGCAAGCCATGCCTGAAAAATTCACCTGGTGTAAACATTTTTGATTCATAGGCTATAGCATTTGGCGCTGCGCCGATCAGTAATACGAAAGGCATACCTGCGGTAATCAATGAGGAATAGAAGATCACTTCAGGGGCTACGCCTAAGTACGGTGCGATAACGAGTGAAACAGGGAGTGAAATCGCAATCGCCGCCACGTTCATGATGAAGTTCGTCATTATTAGAACGAAAGTTGCAATGCTCAGGACAAAAACAAGCCAGTGCGCGTTCTGGAACATGACAAGCCACTGAACTGCCATCCATTGGGCAGCGCCTGTCTGCCACAGGCAGAAGCCGATACTCATGGCGCCGCTGAAAAGGAGAATGATATTCCACGGAATATCTTCAAGCTCTTTGACGGTCAGCACTTTGAATACAAAGAAAAGAAGTGTTGATACGAGCATGATGGCAGCCCTGTCCAGAGATTTAAGTGCTGGAACAAATGACTGCATGGACATTACCGCTATAGCGCCAAGGACAGTGATGATGACAAACTTTTCATCCCTTGTCATAGGGCCGAGTTCTTTGGAAAGTTTTGTAACCCTCTCTCTCAGACCGGGGATAACACTTTTCTCCGGTTTCATGAATATTGAAAGATAAACCCAGATAAAGAAGACCATAGCCCAGCCGATTAAAAAGGTAAATTTTGTTAGTTCAAAAAAGCCTATGGTTTTTCCGGTAAACTCCGCAAACATACCGGCACCTGCTGCTGCACGGGCTGAACCCAAAAAGGTAATAACGCTGCCGGCGCCTGCGGCATATGCCATACCAATGAACAATGATTTACCGAATTTTGTTGGCTTATCTCCTTCACCATAGAGGGAATTGACTGCAAGGAGAATCGGGAACACCGTAGCTGCAGCAGCAGTATGTGCCATGACATGTGCAAGCCCTGCAGTTACTACCAGAGCTCCCAAGACAATCATGTTTGTTTTTTCACCGACAATCTGCAGCATTTTGTAAGCAAGACGTTTTGTAAGCCCAGATTTTGTGAATGCAAGGCCGACCACAACTGAAGCAAAGATAAACATAACTGACGGGTCCATAAAATCCCTGAATGCGTCTTTTGCAGAGCGAATAGCAAAAATGGCCTGAAAAACGCCGATCGCGATGGCAGTAACGCCAATAGGTACAACCTCAAAAATCCACCATGTAGAGGCCAGCAAAAAAAGTGCTATAGCGCCCTTTCCCTTCGCTGATAAGACGAAATGTTTTCCCCCTGGATCAACAGCGTCAGTCCACTGTGGCATAAAGTAGATCCACAGGAAAAGGCCCAGTCCGATGAGTATGAACGTAACCCGTTTCCAGTCAAATTTCTCCTTGGTTTCAGCAACAACGATCTCCGGCGGAGGCTTTGGCAAGCCTTCAGTTCTCTTTATATCTTTGTCTGTCATTTCCCCCTCCTCCTTAGTCCTTCAATATCGCATTCGAGATTTCATCGAAGACTTCGATCATCCGTACGAGTCCGACGAACTTCTTTTTGTTCTCCAGAACAGGCAGTAAAACCAGATCATGATGCAGCATGAGATAAGCTGCCTTCGTAAGAGGATCCCCTGGTTCAACAAAATACTTTGCAGGCGCCATGATCTCACTCACAGGCTTTTCTGCAAGGTCCTTTGATCCCTTGTTAAAAAGGGTATCCCAGATTAGGGACAATGCTGATTCGTCTTCTTCAGCAACCTGAGCTTTTGCACTTGGCTTCAGAAACTGTGGCTCAAGGCCTTTGAGGATATCCTTGAGGGTCAGAGTTCCCATGAGATTGTACTTTTCATCGAATACCAGTACTGCCATTGGATCAGGGTACTTCTTGCTGCTGAGAAAAGATACCTTCACAATCCTTATTGCCTGACCGATCGAAAACCAGTAGGGCACGTGAGGATACTCAAAAATACCGGTCATCACATCCTTCACAACTTTACTGTCTGACATTGTAGCCTCCTTCGTTATGCTATTTTTCTTTCGAGCTCCATAAAAAATTTAAACCTGTCGGTTCTTTTTATCGAACGTGTATACATGATTAAGGTATCACCTGAATAGAAGGATTGAGTTAATAGGATGGCTGCTGAAGCTTCAGTAAGCCCTATAAGGCGTGCTTCATCAGTCTTCAGGTAAGTGATTTCGATATTGGTTTTTACCTTCGTTATTTTAATGCCGTACTTCTTCTCGAAAATGTCGAATAACGATTGATGCTCGATATCCTCTTCAAGGAGGAGAGGGCAAATATGATAAGGGACATAGGACTCCTGCAGCAGTATGGGCTCATTGTTGATGAGTCGCAGCCTTTTTATATAAATGATATGTTTATCCTTCGGGATATCGAGCTTAACATCAAGGTCATCGATCGGCATCATGACAGTCCGTGCAAGGACATTAGTGGTGAAATTGAGTCCTTCTTCATACAGGAGTTCCCTGAAGTTTGTGAGCATGGTGAGACCTTCGGATACGGTATTTTTATAGACAAAGGTACCTTTGCCCTGCTGACGTTTGAGATAACCCTGTCTGACCAGTTCCAGCACTGCGGTTCTGACAGTAGCCCTGCTTACATTGAACATTTTACATATTTCTTCTTCAGTGGGGATTTGCGATCCAACAGGCCATTCGCTGCTTTCAATCTTTTTCTTGATGATTTCGTAGAGTTGCATATAGAGTTTTTGATGGTTATCCCTGTTTATAAGTTCCATGATTTTATCATTTTCCATAATGTCAAACTAAGTTAGAAAATTATCTTTATCGTTATTTGCTAATACTATGACAATATGACAATATCTTTAAAATGTTATTATGTTATGCGATAAAGGCGGGTATTGCAATCGGGTAAATACTGTATTTTAGTAGGGTAAATGCTGTATGCATGATCAGGCAGGTTGCAGAATCTGCTATTACTTGGCGGCTAAGATAGTTCTATTGGCTTTCAATGAGCCCAATTTTTATTGCATATCTGACAAGATCTGCTGCTGTATGGGCACCGAGTTTCTGTAATATCCTTGTTCTATGGGTATCGACTGTTTTAATGCTGATAAAGAGCTTAGCGGCTATCTGTCTGTTTGTCAGCCCTGAAGCAATAAGCCTTAGCACCTCACATTCACGCTCTGTGAGAATCCGTTGTGCAGGTTCTTTCGGTTTAGTTAAGCTGAATATTTTGTCTGAAAGAGAGGGGCTTATGAATTTTCCTCCGGAATTAACTGCTCTGATTGCATACAGTAGGTCTTCAAACGCATTATCCTTAATAACGAAACCTGAGGCGTTTGATTGCATCGCTTTTTTTGCTGTTAAAGGGTCGTTGTGCATGGTGAGGAATATGATTTTTGTTTTGATATCCTTCTGCTGTAACATTGCAGCGATGTCAAAGCCACTGACACCAGGCAATGAAATGTCAAGGATGACAATATCGGGCTTTTCCTTTTCAATCATGGGAAAGACTTCGCTGCCATTCCCGGTGTCACCGACTACCGTGATATCATCAGTAGCCTGGAGCAGCTTCAAGAGTCCCTGCCTGAAGATTATATGATCATCGGCTACAAGAATCCTGATCATTCCACCGGGACCTCTATATATATTGAAGTTCCTGTTTTCTCAGAACTTTTGATATTCAAAAAACCTCCTAAAAGTTCGACCCGCTCCTTAATGGTATCAAGTCCGATACCTGATGTCTTCTTCCCTTTGCCAAGAGGTTCAAAACCTTTCCCGTTGTCTTTCACCTCCAGGTGTAAAAAATTGCCGTCTCTCCTGAGAATCACTTCTATCATGGCCGCACCTGAATGCTTGATTGCATTGCTTATTGCTTCCTGATATATACGATATAACGTTTCCTTAATTTTTACACTGAGTTTTATCATATTTTCAATGGAAATACTTATGCTGACACCCAGCCTCTCCTGCACCCTTTTAGCATGCCAGTCTATCGCATCTGCGAGTTCAACATTCTCAAGGAAAGAAGGCCTCAGATCCATAGCAACATCTCTCAATTCATTAATAGAATGACCTATTTCAGAAATAAGTTCGGGGAATGCCTCATTTCCGACAATCGTTCCTTCCTTTGCTTTTGCATCAAGCATCTGGAGTTTTAACTTTATTGCGAGCAACGAAGTTCCGATTCCATCGTGAAGTTCTCTTGCCAGTCTTTTCCTTTCATCTTCATGGGCATTAAATATCCTTATCGATGCAGATTGCATATCCTTAATGCGGGTGTAGCGCGATGTAAGGGCATACATTACACATATCATAAAGAAGACCGCTGAATAGTCCCATAAGAAAAATCCCGTAATCTGAAGGAGGTCCAGCCCCGCAACTGATTCAAGAACAAATCCCATCATCAATCCTGTTATGCCGAGCAGTATCGGACCGGATTCATATAATTTTCTTACGTATGCTTTTATAGCATAGAAGAACAAAAAAGCAGCCGTCAGAATAAATGAAATCTTCCATATGATATAAAAGTTTTGCTTTACAGTAAAAAATGGGAAAAGAGTCATGATGAAAAATATGAAAATATAAGAAGCGAGGATTGATTTCACAAAGGTATTCATTTTTTCCTGATATACATTCATCAGGAGAAGAAAGAGATTTGCAGGGAGTAAAATAGCAATCGTGTTAATAACCAGCTGTATAAAAGGGGTTTTATATCCGGTATTGAAGAAATTGAGACTGTTCAGAGAGAAAAGGACGCCGTAAAGCGAAATGAAAATCCAGAAATAAATATATTCTTTATCTCTTAGTCCTTTCAGAAAAAAGAAGAAACAAGTCATAAAAAAGATGGCAAAAAAAGTAAAAAAACAGAATTCAGCAAGGATAACATATTTATCTCTCTTATACTTTTCTATGAGGAGAGGATAATAATCTCCGATAGTTACATTCTTATCAAAGATGCCTCCATTCAAATAGGTATTCATTACCCTCACAGCGATGAGGTTATCCTGATTATATCTGAGAAGGCCTGAAGGAATGGTATAGAGTCTTTCGACTTTTGTTGCCTCAACAAAAGTCTCTGCAATCAACCCCTGGCCGCCGATCTTCACACCGTTCAGAAATACTTCATCTGCATCTCCAATTCTTCCCAGCAACAGAGCAGGAGTGATCTTCCTGAAGCTCTCATGAGCAGTGAAATGAATCCGGTACCAGCCCAGGCCTCTGCTGGACTTGATCCCCTGAGACTGCCAGCTGCCGGGAACGATAATCGAACGCCATTTCGAATCATCAAAGAACAGTGATGTCCAGGCAGGATCGTCACCGGAAGCAAATGTGTGCGTGCCGTCGAGAATAATATAATTGTTATCGGTCTGTGCATCCGCTGTATTGAGGTAAGAGAGAGACCAAAAAAGCAAAACAATTATCATGGTTTGTCTTTTCATCATTTTGGGAAGAAGTGTCTTCCGATAAACGGATATCGTATATCAGGCGATGAATACTGTTCTCTATCTATCATTATAATTTATTATTATTTCGAATTTCTGATGGTATAATCAATCCTGCATACCTAAGTAGAAATAGAGTATTTTATTGATTACTTGTAATCTTCTGCTCTATAAGAGATTTTGAAGTCGAATACTTTAGAAAACGCTTCAGCCCGCACATCTACAAAAACCCCAGGACGATCTCAGGGGGGTCAGACGAGTTTTTATTTCACGGTATTAGATTGTGCCGTTGAGAATAACTTCTTTGTAGCCGGTTAAGAATCGTTTTCTCAAAACCTTAACCGTAAATTTTTCTCCCCTCTTTTTATCGAACATGAAGATATTGACATCAGCGATATCCTCAATCTTCCAGTCGTCAAAAGAGAGCAGGATGTCCCCCTTTTCAAGTCCTGCGCTCTTCGCAATACTGCCGGGAACAATCTGATCTATCTCAACCCGTCCGACTTTCTCCCTTAAAATAACACCAAGCTTGAATGTAGGGGGCGCCGGCAGGCGCTCTGCTGAAAACAGGTAATCACCTGAATCTTCATGAAAAGATTCTGTACCGGGGATGACTGTTACGTACTCCTTTCCGTTCAGCCTGTGTGTCCTTTTGGGTATGCCGGAATCATACATTATGTGGCCGGTACCTGCAAGAACAACAATCTGGTAATCAGGGTTTTTACTGAGAAACTTATCTATAGAGTCAGCCATAATCTCATCCCATAGTACCTGTGACTGATAAAAATAGTCGAAATTCCTGGTCTCATGACTTCTATGATGTCTAAATATCTCACTCAGCTTTTCCTTATAGCCCTCATCAGACATATCCATGGATTTAGGTATTTCAGCACGTTCTATATCCGCAAGTCCGTCAAGACCTTCTGATGAAACCTTCTTTGTGATCTCTGTCCAGAGATTAAGGCCTATGACAGGGATTTGCTTTGCCTTAGCATACTCGATTATCTCCCTGTAAAGATTGTAATCAAACTGCCACCTCTTGAAGTATTGTGTGTTTTTTAAAAACTCCTTCTCACTGATCGCACCTGACATGTAATCATTGATGGCTTTTTGAAAAGGTTTCTGAAACATCTCCATACCTATGGCAAATTTCCGGCCCCTCTCATGGAGGCTCATAATAATCTTCAACTGAACCTTGTGATCCTCATAATTTGTATGTCTTTCACCCACATAGATAACAGGTTTATCGAGGACAGTATTGATGACTTCATCAAGCTTCATCGTCTTTTGCGGCTGGACTAACTGCACCGGTTCATATAAGCCGATTATCATCCCATTTTCAGTTGCATCAACCTGTTTATCTGTATTCCTGCCATTGTCGAAACGTAGATAAGAATATTTCCCATAGTGGGATATCTTTTTTGCTGCAAGGTCTACTTCGTCCTTTGAATCACCATAGGCAATGGCTACAACCTTTGAAATGTTCAGCGGATTTTTTCTGACGCTCAAAACAAATCCTGACCCTGTCTTTTTTACCTCTCCAAAGAGTCTTTTCAAAACCGGGCCATCAAAACCGAACACAAGAAGCGAATGCGTCCTGATGTCTTCATCCAGAATCTGGTAATCTTCTTTTACTGTAAATCCCCCCTGTTTGAGAATATCGATTAAACCGGCATATTTTCCCTTTTCTTCAGAGACAACAATGAGCCTCTTATTGTCACTAAGAAGTTTAGAGATAACCGGCGGATATTCGTCCTTTGAAAGCTTTCGCATAACGTCATAGTTACCGTCGATAATCATCTCCAGGGGGTCTCCCTGAACAGGGATTTCGAATGATTCTTTGCCCTTTTCGATCTTTATTTTTTCGGTAATTTCAGCCGTGTCAGTCTTTATCTTCACTGACAGATTGAATATGTATGTCTCGCCATTCTGCAGGATATCAAAAATTACTGTAGGGGTACCTTTTAACACAATAACTCTTGGGTCTCTGACCTCGATTGAAGGCACTCCCTTTTTCTCAAGCCACTGGCTGAAAAACCAGCCGAGATTCTTACCCGATGCTGTTTCAAAGGCTGTTCTCAGATCGTCCCATGATGCTGCCTGGAATTCCTTTTCTTTTGTAAATTCTTTTAATGCGCTGTAAAAGGCATCACTTCCTATCAGGTCCTTCAGCATATGGAACAGCATTGCTCCTTTTCCATAGCCAATAGCCTTCGATGCAAAATCATTCCTGCCTGTGAAATTTTTGAGAGGGAATTCCTTTTCAGGGTTCACAGAACTTTCATATCCTACCAGGATATTCTTCCTGAACCCCGGTCCCCTGCCTTTCTCTTCTTCATAGAGATGGTCGGAGAGGTAAGCAGTCAGGCCCTCAGACCAGTTGCCTGCTTTATAATCGACATAGACAAGATTGCCGAACCACTGATGAAGCATTTCATGTCCCAGGGAGGTATCGACAATAAAAGGGAGGCGCACAACATCCTGCCCAAGGAGTGTAAATGTCGGCATGGAATATCCTGTAGAGAGAAAATTTTCTACAACAGAAAACCTCTTATAGGGATAAGGGTTGATGAGGTCTCCGTAGATCTGAAGGTATTTCTTAGCATGTTCAATATATGTTTTTGCGAGAGTGATATCTTCAGGGAAGAAATATCCAAAGATTTCTATCCCGTTATATGTTTCTCTCATCTCAACGTATCTTGCAGCGACAAAGTTTATCTCTCGTACTGGGTGGGGAAAGCGGAATGAGTATTCGATGCCCTTCGCTGTCTTTAAAGCAGCAATCTCTTCAGCCTCGGAGATTGCTGTAAAACCTTCCGGCAACAGAGCTTTCAGATTGAATATTGCCTTGCTGTCAATTCCCGGATACCATCTGCTTGTCAGACATATCCCCCTGTCGCTTACAACATTTTTTGTTACAACTCCTGCATTTTCAGGGCTTGCAGATTCATTCTCATCCTTGAATATACCTTCATAAACAATTTCGATAATCCCTTTGCCCCTGACTTTAAAAAGACTGTCTTTAATCTCAGGCTGAATTGTTTGATCATTAATTTTTACTGATATAATCCTGATATCATTGACCGAAATATTCATCTCCCCATCTTCTTTAAGATGGATTGCTGCAAATCCCTTTAAAAGATTCTTTTCAATATCAAATGAGACTGAGAGGTCATAAACCGGAAGGTTTTCCTCTGCATGGACATTGCAGGTAAAAAACAGAAACAACAGAAACGTAACAGAACAGACTGATATTTTCATATTTTAGTATATCATTTTTATAATTATTACATTGAAAACCTTTTAAAATCAGGGAGATTTATCTCTGGCCGGAAAGCAGGGAATATCTTATAGTTCCTCCCTATTATCCGTACCCGTACTGGTGGGGTGGTCCATACCATGGGTGGGGCGGGCCTTACTGGTGGAGGTATCATGCACCGCCGCCTTACCGGCGGTAGTATTCACTCTTTAAAAACATCCTGAACAGCTTCTAATTGTATTGCAGCCCGATATCTGATATCCTTATTTTTATGAACACACTCAAAAATCTGTGAATACAAGGAGGAGCATATGGCAAGGGTTTATATGCTGGCAAATATCATGGCAGGGAAGGAACGTTTCATAAGAGACACCCTTCGCGGCACAAATGGTGTAATCAATGCAGACATCATCACCGGCGCTTATGACCTTATAGCAGTTCTTGAGGCAAAAGACATAAACGATATCTTTAATAAAATTCTCAAAGAGATTAGGAAAATAAAGGGAATGACAAGGACAGAGACATTTGTGGCGGTAGAGTAAAAAAGATATTAACCGCCTGGAGCTAACTTCTGATTTCATTGGCTCCCGGGGAGGGATTCCCGACATCCGTCGGGACAGGGTGGTTAATCCCGAACGCCTTCGGGACTCTGCCGACTGAGCAAATATTCAATATATACTTTACTCTTTTTTGCCTTAATTTCTTTCTCCCTTTGCATAGCTTCAGAACGTGTTCCAAAACTTTCCGTATAAACACATATCCATGGGCCTTTGCTGCGTTTTGTGTGCTTACTGCCGTGGTAATCAGTATCGTTGTGCTGTGAGATTCGACGGGTAAGATTGTTTGTGTGGCCTATGTAATACTGAGCAGTTGACTCACTTTGTAATATGTATACAAAGTATGGCATAGACAAGTAATTGGCTCCCGGGGAGGGATTCGAACCCCCGACAGGGTGGTTAACAGCCACCTGCTCTGCCAGCTGAGCTACCCGGGAATAGAATTGAATGTTTTTTATATCAAATTATTACAGGTTTTGTCAATCAGCAGGCAATTAACCAGGCGTCGGTCATCTTACTTTTTGGGTGGTTAATCCCGAA
>JBAQLU010000210.1:0-8045 GCA_049302065.1 Thermodesulfovibrionales bacterium
GTGTGCAACATGCCATTCTGTGCACGATCTCGGTGTCTATCCAGGCAAAGGCTCAGAGCAGGTTTATTTCTTGAGGGCTGACAATACAGGCTCACAGATGTGCCTGGATTGCCATACAGCAAGATAATGGCGGGTAAGAAATGTTAACTAAAAGAGTATCACTCAAATAAGGAATCTATGAAAGGAGGTAATCAATGGCACGAAAGATAATGATGTTAATCGATACGTCAAGGTGCATAGGCTGCAAAGCTTGCCAGGTCGCATGCAAGCAGTGGCATTCACTCCCGGCAGAGGCAACTTCGTTTAACGGTTCATACACAAATCCCCCTGCGCTGTCGAAAAGCACATTGACATTTGTGAAATTTAGTGAGACCTTAGTGAACAGTAAGCTGCGTTTTTTGTTCTTTAAGAAACAGTGCTTGCACTGCAACCAGGCCCGGTGCCTGATCCGGTGCCCCAAAGGCGGGGATAAAATGAGCGGGGGCCTCGTCGTTTTCAACAATAATTGCAAGCCTGCGAATATCATACTGAAAGCAAAAGAGAAAAAAGCGTTAAAAAACGGGACGTGGGGCCCTGGGACGGGTAAACTCTATCCTAATTGGCCCTCGGGTGTACCAGCACCTTCCACCTATCCATTTGGTGAATTTATGACCCCACCCGTCACATTTTTGGGACCAGAACTCGCCTTTTTGAAAGAAGTCATGTCGAATCCCTTAACCGGCTGTCTCCACGGTGTGCCAGCACTTGATCCAGCCATCGACGGGTCGTTTAAGAAGTGCGATTTCTGCGCCGACAGGTTTGAGGGCGGAAACTATACCACATACAGGGACGGGTACCCGACCACAGCCTGCGAACTTACCTGTCCGTCTAACGCTATTCTTACCGATGATGCCGGTGCTATTATGACTGAGGCTCGGAAAAGGCTTTCCACGGTAAAACGACAGTACAGAATGGCAGGGCTATGGGGCGGCAGAGGCCGCGTTATATATCTTCTTACTGAAAGTGCCAGTAACTATGGCTTGTCGAAGATATAGAAAGATGAAAAGGCAAATGGACTGTCTATTATTAGAAGGAAATATGTTCAAAACAGCTTTTCATAAAAAAATGTTTAAAAGCTCTCAAAAGAAAGGAGGGAATAAATGGCTATAACGCGAAGAGATTTTCTAAAAAGTACTGCTGTGGCTGGCGCTGCGCTCTTATTCGGCGTCTTCGACCTCAATCCCATTGTGGTACATGCCGATGTCAACCCGCCGGTATGGACTCAGGAAGCCACTACAGTCTGCGGTTATTGCTCCGTCGGCTGTAGCATGATTGCAGGAACCCCAATTTCAGGCACCCTGTCTGGTTATGTCACGTATATTCAGGGGAATCCTGATTCACCTATCAACAAGGGTGCCCTTTGCAGCAAAGGCGCTGCCTCTGCCCAGTTCAGCACTGTTGTGGATTCTACCGGAACAAGGATCCCGAATACGGAACGTTTGACTGCGCCTATGTACCGCGGAAAAAAGGGCACAGGGTGGACAACGATAACCTGGCAAGAAGCTATCGATGGGATTGCAGCAAAGGTTTATGCTACGAGAAATGCAACGTTTACTGATATAGGAGACGGTACTCCAGACCCCTCAGGGCTTACTGTTAACCGTTGTACAGGCATTGCCACGCTGGGTGGTTCTTCCCTTAATAATGAGGCTGCATATTTGATAACCAAACTGAACAGGGCGCTTGGGGTTGTCCATCTGGAAACCCAGGCACGTAACTGACACTCCTCAACTGTGGCGGCTCTGGGAGAGTCGTATGGAAGAGGATCAATGACAAATCACTGGGTGGACATCAAAAATGCCGATGTTGTTCTCATTATGGGAAGCAATGCAGCAGAAAACCACCCTGTTGCCTGGAAGTGGATTCAAGCGGCAAAGGATAAGGGTGGAACGATCATCCATGTTGATCCACGTTTTACCAGAACATCGGCCAAGGCTGATATCTATGCGCCAATACGCTCAGGAACAGATATTGTCTTTCTTGGGGGCATGATCAATTATGCGATTAATAGCGCCCCCTATAAGATTAACGAACAATATGTTAAGGATTGCACCAATGCCTTACACTTAGTTAGTAATTCTTACGTGGGTCCACGTACCTCAAGTCCGCTCGGAAATTTCTCAGCGAGTAGTACATGGGACTATCAGTATCATGCTACAGAAGACCCTTATCTTGGTTCTACAGGTACACTTCGGGCTCCGAGCACATTTTATACTCCACTTACTGGTACTACTATTGTTAGAGCTACTACTCATAATGGTTTTCGATATGAATGCATTGTAGCTGGCACTTCTGCGGCGGGTGATCCTACTGCTGGATGGCCAAAAATCATAGGTAGCACCGTAGTAGATGGTACCGTAACCTGGAGATGCTGTCCACCAACTCCACCTATCAGAAAACCCCTACCTCCACCAGGGGCAAGTTTAGAGGATTCAGTCTGTGTATTCCAGAAACTTAGGTCTCAATACTCTGTTTATACACCTGAAACGGTTGAGAGGATATGTGGTACACCTCGGGCTCTGTTCTTACAAATCTGTCAAGCTTACATAGACGGCACAAAAGCGGATAACAAAGCCGGTACTATGCTTTATGCCATGGGCTGGACTCAGCATACTGTAGGGACCCAGAACATCCGTGCTGCCAGCATTATTCAGTCGCTTCTTGGAAACATGGGAGTGGCCGGCGGTGGCATTAATGCCCTGAGAGGCTGGCATAATGTGCAGGGTGCAACGGACATGGGGATGCTCTTTAAAGATATCCCCGGGTATAATCCTTTGCCGAAGAACATCATGAGACATGCCAAACTCGGAGTAGGACCATTGGACAAGGTGAACGACCCTACGAATTACCCTGATGGTAGTTACCTGGAAAATACCATCCCGCTGGCAATGGATCTGGATCCGGTCGCAAATCCTCCAAGCTCCAACTGGTGGGGCATATTTGCTAATCAGAACAACCGGGCGAGGTATGTAGTCAGTTTACTTACGGCGTGGTGGCCGGGGATAGACCACGCTACCAGTTGGTCATATTTACCAAAGAGGGATGCGCTTGTAGATTGCAGCTATATGTCAGTCATAAATAATATAGGTGCAGGGGTTGGACAGGTTAAGGGCCTCTTTTGCTGGGGAACAAACCCTATGGTTATGGGACCTGATCAAACCCGTGAAAATTCTAAATTCGATAATCTCGAGTGGCTGGTTGTGTGTGACCTCTTTGAGACAGAGACCTCAAATTTCTGGAAGAGACCCGGCGTTGTTTCAACAGACATCGACACAGAGGTCTATCTGCTTCCCGGTGCGGCCTTCTTTGAAAAGAAAGGAAGTGTTGCAAACAGCGGCCGTCTGGCACAGTGGAAGGACAAGGCATGTAATCCACCAGGAGGTGCAGGAGGTGCACTGGATGAGCTTGAGATATTGGAAGATCTTGGAACAGCCATTAAGGGTCTGTACCCTAATCCCGGATCGGAAGATGCCAAAGATTCACCAATTGTAAGGCTCAACTGGCCCTATGATAAAACCAAATTAGGTACTGACCTGACTAATGGTGTGGCAATAGAGATTAATGGCTACGCCCAGATAGACTTTACATCAAGCCAATTTTATGGCGCGAATGCTACTCCATATACTGTGGGCACCCCGATTGATAACTTTTTCCACCTTATGTCTGGTGGACAAACAGCATGCGGAAACTGGCTCTACTGCGGAACATGGGGGAAGACTGAAGGGAACAGGATGGGAGGCGGAGCAACTCCATCACTTCTCGGTCGAAATCCTACTGACTTCCATCCGAAAAAAATTGGTATCTACCATAAGTGGGGCTATTCCTGGCCTCAAAACAGGAGAATCATCTATAACCGTGCATCTGTTTACCAACAGACCATTGGTGCTAATATCCAAGGAGCACCTCTCAACCCTGACAAGAGGGTTGTATGGTGGGATCCCGCTCAAAATCAAGGAATCAGTGTCGCAACCGGGCCTAGATGGAATTATAGTTGTACGGCTCCTGAGACTCATGATGTTATTGATGGACATTCAGGTGATGGTCCACTTGGGAAAATGCCTTTTATCATGTGCGAAGAAGGTGTGGCAAGGTTGATGGCAACGACTAAACCCTATGGTACACCCCTTTTAGACGGAGCATTCCCTGAGCACTATGAACCCTGGGAGACTCCATTGCAAGTGAACCCGCTGACTAATGTAGCATCGACCTTGAGTAATCCACAAGTTGCGAACTGGTATGGTGCAACATTTGCAGCCCCAGGAGACCTAGATTATCCGTATGTGTGTACCACATACAGGCTTACCGAGCACTGGCACGGCGGCGGAATGTCAAGAAATCTGCCGGGCCTGGCCGAGCTTCAGCCTGAGCCGTTTGTGGAGATGAGCGAGGAGCTGGCAGCATTGGAAAGCATCGCAAATGGTGGCCTTGTTGACGTCGTCTCTGCACGTGGAACTATCAGAGTCAAGGCGTGTGTTACCAAGCGGTTTAAGCCATTTACTATTAATGGCGCCACAATTCATGAAGTGGGCTTGCCATGGCACTGGGGATGGGTTTCTTCACTCACACCACCATGTACAGGCGCAAGTGCAAATGTGCTCACACCATTCATAGGCGATCCAAACACAAGGATACCTGAAACCAAGGCATTCCTTGTTAATATCGTGAAGGTGTGATGAGATAAGATTTACTTACCCTGTAGCTCTTGAGATAGCTCCGGCAATTGCCGGGGCTATCTCTTTATTAAGAAGGTTAAATGCTTTATTAAATAAGGATACTAATGAAAAGTAAAAGATCTGAAGAATTAGACAGAATAATCAAGAGAATAAATGTCATTGAGAAAAAAAGGCCCAGTCATAAAGAGATACTCGATTTTTTCAAATGTATAATCAGAGAGCAGCACAAGATAAAGCCCTTAATAAAGGTGAAAAGAGTTGACATAAATGAGGAAACCGCAAAAAACCAGATGAGGGAAGGTTTTCCTTTGATAGATAAAAAGGACATGAAGCTGAATATGGATCTGGCCACGACGCTTTTTAAAAATATTTGCAGGACTCTCCAGAGGAATAATAAAAAGGCTTCTCCTGAAATAAAAAAGATAAATCAGGCCATACGCAAAAGTGAAATAGATCTTAAGGAACTGTTCGGAAAGCTGATTGCCGGAGATAAGGCATACATCGATTCAGTGGGTGAGAAGACAGAATTAAACAGATGGCTGTTACTCTTTTTGGCGGAAAGCAGCATCAATCCTTTCTTTGAGGCATATGCAGACAAACTCAAAGGTTATGTGGACCAGGAATCCTGGTTCCGGAACTATTGTCCCGTCTGCGGTTCTCAACCCGTGATAGGGGAACTGCGAAATACCGGGGGACTTGTTGAAGTTGAAGGAGCAAGGTTTCTCGTATGCTCATCCTGCGGCTTTGAGTGGCGTTTCAAGAGACTGGCGTGTCCCTTCTGCGGCAACGAAAACCATGAAAAACTAAGATACTTCAATACTGAAGCTGATGGCAAGGGATACAGGGTGGATGTCTGCGAGGAATGTAAAAAGTACATCAAGGCTATAGATTTAAGGGAGTTAAATGTGGAGGTCGTACCCCTTGTTGAAGACATGGGCACCCTTCATCTCGACATCCTTGCCCGGAAAGAAGGATATAAAAGGGGAGTTCCAGGCATTTTGGAGATGGAGAAATCGGGGGAGTAAAGATAGACTTAAATGAATATAAACCATCAGTTGCATAAACTATTGTGGTATCCCATAAATAACTTCACTCAGGTTGTCATTCCTGCGGAAGCAGGAATCCAGAACCATAGCCACTGGATTCCCGTTTTCACGGGAATGACAGAAAAATACGGTTCTTTCGTTGAAGAACATCGAATAATAAGAATGTCTGGATTCCCGCCTCCGCGGGAATGACGAAAAAACATGCACTTAAGAATTATTTAATTCAAATATAAAGATAACATGCTCCAAGACACTTTTCATCGTACAATAGACTACATGCGCATCTCCATTACCGATAGATGTAACCTGCGCTGCGTGTATTGTATGCCTTCCGGCGGTCTTGAGCCCATAAAACACAAAGATATTCTCCAGTATGAAGAGATAGCAAGGATTTTACGGATAGCTGTTAATACAGGCGTCAGAAAGGTGCGAATAACAGGCGGGGAGCCGCTTGTGAGAAAAAATATTACACGCCTTATTAAGATGATAAAAAGCATTGAAGGTATAGATGAACTGAGTATTACAACCAACGGCATACTTCTTGAACATTATGCCGGGGAACTGGCAGACGCAGGCCTTGACAGAGTAAATATAAGCCTTGATTCTTTGAAGCCTGACAGATACAGAGAGATTACAAGGGGTGGAGTTATTGATGCTGTATTGAAGGGCATTGAAGCATCTGAGAAAGCCGGCCTTGTGCCAATAAAGATTAACATGGTTCCAATCCGCGGACTGAACGACGACGAGATAGCGGATTTTGCAAAAATAACTTTAGAGTCTCCTTATCAGGTAAGGTTTATTGAATTTATGCCGTTCGTAACAGAGAATATGTGGAATCAGGAAAAATTCATCTCTGCAGAGGAGATAAAATCTATTGTTGAACAAACAGGCATTCTTGTTCCGGCAAAAACGAGGAAGTCAGGTCCTGCAAGGTACTTCAGATTTGACGGCGCTGCCGGTGTAGTCGGTTTTATAAGCCCTATCAGCAACCATTTCTGCAAAGAATGCAATCGTCTTCGATTGACTGCTGACGGCAAATTGAGGCCGTGTCTTTTCTCGGAAACCGAGATTGATTTAAAACCTGCTCTTCGCAACAACGGGCCTGACGCAGAAATCAAACGACTTATAGAGTTATCCATAGCGGTAAAACCCGAAAGTCATTCGATTAAAATGGAAAATTCATTCCGCGCCGCAGATTCCTTTGCGATTAATGCTTTTCAAAATACTCATAGAAGGCCGATGTCAAAAATAGGAGGATAAGAAAAAGCAAATTGGAAATATCTTTTTTTGTTATATTAACGGTCTCAAAATAGTTTTTATATTTCACCCTCTCCCAACCCTCCCCCCTCAAGGGGGAGGAACCAACTATAATCCCCTCTCCCCTGGAGGGAGAGGGCAAGGGTGAGGGGGATCATTTATGTATTTACTATTATGAGACTGTTATAACCGCTAAAACATTCCGATAACCATCAGGTAAAATCATAATTGTATTTTGGAGGAACGTGAAAGGCAAGGTAGTCTCTATCAATATAAGCGATAAAAAAGGCGTCAGGAAGAAACCTACTAAAGAAGCTTTTATTCAAACAAATTATGGCATGGAAGGCGATGCACATGCCTCTTCCAAATGGCACAGACAGGTAAGTCTTCTGGCCCTCGAAAGCATTAAGAAGATGCAGGACAAAGGGCTGAAAGTCAATCCGGGTGATTTTGCAGAGAATATCACAACAGAGGGGATTGACTTGCCTAAACTTCCTGTCGGGACAAAAATGACTATCGGAGAAAATATAGAAGTTGAGGTAAGCCAGATAGGCAAGAAATGCCATACACGATGTGAAATATACAATCAGGCCGGTGCTTGTATTATGCCAAAAGAAGGGATTTTTGTTAAGGTTCTGAAAGGTGGCAAGATCAAAGAGGGAGACAATATCACAGTAATAAGTCCGTCATTCCGCAGAGGAGGAGATTCCGAAAATCATGATACCAAAGTTTAACTTATTTCTTACAACTAAAGTATTAATTTTTTTAAAACCTTTTATTCTATAAATTCAAACCTTTCCTTGATTGAAAAGTTTATTGAAGTATGACTAAATAAAAGTATGTACCATTCAATTTGAGGGCTTTCAGCTACAAAGCAGCATATACCACATAAAAGGAGGTGAGGAAAGTCAGTATAAAAGGAGGTGAAGAAAGTCAGTTTTTAATGTTTTCTTTTAGGTGCAGCATGCTTAAAACTTTTTTATGTAATCAAGAATGGAGGTGAAAAGATGAAAAAATTTCTATTACCTGT
>JBAQLU010000211.1:0-15485 GCA_049302065.1 Thermodesulfovibrionales bacterium
GTAAAGCCACATAATTGTCATTCCCCGACTCGATCGGGGAATCCAGAAGAAGCCTGGATTATCCGGTCAAGCCGGATAATGACAACATTCGCATATGATGTGGTTTTACTTATGAACTCCTTAGTAACTATTCCCTTACCGTAAAGTTATCATCCTTATTTAAAACTGACCTGAACTCATAGGGCTCTCCCAAAATTCATACAAAAATATCTCTTTGATAATTTTAATTTTTATTATATACTAATAAAATAAAGTTATAAGTCAGAGCAGGATAGGTGGTCGCCCTACCCGCCTTTGGCGGGTGTGAAAAGTGAAGAGTGATCTGAGCTTTTTACTCCGGGGAGGAAAGTCCGAGCTCTTCAGGGCAAGGCGGTCGTTAATAGCGACTGGGGGCAACCCCAAGGAAAGTGCCACAGAAAGGGAAACCGTCCCGACATTTGTCGGGATAAGGGTGAAAAGGTGAGGTAAGAGCTCACCAGTTGAGGTGGTGACATCTCAAGCTTGGAAAACCCCGCCTTGAGCAAGGTCGAATAGGTTCCGCGTTGAGAAGTGCCCCTTCAAATCCCGTCCGTTAGAAGCGGATTAGGGAGGCGGAACGGGTAGTGACCGCAAGAGTCTGGTCGCAATACCAGGCCTTAGATGAATGACCACATAAACAGAACTCGGCTTAAAGCCTGCTCTGACACTTTAAAAAAAGTTAAGAGTTGAGAGTGAAAAGTTAAAAGTCAGATGTTCTATTTCATTAACTTTTAACTCTTAACTTTTAATTTGCAACTAATTTTAGGAGGTTGTGAATGGAACATAAATTGAGAGTCTTCTGCACAGTAGCTGAAACAAAGAGTTTTTCAAAGACCTCTGAAATTATCCATCTCACACAACCGGCGGTAAGCCTTCAGATCCAGGCTCTCGAGGAGAAATATGAGACAAAACTTTTCGACAGGTCATCAAGCACTGTCACCCTTACACCTCCGGGTGAAGTTCTTTATAAATATGCAAAAGAAATCCTTACACTCTACGCTTCAGCGGAAAAGGCAATCGGAAAGCATACAGGGCTGCTGAAAGGGAGCTTAACTGTAGGTGCAGGTTCAAATATAGGCAACTACATCCTTCCAAGCGTTATCACAGACTTTAAGAATATACATTCGAAGGCAAAGATATATCTGATCGTCGGCAATTCAAAAAGGGTTATCGAACTTCTCAATTCAGGCAATATCGACATCGGCCTTTTAGAAGGAGATGTTTCAAAACAGAAAATGCCTGTTAAAAAACTGCTTTCTGACGAACTCCTCTTGATCGTAGCGCCCAATCACCCATGGTCAAAGAAAAAGGAAGTCTCTATATCAGACCTTGTAAAGGAGCCTTTCCTATTCAGAGAGGCTGGTTCAGGAACAAGACAGATGATAGAGAAGTTTCTCAACCGGTATGGTATTACAGTCAACGATATGAAGATCTCCGCTATTCTGGGAAGTACAGAGGCTATAAAAGACGCTGTTGAGAACGGATTAGGTGTTTCAATAATTTCCCGCTGGGCTGCAAGAAAAGAGAGCAAATATGGTACGTTACGCTTACTCAGTCTGAAGGAGGAAAAAATGGTAAGGGATTTTTCACTCATTGTAAATAAGAATTCAGTCCAGTCAAATGCCCTTGAAGAATTTGTCTCATTCCTTAAATCATATCCCTATGACAATCTGCTGTCATAGTTTCTGACTACTACCTACTCTTTACTGCCAAAAACCCTGTAATCCATGTCCGGAAATATCCTGTCCTCATCTTCTATTGCTGCAAGCCATTTTTCTGAAATATTATCCGAGAGAATGGCCTGATAGAAAGTGTTGAATCTGCTGATATGCTTTTTGAGACGATTCCTCGCATATTCTGCAGCAGTATTGTTCTTCAGGGCAAATGTCCAATCACTTAATTGTGATAAAAGTATTTCCCTTGCAGCCTGGTTAAGCGCCCTTTGATGAATCCCATCAGCAAGAGGAAATCTGCCAGCAAGGTATATCATACGTCCTGTTGCCTTGAGAAGATGCGGATAAATATAGTCATTAGAACTGTTCAGCCAGACCTCGTTATAGCCTTTATCACCCCAGCTTGACATTGAAGGTTCACAGGTCTGCAAGCCTTCAGGATGATATTCGTCAGAATCCAGAAATTCAGAAGGTGTTATTGTCCTGAAGTTTCTTTTACCGCGGCAAATACCCCTTAAGAGAAAATCAAGCCATTCTATGCCTTCAAACCACCAGTGTCCGAAAAGCTCAGCATCATATGTTGAGACAATGAGCGGTCTTATACCGAGGGTATCAGAAAGATAATCTATCTGATTCTCCCGGTTTAATATGAAATTCTCTGCGTGTTCGTGAGCCTTCTCCATTGCCCTTTGTAATACATATGGCTGCTTATGGTCGGTTTTTCCTGTAATCCTGTAATATTTAAAACCTGTATATGTCCTTGCCCCAAAGAGATGAATATATGCTTTTATATGCTCTGATTCAGAATCAAATCCTGTATCCCTGTAAAAATCTCTGTAATCGAAATCACCCGGATACCCTTCGACTGAAGACCATACCTGCCTTGAGGTTTCAATATCCCTGCCGAATGCAGCAACACCGGAAGGGCACTGTACAGGAGCATATACACCATATCTGGGCATTGGTTTTCCATGGATTATCCCGTGCGTATCAAGGAAAAAATATCGTATTCCTTCTTCACGGATATAGTTGTCAGAACCAGGCACGAAACCGCATTCAGGGAGCCAAATCCCCTTTGATGTTCTGCCGAAAATCTTTTTGTGGTACTCTGAGCCTGTCTTTATCTGTGCCCTAACTGCCTGTGGATAAAGGGACAGGTTGGGAAGAAAGGCATGCGTTGCTGCAGATGTTATGATTTCTATATTACCCGTATCCTGTAATTTCTGAAAGGCAGATACAAGGTTTCCCTTATAGACATCTTCAAAAATATATCTGACGTTTAGAAACCGTTCCCGGTACATCCTGACAACCGGTTCTAAACGGATATCTCCTTTTGTCCGGTAAATCTCTCTTTCTGATATCTCTATGAGGTTCCCTATATGCCTTTTATATCTATCCATGAGAAAATCATCATTCAGCATCTCTATTACAGACGGGCTGAGCGAGAGGGTTATCCTGAAATCTATGTCGTCATCTGCAAGCCGTGATAAGAGGCTGATAAGCGGAATATAGGTTTCTGTTATCGCCTCGTAAAGCCAGTTTTCTTCAAGGAAATATTCATGTTCAGGATGTCTGATGTAAGGCAAATGGGCATGGAGTACCAGGCAGAGAAAACCTTTATATGAAGCAGACATTGTTTATGTCATTCCGGTATCTTGCTGAACAGATACAGAGCAGCTGTTCCAAAGAGTATCGGGACAACCCATGTTGCAGCAAATGGCGGTATTATTCTCGCATATCCCAGTGAGAGCATAAATGTATAGAATATCCAGTAAACAAAGCTTATAAACAGTCCAAGGCCTGCAGCAAAAAGCCCGCCGCCAATCCTGTTCATGGCAGAGAGAGATATCCCGAGGAGAATCATAAAGAAGTTTACAAGGGGATAGGAGATTTTTGAATGCAGATCCACATCAAGCTTTGTATCTTTGAACCCTGCGCGTTTTAATCTGGTCATGTAAGTATAAAGTTCACCGATACCCATCTCTTCAGGATTTTTAATCCCTTTGCTGAAGAGGTCAGGAGATTCAAGTTCCGGATACTCCATCTCAGCCGCGTGACTGATTTCCCCTTTCTCAATGTCATATATATCAACCTTTTTCAGTCTCCATATTCCCTGCAATCCTTCTCCCTTAACCCATAGCGCCTCTTCCGCCTCTATCCTTTTACTAAGAGAAGCATCTTTTATAATGAAAATACTCACCCCCTGAGCTGATTTTTTTTCGGGTATATAGAGATCTATCCTGACAAAAGCCCCGTCTGTGCCCCTCAGCCAAAGTGTCCCTTCTTTGAACTGAAGTTTTTCAGATTTCTTCAGAAATGTTTTTTTAAAATCAAGGGTGCGCTCTGAAAAATCAGGGATAATCACTTCGCCGATAATAAATCCGGACAGACTGAAGAAAATACCCATAAAAACAAATGGAGATAAAAGGCGCTTCAGTTTTCCTCCTGTAGCTTTTATTATGGTAAGTTCTCTATGACGAGATGCCTGACTGAATATAAACAGGCTGCATATGAGCAATGACATCGGCAGGAGATAATAGAGGTATTTCGGAAAATTCAATGCAACATACTGAAAAAGCTGAAAAAATGACATCCTGCCCGGCATAAAGTCATCAACCTTGTCTATGAGGTCTATTATGCTGAATATCAGCGCCAGACCGAATGCAATGATGCTCAATATCTTAAGGAATTCCCTTATATAGTATCGCTGTATAATCTTCATTTCAGGCTTTCTTTCCTGTATATCAGTAATGCAAAAAACGTGAGAATAACCGTCGGAGTCCATGCACCGATATAATGTGGAACCTGTTCAGTTCTCATGAGATTTTCACCATAAAGAAGGAGCATGTAGTAAAGAGTGAATACAGCAAGGCCGATGGTCAGACCACCGAGTTTGCCTGTTTTCCCTGCTATCATCGAAAGCGGCGGCCCGAAAAATATAAGGATAATGCAGAGGAACGGAAGCGAAAACCTCCTGTGCAGTTCAGGGTATAAGATCAGGGCCTGGCGTTTATTTCCCCTGTTTAGTTTGTCAATGAGTTCGAACGGCGTGAGGTCTGCGTTTCTCTTTGTCGGCGTTTCAGCCTCGAGTTTCAGCACCATATTGTATTTTTTGAAAAAGAGTTCAGTTGTGATGTCTCCCTTCGAAATATTGATGTTTCCGTCCTTAAGAAAAAAGTTAATATTATATCCTTCCTGGGTGGAAATTCTGCCTTCGTTTGCTACCATTACCCTCGGCTCATTTTTATTACGCCCGTCATATATGAAGATCCCCCGGATAGTATTATCAGGCGTTCTCTCTTTTACAAAAATAAGCGTGTCTTTAAATGAGGTATTAAACCTCCCCTCCTCAATGGCCAATGGGGTTCGTTCTTTTATAATATTCATTATCTCATCCTTCAGCTTAATGCTGCTTAGCGGGCCTAAATAAAAACTGACAACAATATTCAATAAGAAGCAGAAAAGTCCGAGCACGGCAACAGGTACTGTGATGCCTCTGAAATTCATCCCGCTCATCTTCAAAATGACAAGTTCGTTATCGATATTGAGACGACCGTAAACAAGAAGGGTAGAGAGGAGAAGCGACATCGGTATTGTGAGCAAAAATAATTGTGGTTGAATATAGAGGATGAGTTTTGCCATATCAATAACCGATGTTCCGATACCGGAAAGAAACCTTGTCACTTTAAGAAGTTTCTCCATCATGAGGATAAAATTCAGTGAAGCAAGGCTTAGAACAAACGTAATGGCCAATTCTTTCAGAATAGATCTGTGTATTATTTTCATGGATAGTTTATTGTAGCATAATCCAACCTGCCTCCTGACAGGTACCAGTCTCATGATTCATGGTATCATTAGATAAAATCTCAGATAATAAAGAGAGGTGAGATACGATGTCCAGAGGCATGAAGAAAATGTCAAAAAAGGTCGGCCTTCCGCCAGGGACACTTGTCCATATCGGTGAAAAGAAAACTGAGAAAATCAGGATTTCCGTAATCGAGTACAGCGAAGAGCAATTCCAGGAAAAAGAGATAGACAATATTGAAGTCTGTATACCTCCAAAGGATAAAAACACCATCACCTGGATCAATATAGATGGCGTTCATAACCTGAACTTTATAGAAACAATCGGGAAATCCTTCAACCTCCATTCGCTCACGTTGGAAGACATTGTTAACACAGGACAACATCCAAAAATGGAAGATTACGGGAACTACCTCTATATTGTCCTTAAAATGCTCTATTATGACAGTATAAATAATGAAATTGAGGTGGAGCAGGTCAGTCTCTGTCTTGGCTCAAACTTCGTCATTTCTTTCCAGGAGGAAACAGGGAGGGATGTTTTTAATGCTGTCAGAGAAAGAATCAGAAACGGTAAGGGCCGTATGAGAAAGATGGGGGCTGACTATCTGATGTATTCCCTTATAGATGCTATTGTCGACAGCTATTTTCTCATTCTCGAAGATATTGGGGAAAAGATAGAGATTTTTGAAGAACAGGTTGTCAGCGCACCAACAGAAAAGGTCTTTCATGAAATCCATAATTTTAAAAGAGAGATGATATTCCTGCGCAAATCTATATGGCCTTTACGTGAAGTGGTCGCTGCCATGGAAAGGGGAGACTCATCACTTATACAGGAATCCATGCATATTTATTTCAGGGATGTCTATGATCATACTATACGGATTATTGAAACCATTGAGACGTTTCGCGACCTACTTTCCGGGATAATGGATATTTATCTTTCAAGTATCAGCAACAGGATAAACGCAGTGATGAAGGTATTGACCATTATAGCCACGATATTCATGCCGCTCACCTTTATGGCCGGCATTTACGGGATGAATTTCAAATATATGCCTGAACTGGAATGGCGTTTGGGGTATCCTCTGATCCTGATGGTAATGGCTTTCATAGGTATTTCCATGCTGGTCTATTTCAGGGTAAAAAAATGGCTATGAAAGTCCTTTGCCAGAGCATTGTTTAGCCGTTTACTCCCTGATTTAAAATTACTACCGTACAGAAAAAGTCGTTTCTTTAGAATCGCTTGCGTTTGGAGACTTAACAGTCATAATGACCTTGTATGTGCCTCTTTTCGCATCGGATGGCAATGTTATCGGGATACTGGAAGAGTATGTGCCATCTTCACGGAACATTTTAACTTCAGGTTTCCCGTAGAGTTCATCCTTAAAGCGTATCTCTCTGGTTTCTGTAATCTGCAATTCAGCGCCGTCAGGGGCGCCAAGTACTGCATAGGTCATTCTGATTTCAATTTTTTCACCAGGCTTTGCAGATACAGGATGCACAGATGTGTCTTCAATCCTTACCATCATGCCTTTTGATGGGTTATATTTATATTTTTGAGCTGTCTCTTCTTTTGACTTCTTTTTGTCATATCCATAGTGCCCGATCAATCCACCAGCGAGCGCGCCTAAAAGACCGCCGAGTATTGCCATCTCTGTCTTTGCACCGCTTGCTCCAAGGAGTGCACCGGCTACAACACCGGTTGCAGCGCCTATTCCGGCTCCGGTTGCTGTGCCCTTATACTCTTGAGGTATCGATGCACAACCAAACACCCCGGTAAGAAAGGTCAGGATTACTATAATGGAGATTATTTTCCGCAACATATCTTGTCCTCCCGTAAATATGATTGTTAAATCATATCAATAATGATTCCAAATCTTCAACAGCATAATCGAAGTTGATCATATTATGGGCAATTGATTATTATTTTTAAATCGACAGATTAAGATATTATATAAAAATACGAATATATCAGATGACAGGGATCAAACATAAGAAAATTATAGGAATTGTTGTAAACTCTCAGGGATTCGAAATTGAAGGTTTCGTATTGTAAAAATGGTATGCCTTTCTATTATTCAATTTTTACAAGATATTTTTTACAAGATATTTTTGATTTACTGGAATGAAATGCTTTCAGAGAGAGCCGGCAAAAGGAAAAAAGAAATCCGGCATTTAATAAAAGAGTATAAAGCTAAAATCTACATCTTCAGAAAAAAATATCCCACATCATGAAGAAACTGATGATAAGTATTGTATGGTGGAGCTGATCCCGACATGAGTCGGGACGACCTCTTGAATGCCATTCAGAATGGCAACAATTATCCATGAAATGAATATGCTCCGATCCTTAGACGTCTTTAATGTCTTATATTTTGTTCAAACGGTTGCTGTCGGGTTTTTTACTTCTTCCACCTACTGGCGCTTACTCCTCTTCTTGGCCATGGTTACGCAATATATACCTCTGCCATCAGATGCAGGGGCGAAACATGCGTTGTCTGAAACGCATTCAGATGTGCGATGGTCACCCTCCCGCCAACGCTTGATTATCGATGGCTCACAAATCAGCGGCCGGCTCATGGAAATGTAGTCGGTTGTACCATGCTGGACCAGTCCCTCTGCAATATCATAGGAGCGTATGCCACCCACCAGCATTAACGGAATCGAGACTTTTTGCTTATAGAGCCTTGCTGCCTCCAGATAATAAGCCTCTTGCTCCGGGGTCTTTAGCCTGCCAGGGCGCGGTGGTATCAACTTTTCAGGGGATGCCACAGTACCCCCCGAGAGTTCAATAGCATCGACGGACGCTTTTTCAAGCAGGCCCGCGACCTTAACGGCCTCCTCGCGCGTCATCCCGCCTTCCAGAAAATCCTCGGAGTTTAACTTGATAAGAACCGGGTACTCAGGACCAACCGTTTCACGGACACTTTTTACCACCTCAAGTACGAGCCGCACACGGTTCTCGAACTCACCGCCGTACTTGTCTTTCCTTTTGTTGAACGCAGGCGACAGGAACTGACTAAGCAGAAAACCATGGGCTGCGTGGATCTGTACGGCATCGAACCCGGACTGCTTCGCCCGACCGGCGGCCCGGGCAAAGGCGGATATGATGGCCGCAATATCCTTACTGCCCGCCTGACGACATATTACCTGGCCATCCTTCTCGACTGCAGACGGCCCTATAAGCTCTAAACCGGTCAGCCCGGAATTCGCGTTGCATCCCCCGTGGACCAACTGCAGAGCCATCTTCCCGCCCGCTGAATGGACAGCCAGGGCCATGTTTCTTAGACCAGGAAGGAAACGGTCATCGCAGACAGCCAGCTGACCTGGACTGGACTGTCCCTCATGGCTGACGAAAGCATAACCGCTGATGATCAATCCCACCTCTCCCCTGGCCAGCTCGATCATCTTCTCTGTGAGCTTAAGTGTGACGGAGCCATCCTTGTCCGCCATCCCCTCCCAGGTTGCGGAACGGACAAAACGGTTGGGTAGGCTCATGCTGCCTATGGACGTTTGCTCGAATAATTCAGACATCGCGATCCTCCTTTTGATGGTGTCGGTAGAAACAAGACCTGACCCCTATGCTGACCCCTATGGACTTCTCCTTAGTCTCTTTAAGCCACTCTTCAATCATATAGTTTCATGCAAAAGGATTACGATTTATTATTTATGATAGAATAATTTTATTTTAATGCATACATCATGAAAATCGCAAAATTATACAGCCTTAATGATATACGCATCGAGGATGTCCCTGTTCCTGAAATCGGGGCAAAAGATGCTTTAATAAAAACAAAGGCATGCGGCATATGCTCAGGAGATGTGATGCCATGGTATATCGAGAAAAAGGCCCCATTGGTTCCCGGCCATGAGCCGTCAGGAGAGGTAGTAGAGGTTGGTCGTGATGTGGCGTCTTTTAAACCCGGAGACAGGGTCTTTGTGCATCACCATGCACCATGCTTCACCTGCAGATACTGTAAAAGGGGAGATTACGTCCAGTGTGGTACCTGGAGAAATACACGGATAATCCCGGGCGGGATATCTGAATATATTCTTATCCCGGAGGTAAATCTTGAAAATGACACCTTAAGCCTTTCTGACAACCTGAGTTATGAAGATGGTACATTGATAGAACCTGTGGCATGTGTTGTTAAGGCATTGAAAAGAGCTAGTATAAAGCAAGGGGACACTGTCCTCATTATTGGTCTCGGCGTCATGGGACAGATCAATGTTTTGCTTGCAGGAAAATATGGCGCCGGTAAAATCATCGGCGCAGACATGGTTCCGTTCAGACTTCAGAAGGCTAAGGAATTTGGAGCATATGAAGTTATTGATGTATCAAAGCATTATCTCATCGATGCCCTGAAAGATATAACAGATGGAGAAATGGCAGATATTGTTATCGTTGGGCCGAATAGCGTTGATACTATGAAGCAGGGCATCTCGGCCGTAAGTTCAGGTGGCAGAGTTCTGTTTTTTACACCTGCAAAACCCGGAGAACAACTTACTATTGATCCGAATGACCTGTATTTCAGAGATATAAATATAATAACCAGCTATTCTTGCGGCCCTGCTGACACCGCAGACGCACTCGATATCATAGAGCAGGGGACTATAAGGGCTGAGTTGCTTGTTACACACAGATTCCCTGTAGAAAAGACTGCTGAAGCTTTCAGACTGGCAGCAGATGCAAGGGATTCATTGAAAAGTATTATTGTATTTGATTGAATTGAATACGGCGGAGGATATTTCATGTCACAAAGGAAAGATATCCCTGTAACCTGTGATTGGAGGAAAAAACCTCTTCAAGGGGGAAAAGCACCCAAAGAAAACAAAACAAAATTTTACACATATAAAAGCAACTTCACATGGAAAGATATTAGGACAGAGAAATATAAATCAGCAGGCAAAGGCTGGGCTGATATTATAAGGCAGACATTGATCGGCAACCATGGTGAATCTGCAAAATTTCACCTCAGGTATTTTGAGATTGCACCAAATGGTTTCAGCAGTTTCGAGAAGCACAGGCACGAACATGTTGTCATCGGAATAAGAGGTGAAGGGACTTGTATTGTGGGAAAGAAAAAATACAGAATCTCTTTTCTTGATACCCTTTATATAAAACCGAATGAACCCCACCAGTTAAGAAATCCTTACAATGAACCATTCGGATTCTTCTGCATAGTAAATGCAAAAAGGGATAAGCCAAAAATTATAGCTTCCTGATTGTAAAACTTATTTCTTTGGTTCTTCAGACTTGGGCTTGCAGACAGGACAAAAGAGTTCCCCCAGATCCAGGAGGCAGATATGTCCTCATTCAGGACAACAGATACACTTATTAGACAATTTGCAAAACCACAGGCTTCAAAGCTGATTTTTGACGAGATACTGAAATGTGTCTCAAAGTAAAAAAGATTTGTATCTAAATCGTTTCTGTAGTTATAAGAAACACCATATAGCTTGCATAAGTTGTATAAAGGGATTAATGTTAACTATGAGAATAATATGGAACCAGATCTGATAAAAGACAAAGACGCTCTGCGCGATAATAGAAAAACCATATTCCTCGTTGATCGCAGCGAATCCTTTTTAATGTATTTAAGGATTTTGCTCGAACGCATGGGGTTTCGGGTTGTTCCTCTGAAAAAAGGGGGGTTACTAAAGGATCTAATGCAAGTTTTGAAACCCGACCTGGTGTTGTTGGGAACAGTTCTCGATGATATGAAAGGTTTGTCATTACTCCAGGATCTCAAGAAGGACGATCTGTTTCCTCAGATACCTGTAGTGATGATTTGCAGGCCTGAAGATGAGGAGTGCATTCGGGACAACAGGGAACTGGAGGATGTTGGATATCTCAGTAGACCTGTAAACATATTCAGATTGTACAAAGTTGTTAACGACATTATTATCTCTAAATCTGGCGAAAAGCGAAAGCATCTAAGAACGTCATTTCTGGAGCAAGTAACAATAACACACAGTGGAAAAACAGCCAAGTTCTGGGCAACGAGTCTTTCGGAGGGTGGTATCTATATAAGAAGCCGGGTTTCGTTCCCGCTCGATGAGGAAATCTTTGTTAATATACCTCTGGGCTTTGACACGCCATTAAAAATCCAGGGCCGGGTTATTTATTCCAAGCAGTCTGTAATTGATAGCGGTCCCGGTGAACCAGGAATGGCAATACAGTTCTCTTCTGTTTCGCCGGAACAAGCTTCTCAATTAAGAGTTTGCATTCTCGGACTGCTGGTCGGAGACCTTCTCGAGGAACAAGACGAGCCCGTATTGTCTCTTGTATCTCGAACAAACGATCTATACGAGGAAATTGTGCTGGAGCATATTCGGATGGGGCGGGAGTTGAAAAGTTACCAACTTGAACTGAAAAATATAATAGAGGCTCTTCCCATGGGGATTCTTATGTACAGTTTAGACTCAAGTGGAGAGTTATCAAT
The DNA here is from genome assembly GCA_049302065.1 of Thermodesulfovibrionales bacterium. Classification (GTDB taxonomy): domain Bacteria; phylum Nitrospirota; class Thermodesulfovibrionia; order Thermodesulfovibrionales; family SM23-35; genus VGWX01. The sequence goes on from JBAQLU010000211.1 coordinate 11,942, forward strand.
CGTCTCTTCAAACCCTGCTGCAGAGCGATTGCTTGGTGTAAACGCAAGGCAGCTCCACAGCAAGGTAATCATTGTTCCGAACTGGGAGGGATTAGGGTTCCTGGACGAATTGAAGCATATCTGTAGTGACGGTGGCATGTTCGAAAAAATTAACGTTACATATCATGCTGAAAAAGTCGATAAAATTTTTGACTTCCTTGCTTTTCAGCCAAGTCCTGGAAAAGTAGCCGTGGTCCTAAACGATGCTACTAACAGGAAGAAGCAAGAGGAGGAAAGACTTCGATGGCAGAAACTTGAATCTGTGGGGCAGTTGGCAGGCGGCATAGCCCACGATTTCAACAATATGTTAACCGCGATCATCGGGTATGCGAGTTTCCTGGGAGCAAAAATCGGAACTGCAAGTCCGTTAAAACCATATGTTGATCAAATTCTGAGCGTTTCAGAAAAGTCAGCAAATCTGACCCGCCAGCTTCTTGCCTTCAGCAGAAAACAGATTCTTAGTCCTCAAGTGACAGATCTGAATGAACTTATAAAGAAAATGGAGACACTGCTGAAAAGACTCATTAGTGAAGATATTGAGTTTAAGACATCTCTTACAGATAAACCTTTAACTGCAATGGTAGATGCGGGCCAAATAGAACAGGTTCTGGTGAACCTCTGCACAAATGCACGTGATGCCATGCCTCACGGAGGCTTATTGACCATTAGCACAGACGTTTTGGAACTTGATGAGAAAAATATTAAAACGCATGGTTTAGATCAACCTGGCAGGTATGCCCTCATAGCGGTGACAGATAGCGGTATTGGCATGGATGAGATGGCACGGCAGAAAATCTTTGAACCGTTCTTTACGACTAAGGAGATAGGAAAAGGGACGGGTCTGGGGTTAGCGATCGTTTATGGGATTATCAAGCAGCACAACGGTTATATCACTGTATATAGCGAATCCTGGAAGGGCACGACATTCAACATATATCTGCCGTTGAGTGAAGTCCCAGCCGAAGAGGCAAGAGTGAAAGAAGTTATTGCTCCGATAGCTGGAACAGAGACCATACTGGTTACAGAGGATAGTGATGAGGTAAGGGCTCTCATCACTCATGTGCTTCAGGAATTTGGATATACGGTCATAGAGGCAGTAGACGGAGAGGACGCTATAAGTAAGTTTGAAGAGAATAAAGACAGGATAGAGCTTGCGATTCTCGACATAATAATGCCGAAGAAAAGCGGCAAGGAAGCTTCTGAGGCAATAAGGAATATTAAGCCTGGCGTTAAGTTGCTCTTTATCAGCGGATATACTGCAGATATTATCACGAAAGTCGGAATTAATGAAGAAGGGGGGTATTTCATACAAAAACCGATTACCCCTAATGGCCTTTTAGCGAAGGTGAGAGAGATTTTAGATAAAAAAGGGCATCCATAATTCTTTGAAGAAATAAATTTGATTTGATAAATAAATATCGTTAATATACATAACACGTTTAATTCGTATTAACCAATGAAAGGGAGGGGTTTTTGTATGACAAAGGAAGAGTTGATTGAAAAGGTTGCTTCAGGGGCAGGATTGAGTAAAGCAGATGCATCGAGGGCGCTTGGTGCTTTTATTGGTTCGATAACCTCTGCTTTGAAGAAAGGGCAGACTGTTACTCTTGTAGGTTTTGGTACATTCAAGGTATCAAAGAGGAAAGCAAGAAAAGGACGTAACCCGAGGACTGGCGAAACAATAGCAATTAAAGCCGCTAAAGTGCCAAAGTTTACAGCGGGCAAGGGCTTTAAAGATGCAGTAAAGTAATTTTTCTATACTGATATATATGAAACTAAAAAGGTACTGGGATAAATCTCAATACCTTTTTAGTTTTGTGGATAAGTTTAAAAAATAATTTTTTCCTGAACTAAACACCCCTAATACCTGATATAATGGTGATGATTAATATTAATAAAGGAGGCATTTAATGAGCAAAGAAAAAAACAAGCAAAAACCAAATGCAAAGAAAAAACCACAGCATAGCCTGAAAGAAAAGAGACAAGCAAAGAAAGAAAAAAGCTCTTCAGGATCAAACATATGGTCCCAAAAGTAAATTAGTAGAATTTTGTAGGCAGTAGCTTAATGTCCAGTTAGCAGATCACTCCTTGGGAAGGGAGTGATCGCTGTTTCTGAATCTTAGTGCATTGCAGTAATGGGGGGTGATGCTCCCATTTTTTCCATCCTACATCAGACATTGTAGATGAAGTCACCCTCTCAATAACTTCCTGTTACAAACACCTCATAAGGTCCCGATAGAGGGCAAGCGTTCACATAGAAATATGCACTGGGAAACTTTTAAAACACCGCATATTTCGCATTCAAATCTGTACTCCAGTCGGTATACCCAGTGGGCTCGTTCCTGAATAGTAATACTTTAACTGATTTGTTTATAAATGATAGGTTACAAGCAACACCGTTCATAAGATCAATAGGCTAAAGTTATATTTCTTAATACAATGAGTTGTGAGGGACATATGTAAAAAAAGATTGAACTAATTTTTAAGAAGTGCTATTTATATATTAACTTTTAATTCAATAGGGAATGAATAGGGGGTTTTTCATGTTGGAAATGTAGTATAGACAAGATGGTGAGGAAAAGTTCTTTGAAAAAATGAACGTTAAAAAAGAGAGGAATAAGGAGGCGATAATATGCATGTATTCAGATTTTTCATAATGATTACAATTTCAATGATATGTTTGGTTGGTTTATATTCTTTCTCTTTCGCAGCTCAGGTACAAGGGGTTCAACAGACACCAATTCAACAAAATATACAACAAAATGCACCTTCTGAAATGATAACGGCGAGTGTAATGTATTTTGTTTGTCCGGATACTCTTCCAATGACGATGACAATTACTCCTAAGCAAACATATGGGTGGGAGACACCGTGGACAACCGCAGAGGATAAAACTGCTTATTTGCGATCGGACGTCCCATTAGGAATTAATGACCTTGGCTGGATGGTTTGTGCTTACACAGTAACAATTCGTCCAAACACTACTCAGTGTGATTCTTACTTCACAATAAAGAAAACACCACCCCCTGACTTTAGTTGCCAAATTGATACCAGCAAACAAAAAACCTTTGTATGCAAAAAGAAAACTCCAAAACCACCTGACGCCGGACCACCAAAGAAGCCATAAATGTCAATAAAGTAATTGAAAAAATCAATATTGTTGATTTACAGTTGTAAGGCACATTCAGAGAAAAGTATCTTAGGTTTTTGTTTGATGAAGAAATTTGCTACGAGTATTACGGTCTCAATTTAGATCTACAATCCCATTTCGATTACGAGAACAGTTATCGCAGCAATATTTCTGAGGATCGTATTGTTCTTTTCATCCATAATTCGTACAGCTCTATGCAAACTCTAACCGCAGTTCTTTATTAAATACGGCGCATCTGGGTTTTTCATGGATCTATACAATATATAGTGGTTTGAGTATTCTAAATTCATGGACGAAAAAGTTTTTTATACAAAGATATTGGGAATCAAGCCGCCCTGGTTTGTGAAGCAGGTG
>JBAQLU010000212.1:0-3925 GCA_049302065.1 Thermodesulfovibrionales bacterium
CCATAGGAACATAGGCGGATACCGTATAGAAACCGGGCTGAAATTTACCGCCCCTGTAATTTTTATATACTTCAATAAACTCACAGAATTTTTTTACCCACTTGTCTGCCACTTCATCCACTTCGTCTATATCATTGCCGTATTTCGGTATCTGGCATAATAATCTCTGGCGGATTTGTTCACAGCCTTCAAAATCATTATCAAGTATTTTATTAAGCTCTAACGGCTCTATGAATTTCTCTTCAAAGACAGCCTTTTTTATGGCCATCAGAGAATCTGCCACATTTGCAATCTGCACGCCCTGTATACCCGAAAAATTATATTTGGCTCCCCCGTTTGTTACATCCCTGCCTTTCTGAATGCAGTTTTCAATTACTGTTGAAAGAAATGGCGTTGGCACCAGGCTTGCATGAACTTTCTCAACTGCCCTGGAGCCTCTGGCCATTAAATCTATAAAATACTTCAGTTGTTTTTCAAATGCTTTTTCAAAATCCGTAAAATCCTTAAAAGAGTCCAAGCTTCCGGTCTGTAATCCGACTTTTTTATTGCTGGTTCTGGAAACCCCATTATTAATAGTCAATTCCAGGATTTTAGCCATGTTTATCATAGAAGCATTTGTCAGGCCCATTGTATTTCCAGGAACAGATATCTCCACACAGCCTACAATAGCGTAATTCCTGGCGTCCTTGTAACTGTATCCACGGTTTAATAATGCGGGTATTATTATTTCATCATTAAATAACTGCGGCTGGCCATCGCCATAACTAATTACTCTGGAAGCTTCAAGAAGTAATGAATTCGGCGTCCTGCTGTGAAGCCTAACTGATAAATTCGGCTGCGGCAGTCCCAAGCTTTCCTGAGCTTTCAGGCACATGTAAGTAAGCTCATTAGTTGCGTCCTTGCCGTTAGTATCCTGTCCTGAGATTGTGAAATTAAAGCCCATTGGGAAACCTGCAAAATACTTGGCACTCTCGGAGCTCCTGAGAAAAACAATTTTATTAAAGTTCAGCCACAAATTTTCTAAAATTTCCTGCGCATCAATTTTTGAAATAATTTTAGAGTCAATATCTTTCTTGTAATATTTGTAAAGATACTGGTCCAGTCTTCCGGGCGAGATTGAGGTAACATTTGATTCTATCTGCAGTATCACAAAAAGAAACCATACAGCTTGAACAGCTTCCCTGAAGCTATCGGCAGGCCTTTGTGTCAGAGTAGTACAAATTTCAGATACTTTCTCAAGGTTCTCTTTATTTTCGCCGCTGCAATCCAGGGACATTTCCCTGGCCAGTGCCGCGTACCGCTTTATAAAGGATATCGAGGCCTCAAGTGCTATAAGCGATGCCCTGTAGAAATTTATCTTACCGTTGATCTTTTCAGGACTCTTTAAGGAAATATCCAAGAATTGCCCAATTTCTTTTTTTAAACCGCAAATCCCAATACTCAGCCACTTTTTAACATCTGGTATTATATGCCCCTGGCCATGATTTGTTTGGTTTATTAAAAATACGCCTTCTTCAGTTGCTTCCCTTATTTTCCCCTTAATGGCACTGCCGGCTGCATCTTCTAATGTCTTTCCCAGCCAGTATGGAAAAATATTTTCCCGCAATTCTGAAATATCCTCATTTGCCGCATCGAATTTGTCCTGTGGCCGTTCAGACAAGCTTTCAAGCTCTTCATCAATCCATTTTACTGCCATTTCAGGAGAAATATCACCGCTTCTTGGATTGACTGTCTTATCACCCGCAATAAGCGCTTCAGGATCTATGGTAATGGACATGTTTTCTAAAACATAGGCCAGGGCAAGCGCCCTTTTTAATACCAGAGGCTTATCATGGTTTTTTTGATATGACTCAGTAAATAACCTTGCTCTTTCTATATCAACCTTGCGGGCGTTACTAAAAATTTTATTCTTAAGTTTAAGTATCCTGCCGGTAACAGGTTTTCTATTTTTTTTATTTGCCATTTGCTTTTCCCCCTCTCTTCTTATTTTATCACATCAGAAAATACTAATCGATAAAGTAATTTTACGGCGGATATTACCTGCAATAATAAGACTTGAGGAATTATCTGTTTGAATATATAGATAAACTTGCCTTTTTAATTGATTATTCTTAAATACTTAAATCCTCATTCAGCCTAGATAATAGGCTGATGCGACCTGACTCTTCCATATCCAAATTACATTTTATTTTTCAGATATCTGCCTGTTTATTATTTCAAGCCTCCCTCAGCTAAACCCTTTAATAACTGCCGTGAAAAAATTAAATAGAATACAACTACAGGCAGAGAGGCAGTTGATAGGACTGCGAAAACAAAACCGTAATCAGTTTGGTACTGACCAAATAATAATGATACAGCCAAAGGAATAGTCTTCATCCTATCAGAAGAGATTAATACCAAAGGAAACCAGAAATCATTCCATATCGGTATGAAATTTATTATGGCCACAGTTGCAATTGCCGGCCTGAGCAAAGGAATTATTACATTAAAAAATATTTTTGGCTCGCTGCATCCATCAATTCTTGCAGCATTACTGAACTCTTCCGGAATCAGCCTTATAAAGTCAGTAAGTATAAATATGCCAAATGGTATTCCCATGGCTGTATAAATTATAATCAAGGAAGCTATATTATCATAAAGATTTAGCCTTACCATTGTATTTAGTATGCCTATGGTACCCAGCCTTATGGGAACTACAAGACCGATAATAAAATAAAAATATATGAATCTGTTTCCAATGAATTTATATTTAGCTAAAACATATGAGGCAAGGGATGAGATAATAACAATAAAAAAAATTGAAACAACCGCGACTATAATACTGTTCTTAAAATAGTGCCCGTAATTAGCTACCGTAAAAAGATTTATTAATGCATCAAAAGAAAACTCCTGAGGCAGCCCATACGGATTTGCGAAGATTTCCCTAGTTTTCTTAAACGGCGTTATCAATAAAATATAAAGTGGAAAAAGTATAGTCAAAGCATACAGCACTAAAGCTATGTATAAGCTTATTCTTGATGTTATTTTCTTAAAAACTTTTCACTCACCTTTACTAATACACTAATTTTACATTATAAGTTAAAAAAATATTCTTTTATTTTCTTTCTGAACCTTTCATTTTAAAAGCAATTAGCCAAGTTAAAACCCCGACAAAAACTATTATCGATATGACGCTGGCAAGAGTGGCACCCATACCTATACCCCAGCCTCCTTTTTCCGGCGACTGGAATGTTGACCTGTAGAACAAAGATCCCAAAAGGTCCGTGCTGTAAACCGGGTTGCCTCTTGTGGTTGTCATTGCATATACAATGTCAAACTGTGTAAAATCACCTATAAAGATAAGTATGGTAACTATTCCTATAATAGGAAGTATGGATGGGAATATGATATGCCTTATTTCAGCCATGGAGTTAGCCCCATCTATCCTGGCAGCTTCTAAAATTTCATTGTCTATATTTGCAATACCAACGGTATAGAACAGTATCGCTTCACCCAGAAACTGCCAACTGACGACAATGGCTAAAACCGGCAGCGCCGTAGTTGTGTTTCCAAGCCAGGGCCTTATTAAAGATTCCAGGCCTAATCCTTCAAGTATCCTGTCAAAAATACCCCATGTCGGATTTAACATCATCCTGAACATGAATCCGATTACCAATACTGACAATGTAGTTGGCAAAAAACTTAATTTTTTGAAAAAATTATTACCCCTGAATTTTCTTGATATTAAAACTGCAATAAAAAATCCGAGGACATTTTGAAATAAAGTTACAATAAGGAAGAATATCACAGTATTGCCTAAGGCGTTAAAAAACCTTTCATTAAAGGGATATTGCGTAAAGAGTTTAATGTAATTATCTAGTCCGACAAACTGCGTAGGCGTTCTCATGCCCTCGCCGGTAAAAAAACTCAATGATATGGAATAAAA
>JBAQLU010000213.1:0-5759 GCA_049302065.1 Thermodesulfovibrionales bacterium
ACTGGATGATGTTGAAGATCTGCTGTGTTCATCTCTTGTGACACTTGAACAGCAGCCTAATATCGTTCGTTCTTTAACTTCTTTTGACTGGTTTAATACTCTACATTTGTCGTCAAATTAGTATAAGGGCGTTTTACGACGCGTGTTACGCTGAGGCGGAGAAAAAGTATAAGGCATAAAAAACATTGTTAGGTATTCCTGGGACCCCTTACTAAATTCAGAGGCGGGTTTTGAATTCTGGGGTGTTATATTCAGTTTTATGTTAAAAGAGGAGGAGAAAATAAGTATGGTGTCCCCGGAATTGGAATTATTACGTCGAATGAAGAGACCATGACGGCATAAAGAACGACAAAGACTGTTTAACGGCAATAAATACAAAAGCATCTGAAATTATGTGCAGCAGAAAAGGAGAGAAGGTTGTAAAATAGATCAGCCGTTCCATTTGAAAACTTTTTTTATCGGAGGAGGGAAAGTCATGAGATGGATTTTAAGATTACTCAGCAGTATGATCGCAGTTATGTTTATCTTTGCAGGAACCGCCTTTGCGGGTGAAAAAGTATTTTTCTATCATAACGACCCCGCAGGTTCGCCGCTCGCTATAACAGATTCGAGTGGTCAAGTTGTCTGGAGGGCCGATTATAAGCCATTTGGAGAAGTTCAGAGTATTACGGGGTCTGTCGAAAATAATAAACAATTCATTGGCAAGGAGAAAGACAAAGAAACAGGGCTTCACTACATCCTCGTAAGGTATTACCGTGATGAAATTGGACGATTTATCTCACCTGATCCGGTTGGCCCCGTTGATCCGAAAACGAGTAAAACAAATTACGAAATGCTACTTAATCCACAGAAGCTTAATCGATACGCCTACGGTTTGAATAATCCATACAAATACATCGATGCCGATGGTCGTGATGCCGTTCTTGTAAAGTACGTCGGATATCAGGCCAATACAGGGTTGGGTTTCAGGCTCCCGCTCGGCCACTCTGCAGTAATAGCGGTTAATCCAGATACAGGGGTGACAAAGTATTACGAATATGGTCGTTATGGTAGTGTTTTTGGAAAAGCACAGAACCAAAAGGTGCCAAATTTAGTTATGAAAGACGGTGAACCAACAGAAAAATCATTAAAAAATCTTTATAACTTTATTTCGGAACATTACGGGCAAAACAAACCGGTTGATGCAACTTATTATAAAGATGCTGATTTTCAAAAGACTGTCGATTTTGCCGTTGATCGCATAAACGATAAAGATCGAAAGCCGTATAGCATCATCAACAATAACTGCAAGACCTTTGCGACAGATGCTGTTGAAGCTGGGAGGAAAGTGGAATAATGGCGTGGATTAAAGCCCATATAGGTTGGCTTTCGGGATTAGTAATTTTACTTCTTATCTGCTTATTCTTTCTCTATGCGTGGTTCGATTCGCGAGTAACGATCACGTATATGCTTCAGGAACACGAAGATCGGTGCAGGGAAATAGAAGTTCTACAGAGTCTTCTTTTGGAGACTGGCAAACAAATGAACCGTTCCGAAATAGAACAGATTGTTACAAAACGCTTTGGGAAAGATTATCTTATAAAGAAAGACGAAGAAGATGAACTTTCAGTTGATAATGTTATTTTAAAGTTTAAAGGTGGCTCGCTTATTAAGGTTAAGTCAACGAACTCTTGCTCAGGGTAAAGCAAAAAAGCTACTGCTGATTGGCAGTTGTTTTCTTGCAGTCATCCTCTTGCAGAGCCGTGCCGCAATTGCTGACGATTTTGAAAAAGAAATCATGGCTCTTCTTTCCTTGTCCGAAGAAAAAGTTGACATCGGCATCGCAGCCCTGACGTTGGCAAAGGAAATATATCCTGAGATCGATATAGATGTTTATTCGGCATTGATAGATTATGAAGTCGGAAGAGCAAAAACTATGACGAATGGCAGTGCCGCCCCTGATTATAGAATTAGGATGCTGAACACGCTTCTATATAAGATAATTGGAATAAAATACGACTTGGCAGATCCAGAAGGCGAAAACTTTAAGAATCGTGTCTTGAATGGTCTTCTCGAGAGGCGCAAAGGCAATTGTGCCTCAATGCCTGTTCTTTATCTTGCTATAGCCCAGCGCCTTGGTTATCCCGTGTATGCGGTAGCCGTGCCGGATCATCTTTTCGTAAGGTATGTCGATTCAAACCTTAAAGAGCAAAATATTGAGGCATCTGGACAAGGCGGTTACATCTCAGATGAGGAATATATTAAGGAACTTCAGATATCCGAAATAGGCATCAAGAGTGGGGCATATCTTAGGTCTCTTTCTCAAAAAGAACTCTTGGCTCGTTTAGTCGCTGAAAATGCTATCTATTGGGGTCAGCATGGTGATATGAGACGGGCTATCAAATATTTGGAGTACTCTGTTAAAACGTCTCTAAATTCGCCTGAGCTTAATGATAGTCTGGGTAGAGCTTATTTGATATACAGCAAACAACTCGATGGTGAAGAAGCAAAGGAGTATGTCACAAAGGGTGAATTTTATAAAGGTAAAGCAGCTGAATTGGGACTGGTGAGACCTTCAAGAGAAGCTTATCTTAAAATGTTAAAGGAAAAAACCCAGGAATAATCTCAAAGAATAAGTAATAACACCAATGAAAGACAAAGAAATGAGAAAACCGCACAACAAAGGCATCAACACCGACAGGGGTTAACGCTGTTTTGATTTTTTAATTTGGAGTTAACCCCTGCGGGTTATGCTGGTCGTTGTGGGTATATAAATAACGACGAATACGAAAATGATAATAAATGAATCCGGGTATCACCACCGAATCAAATCCTAATAAGAAAATAATGAACGGATCATGAATCAAATGATTAAAGATGCAGTTATCTTCCTGTCGGGTGGCGTGACGGGCGGTGTTATTGTTTATTTCTTTAAGGCTCTCTACGAACATTATTTGGCTCTTTCTCGCAGTATTGAGGTTTTGCGAATCACTGAAAGCAACAAAGCCGCTGCCGATATTCGCGGAGCTTTCGCCCCGACACTCGCCATTCTCTATTTGGCTAAGAAACACAGGAATTACTCCGGCGACACCGTGCCCCCTTTCGATGTTGATAGATCGCTCAAAGAAGCTCTGCTTACTCAAGCATCTGCCATTGAGATATTCAGGCCCCATGTCTCCGAAGACAAAAGAACTGCATACCAAGAGGCATGGGAAAAATATCGATACGAGGTATTTAATTACGGCTTTGATACGACTACTTTCCGAACTGACGTAGACGATGCGTGGAAAGTATATGAAGACCATATTCATAAGATCCTCCAGTTTGCAGAAATTAAAGACAAGTAGAATGAAAGGCCCCACAACAATTGGCTCCACGCCGACGCCGAATAAGCGTGATTTGTGTTGGCAGAGGCGTTTCCGGCGCGGGTGAGCCATCGCGTTAAATGCAAGAATAAATAAATGAAAAGAAATATAAAAGCATCACTCATCACCTTGGGGGTCGTTTCCATTATCTGTGCTGTCCTCGGTCTTTTTTATAATATGTCTACAATATGGGCAAGCTTTTCCGGAGCTTTCCAGAAATTAATCAAAGAAAAAAACTTGTTATATTTCTACCCATCATTCTATGCCATGTCCGCAATCTGTGTGGTCTTCTATTTGCTGCTCATATTTTGCGGAGTATATTTCATGAGACTTAAAATTCGTTTTACGAACCTCTTCATAGCAATTCTGCTCTGCGAAGTGCTCTATTTCTTTTCACTTGGTTTTGTAGGCTGGAATTTGAAAGGTGCTTCTCTCAGCATAGCGGCTGCGACCGGTGTTGCCAATGGCGGACTTATGGCGCAATTTGTTATTCTTTTTCCATTATGGGGTATTGTTCTTGTGCTATGGGTTAGAAAAAAATTCAAAAATGAACAAAATGAAATAGGCGTATTTAACAAATAAATCGAGGCGACAGGTAATAACCTCTGTGGTTTTTTGAAAAGGCTGGTTGCCCCTGCGTCTCATTTTATGCGTTATCAGTAAAAAATAATGACATTTAAGAAACATACATCCGATGAAATGCTGGAGCTTTTTAACAAGAAACCGTTCCAAGGGCAAGTCCCCGAAAAAGCATCAATTATATTCTTAAGCTCAGACGCAAATTATTCACCGGAGATTTCAAAACATCCATTTTTTAAATACATACTTGAATATCAAAAAGACGGTATCTCCTTCTGGAACAAATATGGATGTCATCACCCTTTTATGTTGTCAGACTACCCATTCAATCGCAACGAAGCTGGCGTTCCATTCCATCGCAATTTCAGCAAACTCGGGCTTAGGCCGACAGAGAAGTACGCAGAGCATATTTCATTTTTAGAAATTCTCGACGTTCCGACCATAGGGAACAAATCTCAAAACAAGAAACAATTCTTCAAGATGGTCTCCCTGAAGCATCAGCGTTATATAGATAAATTAATCAAGGATAGTAGCCGTAAGCTATTCTTTGTCTCAAATGGCGTTTTGAGAGACATTGTCAGAATTAAAAAGACACATCTTGACAATGATTTATTTGTTTGGGCAGATTTTGCTGCTGGCTCGAAGAACCAATTTACAAAAATAATTAATGGGAACAAAATCAAAGAAATCTACCATTTCTCATCTACTAAAATACATAGCCAATTGGCCGAAATAAAATCAGAAATAAATCAATGGCTCGGATACAACTGATAACACGTTGCTCCAGGCGACGCGGGATTAACCGCTTTTCTTTTTCAGTTCTGGCCTTAGTGCCCCGCGCCCCTGAGCATGGTCGTTAGGGGTAAATATTTTTATATATGATAAATCGATCACAGTTTGAATTAATAAAAAAGAAGTATGGGCATTATGCCAGTTGGGCGATATGGGCTGACGAAAAAGAAAAGCCAAAAGACAATATGGGGGATCTAAGTGTCTTTGATTTTAATATTAATGCAGCTTTGTTAAGTCAATTAAAGCCTGATATCGTTCTGGTTGGCTTAAATATTTCACAGGGAATTCCAAGTACGCTCGCTAATTTTCATGGGCCTGGTGGTGGAGCATATAAAATTAGATATGCACTGAGAAACTCGCCTTTTTGGGGCGCATACATGACAGATATCATCAAAGATTTTGACCAAAAAGCATCTGGCAAAGTGATGAGATATCTGAGGAATAATAAGAAATTTGAAGAAGAGAATGTGAAGGTATTCCGTGAAGAACTAAATGATTTAGAGGTTAATAATCCCACTATTGTTGCTTTTGGAAATGATGCTCATGCAATTCTATACAGAAACTTCAAGTCTGAATTCAAAATATTTAAGATAACTCATTATAGTCACTACATTCCCAAAGAAAAATATAGAGAAGAAGTAAAATCCATTTTATGTTTCAATCAAACACCAACCGAAAACGAGACGCAATACAAGCTTACCATTACGATGGCGACTGGACCTGCCATGGTGCCATGGGGTCAGGTCTTGTTTCTTGCATTTTAATCCATTATTATGTTATAAAACAATATGGCAAGGCCTCTCAGGATAGAATATGACGGAGCAGTCTATCATATAACTTCACGAGGAAATGCAAGGAAGCCCATCTATAAAGAAGACGAAGACAGAAGGATATTTCTTGAGGTACTTCATAGAGCAAATACCCGATACAACTGGCTATGTCATGCCTATTGCCTTATGAATAATCATTATCACCTGATCATAGAGACACCTGATGGAAATCTTTCTCATGGAATGAGGCAACTAAATGGAGTCTATACCCAGC
>JBAQLU010000214.1:0-2549 GCA_049302065.1 Thermodesulfovibrionales bacterium
GTGTATATGCGAATAATTTATTAAAGTCTGCATTAACATGTACAATCCTACCTTCAATGTCACCGACGACAATTGCTTCTGGTGCATTTTCAAATAACTGTTCAAAATATGCCTTTTCTAATTTCTGCGCATCCTCTGCCCTCTTGCGGTCAGTAATATCTGTAGCTATGTGGATAACTTTCTGAAGATTGCCTTTTTCATCAAGCACTGGAGTGCAGGAAACAAGATATACTCCCCCAGAGGCTTTCATCTCCATTTCAACTGTTTCAAAGTTACCTGATGTAAGCATTTTTTCAAGGGGACAGCCTTGCGGTGGCTCTTTGGTATTGTGAAAAAGCTCATAGCACTTTTTCCCTTTTATCTCCTCTTCAGAATGTGCTCCTAATGCCTTCAGCGTAGCACGGTTTGCAGAGATAATATTATGATCTGCATCAAGTATGATAGTCGGATGTCCGATTGCATGAAAGATATCTTCCCAGTCCCGCTTAGTTTTCAGGATTTCCTCCTCCGCCCGTTTACGCTCAGTTATATCACGGACATCGCAGATGATATCCCCAATTTCCCCTGTTACTTCATTTTTTATAACTTTACCCATGCTCTCTACCCAAACATATTGACCATCCTTTTTGAGATGGCGATACTGCAACACAGTCGATCCACCTGTTCTTACGGCCTCTTGTGAAATGGATATGACCCTTTGAACATCATCTGGATGAATCTGACCGAATGCCTTTGTGCCTAATAATTCTTCCGTTTCATAACCGAACAAAGTTCGGCATGCAGGAGAAATGTAAAGATAGGTACTATCAAGCTGAAGTAGTGTGATCATATCAGTAGTATTCTCTGCCAACAGTCGGTACATTTTTTCGCTCTCTTGCAACGCTTCCGCTGCATGTTTGCGTTCGGTAATGTCGCGGAATATCCCTTGTGAGGCAACTATCTTTTCTCCAACAAAGCGGGCACTCACATTGCCTTCAACATCAATGTGGCGCCCTTCTTTCGAAACGAATATTGCTTCTATATTATCTAACGATTCTCCCGACATTACCTTCTGAAAAGCTTCCCTGCAATGGGACATACAACTTGGATGCAAAATATCAAAAATGGTAATTTTCTGGAGTTCATCCAACGTGTATCCCATTACCTTTAACCATGCTTGATTTACAAAATTGAAATGACCATCAGGCGTAACACTTTGGATCATGTCATGGGTATTTTTAAATAAAGCGTCATAACGTTCTTCACTCTCTCGGAGTATTGCCCTCGCCTGTTTTCTTTCAGCACGCGCTTCGGCTTCTTCTAAAGCTCTGTTTATCACGGGAACAAGACGTTTCAGATTACTTTTTAGCACATAATCTGTCGCACCTTTCTTGAGGGTTTCAATGGCAAATTCTTCACCCATAGCACCGGTTACTAAAATGAAGGGCACATCAGGACACTTTTCCTGTGCGATTGTTAATGCTGCAATACCGTCAAAAGACGGAAGAGAGTAGTCAGATAGGATAAGATCAGGGGAAAAGTCAAGGAGTTCTTTTTGAAAGATTTCTTTTGTGTCTACACATTTTGAGGTGAACAACACTCCTGCTTTACGTAATTCATTCTCTTCTAATTCAGCGTCGGCAGGAACATCTTCGAGAATCAGTATGCGGAGTTCTTTGTCCATGAACCCTTTTCCCTCTTAACAGAAATTTCTGTCTGCAAAAATTCTTTATTAAGAAGATAGGAAAAATATGCCTATTTATTACGCATTGTACCATACACAATCATAATAATGTCTATGCCCGTTTGTTTCAGGAAGGAAGGGTTGCCTCGTTGCCACTAATACAGGGATCACGCATCTTTTACTCCGAAGGCATCATACCTTTTTTCCAAAGCAACCTCCAAGTGAAAAGAATCGGGATCTTTTCGATCCAAATAAGTTTTTTATATATCTCTGTAAGTCCTAACATATTATCCTATTCTCACTTTTACCAAACTAAGCTTAAAACGTAATTTTATCAAACCATTTATTATCGTAAATAGCACTATGGGTATTAGATGGTCTAATACCCATAGACCTATAAATAAAAAAGCTACGGCAATTATTCCATTAGCAATAAAAAAATCTGAAGTTATTTCTTTTGAAAAATAAGCACTCAGAAAAGGTTTAAAAAGAAAGAATAACAATAAAATTAAAAAACTAAAACTTACAACTATGTTTATTGAAGCTCTATAACCCCAGAAACTTATAGTCTTATCACTTGTTAATTGCATATCTTCTTTTTTATATCCTCTCAAGTATGAAAAAGCATCTCTTTTATCATCAAGTAGTCTTCCAAAAACAACTTTAAGAATATATTTTAGTATGGAAATTAACCACCCACACAATTTAGTTAGAAACATCAGGAATTTTCTTTTCGTTCTGAAAGCAAATCCTTTTATTAAATGAGCCTCTTGCAAAAGTATTTATAAACCCAATCTGTCGACGTCCAGTATGAGGACTTCACTAAAATCCACGTACTTATTCTGCTAAGATAACGTCCACGATGTGTTTTTTGCAGTTTTGGACG
>JBAQLU010000215.1:0-21093 GCA_049302065.1 Thermodesulfovibrionales bacterium
CTCCCTGTGGGGGTATCCCCATATTGCCCTCCTTTTTTTATGGTTTAGTTTGCCAAAACTATTATTACCATAAAATGGAGGGCAATCGCTTTTATTGCCCAGGTCTCTCTTTTTCTACGCTACCAAATTATTAGGGATTTTCATACATGGCATTCATCTTGCTTATAGAGCAATACTATTTCACAGGAGGTATTTTAGTGGAAAAATTTATATGCCCGAAATGCAATGAGAATTCATATAGTGCTGATGATAAATGCTTTTCACTTTGTCCTTATTGCGGATTAAACTTTAGTGGGAAATATGGCGCTGACAGGAGGTGTGAAGAGCGGGTGAAACAAGAGATTCCAATTGTTTTCTCGTATCAGGGAGAACATCTTGAAGTAAGGACAAAAGACTTCTCTCAAGAAGGTCTGGGCATAAAGATACTTGGTAATCCAAGTATTGATACAGGTTATATCGTTAATCTCTCCATTGGAGACGAGCAAATGAAAGCAAAGGTCATATGGGCAAATAAGCTCTCTGATGAAACTATGGCTGGTCTGCAAAAGATGATTGTAAAGGGTAACTTACCTGAATTTGATCGACAGGGATAAAACAATTTCTGATGAAAGAAACTGGAAGTAAGAATAATTTACGTCAACATAAACGAACACCACTTACAATGTCTGTGAGATATTCTGCAGTTGCCTTAATTTTTAGAGAAGTGAAAAATATCAGTGATACTGCAGTTTCCGTCGATATCAGTAACGGCGGGCTTGGTATAGTAACAGGCTGTCTGCTTGAAAAGGGATATGTAGTGATATTTAAGGATGAAATAGAAATGAACAATATTAAAGCAAAGGTTGCTGTTGTAAGATGGGCAAATAAAGTTGAAGGGAATAAATATCGAGTCGGTTTGAAATTTACATATCCCTCCTGCCAGGGTAAGGGTGAATCATAATAATAACTTCTTCAATCCAGCCAGAGTTCTGAAAACCTTTGTTGCCTCCTCTATGCTTCTTGAGCCCGTGCCGCATGAGGGCGTCAGGAGAATCTGTGAAAGCAAAAGGTCTTCAGGCAGTGTCTTCGACAATATTTGAATCCCGGTATCAAAACGTTTCTTTATTGAATCAGTGGTTTCATCGCGGATGGCTTCAGTTGTCGGTACGATCCCCCATGCCAGGTATCCGCCACTTTGCAAAAAACTGGAGAATTCCGCAGGATACAGCGAAATTGTTTCGACATAGTCATATGCATCAAAACTGATAATGCTCACGCCACTGTTTATGACCAGCGGCCAGTCAGCCTTACTGCAGCAATGAATGCCCGGGATACCACCAGCATTTTTTACAGCATCTGAAGTTTCCCTTAAAAGCCGCAAGGCCTCCTGAGGGTCAACACCGATGTAGCTCGAACTTCCGAGTGCAGAAAGGATGGGCTCGTCTATAAAGATGATTACCTGTCCGGCATAAGGTTTTAGTGCTTCTATCTGCCAGGCAATCTTCGCCTTAATGACCATGAGAGCAATTTCACGCAGTTCTTCGTCAAAATAAACAAGCCTTCCATCAGCATCTTTGAGACCGAGGGTGAATGTCAAAGGGCCTGTGACATGACCCTTCAGGAATGGGAACTGTTTGTCCCTGATTTTCCTGAGAAAAACGGAAAATCCTGCAGCAAAGTTATCAGAGACAGCAAGCTTCATTTTGTCAGAGTAGGTCTCATAAAACCGTGTCAGATCATCGCCATCCCTTTGTAGCCATATTGTTTCCCGTTTTTCATCAATCTTTAAGAAAGGCAGTCCTTCAGAGAACTGGGCGATCATCGATTCGCGGAATGACAGCTTGGGGAGTTGAGGCCAGAAGGGGATATCAAGAGTCTCAATTACGATGCTGCATGCTTCTTCCGGGTCTGTATGAGGAAGACTCCCGATGCCTGTTGTCAAGAAGGGTGTAAACATTGTTAATGATACTCCATTCATGAGTTATATAGTCAATAGGGCCTGCTTATAAAAGCGGTGCGACTCTTAAAAAAGCCTTTGACATGATAATGTCAAAATGCAATTATTAAATATGGACGAAGAAAATATCAGAGCGGAAGTAGATGAAAATGAACTGGAACGTGTAAAGGAGATATTAAGGACACTTACTACAACAATCAAAACGTTCAACCTTTATCCAAAGGATAATCCTATATATCAGAAAGTCGCAACGGAGTTTTTTGAAAAATTCATTCTCTATTTTGAATTGAATGATGAACTGGCCCTTGATGTAGAGCAAAACTCTTTACTCTATAAAGGGAGGGAAGTCTTCCACAGCAAAGAGAGGGCCGATAATATAGCCATGTTACTGTTTGCAGACGGCATCAGGCAGATCAGTTTCTATAAAGGCATATCGATCGATGAGATAACGGAATTTATTGATATCCTGAGGTTTGCAGCGAAATCAGAGATGAATGACGAAGATGATATCGTAACGCTTCTCTGGGAGAAGAACATAAAGAACATGGGATATTCTACGGTTGAAGATACAATAGATGATACTCTTGCCGTTGAAGAAAGCCTGCTTTTGGAAGGTATTGACAAAGAGGCCATTGAAGAACCCAAAACAGGAAGCGCAGTTTATGAAGAAAAAACGACAGGGTCTGTACCCGTTGAAATCAAAAAAGAACCGCTGACGGTTGATGAGCTTAATATTCTAAAGGATCAATTCCACTCGCTTGAAGAGCAGCCACTTCTTGCTTCGGCTGTTAAGCTTTTCTTTGAGCTGATGTCAAAGGAGAATAACAATGGAGCCTTCCCTGAGATCCTGCAGAACATCGGAAAGATAATAGACATCAGAATGAAGAATAAAGATATAAGCGGTACGATTGAAATACTGAAAAATCTCAAGAAACTTTCTTCCGGATATCATACCCCGGAACAGCATACATTAATCGGCAATATCGTAGATAAGGCAGGAAGCCCTGAGAAATTAAGGATACTTTTCCGGGAAGCTTCAGAAATCGAAACTGTCAGGCAGTATCTGTATCTCCTTGATAAAAATTCGATACAGCATATGATCGAGATATTAGGGGATCTTCAGGATATGAAACAGAGGAAACTTCTGTGTGAAGTTCTTGCCGAATCAGGCAGACAGGATATTGATGTATTCTCAGCAGCGTTAAATGATGAGCGATGGTATCTCGTGAGGAACATTACAATGATTCTCGGCATGACAAGAAATCCTGACGGGGTGAAACTTCTTGAGAAGGTAGTGAGGCATCCGAACCTGAAGGTGCGGAGAGAAGCGGTAAAGGCACTGGAGGGCATTGACTCCGAAGACATAAAACGCCTTTTTCTTGTTGCACTGAAGGATGACGACATAACGATAAGAATCAGGGCTCTCAAGGCGTTAAAACGATTTAAGGATCCATCTCTTTTCCAGACATTCAAGCAATATGTATCGCTTGAGGAGCTGAAGAAAAAGTCATTTGAAGAAAAGAAGGAAATGCTCGAAACATTTGCTCTGCTTGGGGGGAAGAATGCATTCCCGGTTCTCTCCGAGCTCTTTAAAAAGAAAGGGTTCATTGAAAAAGATGAAGTTACAGAGATCAGGGCAGCTGCTGCATATGGTCTTGGTCTTGTCGAAATGCCTGAAGCTTTTGTGCTGGTCGAAAAGGAAAGCGGATCAAAAAAGGATATCCTGAGGGAAGCGTGCCACAGGGTACTCAGGGAGATGCAAAAGAGTGGAAACAATAGAAAATAGAGTATCCCGATACGGCAAGTCCTTCATAGTCAATTTTGCTATATTGGTCAGGACAGTGGGAATTTATGACTCCGCGAATGAGACAATCATCAACATGGCAAAAAAAATGCTGGATGATATCAACATTTTCCTTGAAGAATCAGGTGAGTTTACTCTCAAGATAATCGAAGGTTCGTTCTATATCGAAGGTGTCAGGATAAAAGCCGGTATATCCGATATCGAGATTTTCAGTTCCCTTGCAATGGAATTCAAGAAAAAATCCATAGGGGTGTTTGACTTCAGGTCTCCGTTTACAGTTGATGACCTTATTCTGTTGGCATACTCTTTAAGAGAGGGGCTTGATGCAGCAGAGATCCAGACAACTCTTGAAAAAAAGCTGGCGAAAGGCATTACGATCGGAGGACCGGTATTCCTGCAGAAAGAAGAGGGGATTGATTTAAAAGATAGGTATGCGGTAGCAAAAAGGGCATACTTAAAAGCATTGTTATCATTGAAAAAAATGAACAATTCTCTGAAATCAGGCACAAGGGTGAAATTAAAGCAGATAAAGAGGGCTATTCAGTTAATCATTGACTGCATTTCAACAGACGAAAGCTACCTGTTAGGATTCACTGCTGAGAGTAATGTTGAAGACTATTATGCTTTTCATGCAGTAAATGTAGCCGTACTCTCGGTAATACTCGGAAAAAGAATCTGTCTTGACAGGCAACACCTCAGGACACTGGCCATATCAGCACTTTTCCACGATATAGGAAAAATAGAGTTGCCCTCAGGTATTCTCAATAAGAAGACTGATTTTTCACCCAAAGAACTGGAGCTGATAAAAAGGCATCCCATAGATGGGTTAAAGATACTTTTAAAATCATTCGGACTCAGCGAAACCCTGATCCTGTCAATGCTCGTATCTTATGAACACCATATGAAAGCAAATTTTTCAGGTTATCCCGAAGTGCTAACTACGAGGGAATTAAACCTTTTCAGCCGAATAGTCAGCTTAACCGATGACTATGACAGCATTGTTTCAGGAAAGGTTTATGAACGGAGAAAGCTTGGAAGAGAAGATGCATTGAGATTCATATTGCAGGGGAGCGGCACCCTATATGATCCTTTACTGCTAAAAGCATTTACAGGTATATTCGCATAAAGAAGCAAAAAAAGAGGCAGGTTATTCCTGCCTCTTTTTATGTTGACTATATTTTTTGAAGAGTTATTTGCTCTTTCTTCGCTGGAATTTGGTCTTTTTCCTGAGCTTTTTATGTTTATGCTTGCTCATTTTTTTCTTGCGCCACTTCTTTACATTTCCCACACATATACCTCCTTTGTCAGTTAAAAATAAAAAGTTAAAAGTGAAAAGTTAAAAAGTATAATATTTTTAACTCTTAACTTTTAACTCTCAACTCTCGTTTATATGCTCTTGCCTGGTCCATGAACGCCTCAAGCTGGATCTCAGTAACAGGAGATTCTGTCCCGTCATACGGTATGCTGATGCATGGAATGCCGTAGTCCCTGCTAACCCCTCTCATAATAGCTGTGACTATAGTGCCCGGCATACAACCAAAAGGCATAGCATTTATAATACCAGAAGATCCTCTCTCCAGAAGATCAATACTTTTCCCGATACTTAAAATAGCCTCACCTTCAAATGAACTATGGAGGTAAGGTGATGCCTTTTTTAGGATTTCCTTTGTCTCCGGCTCTTTTAATGTCTTTAAGAAGCCCTCAAAATATTTAGCAAATCTATGCTCAATCCTCTTCTGAAAGAACTTCTTTAAAAGAAAATTAATAATAGCAGACTTTTCTTTTTTTAACAATGCCTTCTTTAAACCAACAAGATTTACATAATATATCCATTCCTCAACCGGCGCAATCCATACCTCTGCCCCCAGCGCCTCGACCTTTCTGATGAGGTCTTCATTCGAGAAGCGGTGAGATCTGACGAATATCTCACCGATTATGCCGATTAAAGGTTTTCTCCCATCATATCGGGGAAGATGTTCAAAGTCTTTCCTGATTCCCCTGAGAGTTTCCTCAAGGGCGCCATTAGTGTTGGTTTTTAATGACATATATAATTTTTGCAAATAATGCTCATATAATTCATCTGCAGAACCCTTATCTTTTTCATATGGTCTTATTTCATGCAGACTTTTGGTAAGTAGTTCATAAGCAACAATACCCTTCCATGCATGCAATGTAAAATCCTTCCCTACAATCCCCAGGTCTTTATAAAAAGTTGTGTCCTGGTTGGGAGAAAAGATGGGTACGTCTCCATATCCCAGATTATCGAGGACAAGCCTGTGAAAGACATTATACTGACCGAATCTGCACGGGCCGGTTCCCGATGGCATAAAAAATGCGCTTTTCTCAGGCACAAAACCAGATCCCATCACTTTTTTAACCATATCACCTGTTGTAACAGTACAGGGATAGCATTCTTTTCCGGAGACATATTTTCTTCCGACATCAGTGGTTTTTTTATCCGATTCAGGAAGAACCTCTGCATCGATGCCGCAATGTGTAAATGCAGCTGCAAGGGCAAATGCATGGTCTGACATCCGGGGGATGTAAATGGTGCGTTTTGAATTATGGGTGATCAGTGGCGGGAGCGAATATTTTTTTTCCCCTGACATTTGCCTTCTGATTACTGATTTCCGGTTCCGGATACTGTCCATGAATGCCTCGCACCTTGTTATTGCTCCGGCATCAGCACTGTGTTCATCTATCTCAATGTGAAGAAAAGGCTTCTCCCCCATTTCTGTTTTGAAGTATTTCAGAATGAATGAATCAGGTCCGCAGAGAAAATTTCCGATATAAATGGCATAAATGTTTTCCGTTTCTCTGACGTATCGGGCAGCGTTGAGGATCTTCTGTCCGGACCTCCAGTACATATTTGGCCATTCGCTTTCTATCGCATAGCCTTCTGTTGGCAGAAAATCGAAGGGAACAGACAAAATATTGAGGTCCGCAAGTTTTTTCGGTATTTCAAGATTGACGCCACTGTCAAGGGCATTATATGACCTTCCGATAATGACGATAGTCTTATCCTTAATATCGGATAAGACATCATTCCCTTTTGCCTTTATAGCATTCAAAAAGTCATCCTGTGCTTTTTGTGCAGTATTGATTGCCCTGGATATCCTGTATTTTTTTATCCCAAATCGTTTAAATGAAGCAGCGAGTTCATTAATCATGAATGTTCTCCTGCGTCTCAGGTTTATGACAGGCTTGATTATGCTTATATCTTTGAATACAACCTGTGAAATATAGGGAATCGTTTGTGTATAGGGGCAGGATAATCCTTTATCCAGACTATCTTCAGGTGTATTCAGATTGACAAAGCTCGGCAAGAATATGGCATCAACATTTTTATCAAGCAGATATTGTACATGGCCGTGTGCAACCTTAACAGGGAAACACGCTTCTGAAAGTACCCGCTCAAGGCCAAGATTAACAATCTGTCTGTTAGTCTTTGGAGATACCTCGACATTAAAGCCAAGCTCCCAAAGGAGCGTTGTCCAGAAAGGAAGATAATCCTGGAAGAAGAAAATATAAGGGATACCTATCCTGACTTGACTCGGGGATTCGGAGACCCGGAGACGCGGGGAAATATCTTCATCTTTCCCTTTCGCTGTTTCTCCGTGACTCCTTGTCAATCTTTCAAGATGTTCTTTCCACAACATTTCTTCTCTGAACAAAAAGAGGTCAGGATGCCCTGATGTATTTTTCTTTCTTACATCATATTTTTCGCATCTTCCGCCAAAAAAAAGAAAGCCTTTCTCCCCAACGATCTTTACTCTGTTTATTTCGCACACATTCGGGCAGCCCTTACACTCGAAAGATGATATTTCATAAGGACGCTTCGAAAGTTCAAAACCCTTAAATGTGGAGACGCGGAGACGCGGAGAATCGGTGACACGGTGATCTGTTTGTTTCTCCGAGTCAATGCTTTTTATATGCTTCATTGCTATCAGCGCCATGCCAATTGCGCCGGTAACATCATGGTTAGGTGGAACCGTTATCTTTTTGTTGAGGTAGTTCTCGAATGCAGCTACAACGGATCTGTTAAAGGCAACCCCCCCCTGAAAGAATATATTGGTGCCGATATGTTTTCCGGCGACAACCCTGTTTATGTAATTCTGTACGATCGAATATGCAAGGCCTGCAAGGAGGTCATTCTGCTCCGCGCCTTTCTGGAGGTTCGCCATTAGTGAGTTCTCCATGAACACGGTACATCTTTCGCCGAGCCTGCAGGGATTTTTTGCACTCAGTGCAGACTGCTCAAATTCTCCCTTTATTGATATGTTCAGTTTTTCAGCCTGTTCCTCGAGGAAAGAGCCTGTTCCTGCTGCACAGGCCTTGTTCATTTCAAAATCGACTATAATGCCATTTTTCAGGGAGATAAATTTTGAATCCTGTCCGCCGATTTCAAATATCGTATCAACATCTTTATCTATAAAAGCAGCTGCAGTAGCCTGGGCTGTAATCTCATTTTTTACAATATCAGCGCCGACATAATCTGCAATCATGTATCTCCCTGAACCAGTTGTGCCAACGCACATGATCTCAACTTTGTCGCCGATCTCTTCGTCTATTTCCGAAAGTCCATTTCTGACAGCCTCTATCGGTCTGCCTGCAGTCATGAGATATCTTTTTGCCAGCAGTTCTCCCTTTTCATTGATAACTGCGAGGTTCGTACTGATAGATCCTATGTCTATGCCAAGGTAAGCCCTGATTTTAGCTGAAGGGTTAGTGATGAAGGATGAAAAATCATTCCTCAGTATTTCATCATTCATAATTCTACCTTCGTCCCTTAGAGGAGGATATCCTTCTTCGAGAGGCCTGTATGATTTTAAAAACTGCTCAAGCAGTGATATGTCAAAATCATGGATGGATCCTTCATGCATATTTTTCAATGCAGCACCGATTGCCCCCATGAGTGCATGGTCCTCCGGGACAAACAGTTCTTCAAGCTCGAAGATTTCCCTGAAAGCCCTTACCATCCCGTTGTTTGCTGCAACGCCTCCCTGGAATGATACAGGAGGTGTAATTTTTCTGCCCCTTAATATCGACCCCTTGAAGTTTCTCGCTACCGCAAAACAGAGACCTGCTACAATATCTTCCATAGGGGTTGCGATCTGCTGAAGGTGGATCATATCGGATTTTGCAAATACACTGCAGCGTCCTGCAATCCTCGGGGGTTTCTTTGATCTGAGCGCAAGATCGCTGAATCCCTCTATGGTGAGTCTTAATCTTTCAGCCTGCTGGTCGAGGAATGAACCTGTGCCGGCAGCACAGACAGAATTCATGGAGAAGTCTTTTACAGAGCCGTTGTCCTTACTCAAAAGGATAAGTTTGGAATCCTCTCCTCCCATTTCAATTATCGTCTTTATATTCGGAAACAGGTTAGATGTAGCATATGACTGTGCAACAATCTCATTAACAGGTTTTATATGAAGGATGGAGGCGATCAGCCTGCCGGAAGAGCCGGTGAGAGCAAGTGAAAAGGCATGAAGTGATGAAGTGAAAGAACGGTTCACTTCTCTTAACAATTCAAGAGCAACAAGAATAGGATGCCCTTTATGTCTTTCGTAGCGACTGTAAAGCTTTTCCCCTTTTTCATCGAGAACGACAAGCTTTACACTTACAGAACCTGCATCAAGACCAATGAAATTCATCAATGCTCCGATTTTTATAAAAAGTATACCATAGACATATTCTTATCTGAGAGATGTATGATTATCTCTCTTTATGATGCAAAGGAAAAAACCTGGATGGGACTTCCTCTTTATATAACCGATAACCTTCACCAAAACGGTTTAAAAGCTCCTGCTCTTCCAGGGGAATAATTATGGTATTGACTATTACACAATCCAGTATCGTTACAATAGCGACAGAAACAGCGCCTGTTATGAGAAAAACACCGGAAAACATAAGGGTATGCGCCAGATAGGTAGGATGCCTGACTACTGTAAAGGGTCCTTCTGCAACAAGTTTCTCGCTCTGCTTTGAGGATATCTCAGGGACTCCTGTGATCCCCCACAGACCAAGCAGCCGCGCAGTCCAGGTATGGAGTAGTGTGCCGGCGATTAAAAACAGAATCCCGGCAATATTTAAAACTGCAGGAAAATCTAACCTGCTTTTGAGGATAAAACCCCTATTCTGATAAATAAGATATGCCAATGGCAGCCAGGTAATGAGCGGCATTATGTATGTTAAAAAGCCAAGTCTCTTAAAAAAGCCCGTTGCAAGGTGAACAGGGATCCAGAAAAGCGGTATCACCGGCCAGAACATAATTGTCATAATCGCAAGAAGGTCATTCATGCGATTCCTTGCTATGGCGCTTCAAAATATCAAGAATCTCTTTGTCTGTCAGGTCATACCAGTTCCTGCAGGCTTCAGCAACAGCTCTGTCTTCAATTAACTTGCTCATAATTATAGGCTATCACATATAAAAGCAAAGTCAACAGGCAGACATGATTCAGGCAGGATCATTTACTCTGCTAAGATTATTTTAGCGACGGTTTCGCTGAAGCAGGACTTCAAGGGAAAGAAATGCCTTGCGAGATTTCTGTCCCTGGTTTGGTACTTCCTGAAGCACTCACCCTTCAGAAGTGATATAATATTATTGATTTCAAGTGGGAATTCATTATTTAGCAAATACTTTAAATCATTGTTGGGTAACATGTAGTATTGAAATATCTATTTTGACAGATGAACAAGACCAAATTTAAATTTCATGAAAACATTAGGTTAAGCTGCGTATATTGAAGTGGAGCGACTTTCATATAAAAGAGGGTGGAAAAATGAGCCATGATATGAGTCTCGATTCAATTTCAAAAATGATTGAGCAAAAAATGGGGGTATTGTTAGAGGAAAAAGGAATCCGTTCAATATCTGATGCAAATACAAAGCAGAAAGGGAAAGCGTTTTTAGAATTTTACGTTAGGGATATTGGAAGACTTTTATATAAATTTGACGATGATTTAATTGACGATGGGTTAAGATGTGATTATAAAAATGATTTGAACGTTGATTTTATTTATCGGAATGAAGAGAACTATTACATCTTCCAATCAAAATATAAGGGAAGTAGGAATAGTTTGAATAGAGATGAAATTTCTGGTTTTGCAAGAATACACTCAAGGATAACAGATGTTGAATTTTTTAATAAAAATGCGAATGACCAGGTAAGAGATTTGCTGAGAGACTTTAACAAAAAGTCGACAGCTCACTATGTATTATTGACCAATGACAAGGTCTCTGAACAGCTTAGAGAAGAATTTGGTATGGCTACTAAGGAACAAAGTGAACGATTTAATGACTACGCTATTGATTTTGAATTAAAAGCATTATCTGAGATTAAAAGTGACTATAAAAATGCACAATCATATGATGAACCCATTCCAGAGGAAGTAAGAATCCCTATTGAAAAAATTATTGACCATTTTTCCGAGAATAAACATTACGCATATTTAGATTTAACAAATATCCTTGATGATAGTACGAAATATATGACTATTCTAACAACAATTAAAGGGACAGAGCTAAAAAATTTGTATAATCACTATTTGGGAAGATTGTTCAATTATAACATTCGTGGTTATCTCGGGCTGAATTCTATTAATAGACAAATGCGAAACACAATAGAAGAAAATCCCCATATGTTTTACCTTTTCAATAATGGAATATCAGCGTTATGTACAGACGTGAGAATAGAACAGACTGCGGGAGGTAGGGGTTTGCAACTCGTAGTCAAACATTTCCAAATTATCAATGGCGCTCAAACAACGTGCACGATTGGTACTTTCAAAAATGAATCGAAATTGAAAGACGTAAGGGTCCTTTTACGCGTCACTAAAACAGAAGACATAAAAAAAGAAAAGGGCTTAAATAAAAAAATAGTTACTTATAACAACAGTCAATCTGTGATTAAGGCATCTGATTTTCGTTCAAATGACGATATTCAATTATTTTTACAAAATAAATTGCCGGGTTATCTCTACAGAGCATCCACTCCATACAGAAAACTAATTTATCAACCCAAGAGGATATTCTTTAAAAAGACGAAAGACGAAATTTATCTAAATATGGAAACCCTGGCTAAACTTTTGTACGCATTCGACTATGAACCGACTCGAATTTATGCCAATTCGAACTTTTTATTTGACATTGACCCTTCATCAGGTGGAAAGTACTGGGAGTTATTTGGCGATAATAATGAGGAATGTTCTTTTTATAATGATGAACGGTTAAAGAAAGTCGCAGCGATTTCTATGTTGTGGCTATTTATTAATGACCACTTAAGGAATGAAGCAAAGTCGATTCTTAACCAAAAGGGAGAAACGTTAGAGTATCAATCATATTTGGCGAAATGGCATTTCTTTTGGGCTTATGGACATATTATTAGAACTTTATATCCTGATGATAGTGCCCGAATTGTAAATAGAATATTGGATGGAAAAGCTTTCACCAAAGACAGATTTGTCAATAAGTGGTATAGGAATATTGGTGACAAAATTCAAGAGCAGCTTGAAAATGAATATTTGGATTCTAAACCTTTAAAAGAAGATGAGGAAGAATTATCCACTAAAGGCTTTAATTTTAAAAACTGGTTGAGGAATCAAAAATCATTTGAAAAATTGAAATTGAAGTTTAAGAGAGCGAGGCAAGACAATTTTGCATTAGATATTTAGATAGGTAAAAATCTAAATTCATGTGTCAGTCTTACAAAGCGGATAACAGACCTTGTTCGTTTCTGCAGCAAATCGACCGGCTCCATCTCATTTCAGAAATCAACACTCGTAGGTGTTGTGCTCACCTGAATACCAAATGATTACTCTGTGACTTTGATGAAGTAGCTTTGAATCTTTAAGACTTCCCGATTTTTACTCTCTGCTGGTCTTATGTGCATCTGATCGTGAATAATTTCGGTTCGGCTTTGATGAGTAAAATCAATAAAATCAGAACCTTCTAAATTGCTGAATAGGTGATATACTAAGAAGGTCTTAAGTAAAGCCTCACAAGTTGTCATTCCCGCAATCCCGAATGCTTTCGGGAGTCGGGAATCCTTCTGAAAACAAAGAAAGATTCCGGACAAGCCGGAATGACAAAATAAGCTGAGATGTCGCTTTACTTTCGATCTTATTAGTAAATAATATAACGTTTTATCACTAAGGGAGCAAAAATTATGTTTAATGTAAAAAGAAAACCAACTCATCCAGGTGAAATATTAAAAATTGAGTTTATGGAGCCCCTCGGACTGACACAGTCTCAGATTGCAAAGGATTTGAACACAACCTTTCGTACTGTAAATGAGCTTGTGAATGAAAAAAGAAATGTTAGTCCTGAAATGGCAGTAAAATTGGCCCGATACTTTGGGACTTCAGAGGAACTTTGGCTGAACCTTCAAAATCAGTATGACCTTTATCAGATCAAGGCTAAAAGAATGAAAATTCTAAGATGTATAAAGCCTTATAGCAAGCTTCACAAACAAGCTGTGTAACGGGCAGTTAGGTGTGTTTAGAGGCTGAATGACCAGGTTAATCAGGAAAGCCATGTGCGGCTATATTAAATAAACCTTCAGAGCAATTTAAAATTCATCAAGGAGGGATAACATGAGAAAGAGATATCTTTTTGTTGCTTTTGTTGGAATTCTTTTGATAACTGTCTTTGGGACTATGGCAGAGGCAGATAGCAGAGATAAGAAAAACGGTATTCTTTCCACCGGACAGGAAGACCAGTTCGGCATAGCAATAACCATCTACAATGTCAACCTTGGACTTGTAAAAGATCAGAGGGAGATAAAACTTGATAAAGGGACCGGCGAACTGAGGTTCATGGATGTTGCATCACAGATAATCCCTGCAAGCGTCTCTATTAAATCCCTGATAGACTCTGCAAGCCTTCAGATACTCGAACAGAACTATGAATACGATTTGCTGAATCCCCAGAAACTTCTCGATAAATATGTGGGGAAAGAGGTAAAGCTTTATTACAAGAATCCATACACTGAAAGGGAAGAGGTTGTAACAGCAACACTCCTGTCAAATAACGGAGGGCCGATATTCAAAACAGGAGATGAAATAACCTTCGGCCATCCCGGAAGGATTATTTTCCCCGGTGTTCCGGAAAATCTTATCTCAAAGCCCACACTTGTCTGGCTTATCGAAAACAATCTCGCATCACCGCAGAAGGTTGAGGCTTCATATCTTACCAACGGTATAAACTGGAGGGCTGATTATGTGCTTACATTAAATGATAAAGATGATAAGGCGGATCTTTCCGGATGGGTCACCATCGATAATAAAAGCGGCGCTGCATATAAGAATGCGAAACTGAAACTCGTTGCAGGAGATGTTAACCGGGTTAAGGATGAATATGAATACAAGGAAAAGATCATGCGGTATGCTGAGGCAGCAGCAAAACCAGGAGCCCCGCAGTTTAAAGAGGAAGAATTCTTTGAGTACCACATATACACATTACAGAGGCCGTCAACAATCAAAGAAAACCAAACGAAACAGATAAGTCTTGTTGCCGCCGGGAATATACCGGTAAGAAAAGAACTGCTTTTCCAGGGAGCGAAATATTATTACTACAGCCAGTATAGTGAACCCATGACAAAGCAGAAAGTCGGTGTCTTTGTTGAGATGAACAATAAGAAGGAGAACAATCTCGGAATGCCTTTGCCGAAAGGCATTGTAAGGGTTTATAAACATGACAGCGAGGGAAGTCTGCAGTTTGTTGGAGAGGACAGGATCGATCATACACCAAAGGATGAAAAGATCAGGATAAAACTTGGAGAGGCATTTGATGTGGTTGGTGCAAGAAAACAGACTGACTGGAAAAAGATCGCATATGACACCTATGAGGCAGCATTTGAGATTTCATTGAGGAACCATAAGAAGGAGGACGTGACGGTTAAGGTTGTTGAACCGATACCGGGGGACTGGAGCATGCTCAACTCGTCTCATGAATACACCAGGACAGGGGCGTTCACCGCGGAATTTGCTATCCCTGTTCCGAAAGATAAAGAAGTGAAGCTGACATACAGGGTAAGGATGAGATACTAAGTGTTATTCGTAAGCAGCGGGAATTCCATCTCTTCCCTCTGTTTGTAGTAAGCCCTTGCGCAGAGGCGTGCAAGGTTTCTTACGCGTGCAATATAACCTGTTCTTTCAGTAACAGAAATTGCGCCTCTCGCATCGAGCAGATTAAACGTATGCGAGCATTTCAGGCAGAATTCATATGAGGGGAGCACGAGGCCAAGTTTATTGAGTCTGATTGACTCTTTCTCATATGCATCGAATTGTTTTGACAGGAGCGCTGTATCTGCAAAATCAAAATTATACTTTGAAAATTCTACTTCACCGATGTGATGAATTTCTCTGTATTTTATGCCTTTGCACCACTGAAGATTATATACATTGTCAACTTCCTGCAAATACATGGCAATTCTTTCAAGCCCGTATGTCAATTCAAGAGAAACCGGTTTGAGGTCAATCCCTCCGACCTGCTGGAAATAGGTGAACTGGGTGATTTCCATCCCATCGAGCCATACCTCCCAGCCGAGACCCCATGCGCCAAGGGTGGGGGATTCCCAGTCATCTTCAACGAATCTGATATCATGTTTGAGAGGGTCTATCCCTAAATAAGACAGGCTTTCCAGATAGACCTCCTGACTGTCAGGAGGAGATGGTTTCAGTATGACCTGGTACTGATAGTAGTGCTGAAGCCTGTTTGGATTTTCTCCGTACCTTCCATCAGTAGGCCTCCTTGAAGGTTCAACATATGCTGCCTTCCATGGCTCGGGTCCTATGACCCTGAAAAATGTAGCAGGGTGGAATGTCCCGGCGCCTACTTCCATATCATAAGGCTGAAGAAGGGTGCAACCCTTTTCAGCCCAGAATCGTTGCAGCTGTAAAATCAAATCCTGAAAAAACATAGAACCTCCTCTGAAGTAAAAAATCATAAAAGAAGGCGTGATGGTTTGTCAAATATACTCCATTTTAAAATGTGAGATAAAATTATGAATGGCTGCGAAAGATAAAAAACCAAAGGCTCTCTTCTTGTTCCCTACATATAAAGATTTTTGTGGTATAATTTTCAGACATGAATAATAAAAAAATCCTCATGAGAGGGAATGAAGTGATTGCTGAGGCGGCAATTCAGGCAGGATGCCGCTTTTATGCAGGATATCCGATAACCCCGCAGAATGAGATACCCGAATATATGTCGAAAAGGATGCCCGAGGTTCAAGGTGTGTTTATTCAGGCCGAGAGCGAACTTGCTGCAATAAATATGGTCTATGGTGCATCTGCTGCCGGCATGAGGGCCATGACCTCTTCAAGCAGTCCTGGAATCAGCCTGAAACAGGAAACGCTATCTTTCCTTGCAGGTGCCGAACTTCCTGCAGTAATTGTTAATATGCAGAGGGGCGGCCCGGGGCTCGGCAATATTTCCGGTTGTCAATCAGATTATTTCCAGGCAGTTAAGGGCGGAGGACACGGGGACTACAAGCTTCTTGTATATGCGCCTTATAGCCTTCAGGAATTATGGGATCTTACAATGCTTGCCTTTGATAAGGCAGATGAATACAGAAATCCTGTAATGATACTCGGAGACGGTATCATTGGACAGATGATGGAGCCTTTTTATCCTAACCCTTATCTGCAACCGGATCTGCCTCGAAAAGACTGGGTGCTTAATGGATGTAAAGACAGGAGCCCCCGGGTCTTAAAAACCCTTTATATGGGTGATGGCGAACTTGAAATGAGAAACAACCTGCTTCAGAAAAAATACAGGATAATGAAAAATAATGATGTAAGATTCGAGAGCTATTATGCTGAAGATTCTGAAGTTTTAGTAGTTGCATTTGGAATTGTTGCACGAATCGCTCTTTCTTCAGTAATGAAGCTCAGACGGGAGGGGTTTAAGATAGGTCTTTTCAGGCCTGTTACACTCTTTCCTTTTCCTGAAAAGGAACTCTCTTTGCTCTCAGGGAAAAACAGGCAGTTTATTACTATCGAGATGAACGCAGGACAGATGGTAGAGGATGTCAGACTATCAGTCAATGGCAGGTCAGAAGTATTGTTTTATGGCAGACCTGGCGGAGCTGTCATAACACCCGAAGAGGTGCAGGAAAAGATACTTGAGCTATGCAATTGCCAGAATCATTTTATAAAAACAGAACTCAACGTCTCTTAATTTTATTCTTCTTTGGTTACACCTTCTGAATCCATCACTTCTGTTTCTGAAGCTGCAACTTCTGTATCCTTTTGGGGTTCGATCCCTTTGCTAAGACGCCGTTGTCTTTTCTCTTCCTGCTTTTTCAGGCGTAATATCTCTTTTCTCCTCTTGTCACTTCTATATGCTCCAGCATGTTTAGCCAATGTTCCCTCCTTGATTTTCTCTTAGGCATTATATCATAAGAGCATGGAGAATGTTCAATACATCTGATTGATTATTAATGGTATGAGTTAGATGTTTACTTTTTACAGTTGCACATGGTAATGTACGGTTGAAGTTTCAGAAGTTTTTGTATCTGATAAAGCCACAAGGACTTTTAGCTTTGTGGCTTTTTTTATTTCGTATGACTTTATTCTGAGATTTTAGTTTTTAAGTAAGGAGGTAACGTATGGCTAAAGGAACAGTTAAGTGGTTTAATGAATCCAAGGGATTCGGATTTATCACAAGCGAAGATAGCGGAGATGTTTTTGTGCACTACTCATCTATATCCGGCGATGGTTTCAAATCTCTTGCCGAAGGTGATTCCGTAATATTCGAGATTGAAAAGAGCCCAAAAGGTCCCAGAGCAATCAATGTGGTAAAAGGGTAATTGACCGAAAAAGTCCCTCTGTTAAACAAGAGGGACTTTTTTATTTAAAAGTAAAATCCTGACAATAAAAATATATGGAAAGGGAGGAACTGGTCAGACAACGCAGATGCTTATTCCCAATGAATGTTTGATAGAATACTATGTTAACGGGAGTTTTCCACGGACATGACTTTTGCATCAGATGGGGTATCGTTTTTTTCTGCTTGTTCTTTTCAGGTGCAATATTTTTTGTTGCAAATTCCTTGACAAAAAAAACCGTCTCTGGTATTATTTTCACTTGCTGTATAATCCAGCTTTACAATAGAATAAATTTCTGGAGGAAAAGTGCCGACTATTGCACAATTAGTTAAAAATGGCCGTGAAAAGGTAAAGGTTAAGACCAAAAGTCCTGCATTGAGAGGATGTCCTCAAAAGAGAGGGGTCTGCGTAAGGGTTTACACAACTACTCCCAAAAAGCCTAACTCAGCACTGAGGAAAGTCGCAAGGGTAAGACTGATGAATGCAATGGAAGTTACAGCATACATTCCCGGAGTCGGCCATAATCTTCAGGAACATTCTATTGTTATGATCAGAGGAGGAAGGGTCAAAGACCTTCCTGGTGTCAGATATCATATTATTAGGGGCACGCTGGATTCCATGGGAGTTGCTGACAGAAGAAGGTCAAGATCTAAATATGGAGCCAAAAGGCCCAAATAAGAGAGAGTTATAAATGCCAAGAAGAAGAGTTGCTGAAAAAAGAGACATTTTACCGGATCCGAAATATAACAGTAAGATTGTCAGTAAATTTATGAATGCAATAATGGAGAGCGGCAAGAAAGCCACAGCAGAGAGAATCTGTTATGGCGCTTTTGATATTTTAAAGAAAAAGACAGGAAGCGACCCGCTTAAAGTATTCAAGACTGCACTTGAAAATGCAAAGCCTGTCCTGGAGGTAAAACCCAGGCGAGTCGGCGGTGCAACGTATCAGGTGCCTATAGAGATCAGGCCACATAGACGTTCAGCCCTGGCTTTCAGGTGGATCATTAATTATTCAAGGGCAAGAGCTGAAAAGACTATGCCGGAAAAACTGGCGGGTGAGTTACTGGATGCCTTTAACAATACCGGGTCTTCTATCAAGAAGAAAGAAGATACCCACAAAATGGCGGAGGCCAATAAAGCCTTTGCACATTATAGATGGTAGAAAGAATAGAGGAGAAGAGTTTTGTCAAGATTTTCACTACAGAAGACATGCAATATTGGCATCATGGCACACATCGATGCAGGGAAGACTACAACTACAGAACGAATCCTCTATTATACAGGTGTTACCTACAAGATTGGAGAGGTGCATGATGGTACTGCTGTCATGGACTGGATGGTTCAGGAGCAGGAAAGAGGTATTACCATCACCTCTGCTGCTACAACATGTTACTGGAAAGATTATAAAATCAATATCATAGACACTCCCGGACATGTCGATTTTACAATCGAAGTAGAAAGGTCTTTACGGGTGCTTGACGGTGCGGTTGCTGTTTTTGATGCTGTTGCGGGTGTTGAACCCCAGTCAGAAACAGTCTGGAGGCAGGCTAACAAATATGGAGTGCCCCGTATCGCATTTATGAATAAAATGGATAGAGTTGGAGCTGATTTTTTTATGAGTGTGGAAAGTATGATAGAACGCCTCGATGCAAAACCGGTTCCTGTGCAGATACCCATAGGAGCTGAGGATACATTCCGGGGTTCTATAGACCTTGTCGGGATGAAGGCAATATATTTTGATGATGAAACATTAGGTGCAAATTATACTGAAGGAGAAATCCCGGAGGAGATGTTACCTAAGGCACATGAATATAGAGAAAAGATGATCGAAGCTCTTGCTGATGTGGACGATACTATTATGGGAAAATACCTCAGCAGGGAAGAAATAAGTGTTGAAGAGATAAAAAAGGTTTTAAGGAAAGGCACGTTGGATCTGAAGCTTACACCGGTTATATGCGGTTCGGCTTTCAGAAATAAAGGTGTCCAGCTTCTGCTTGACTCTATCGTTGATTATCTTCCTTCTCCGCTTGATATCCCGCCCGTGGCCGGAACAGTGCCTGGCACGGATTCTGTTATCGTCAGGCATGCAAATGATGACAGTGAGCCATTTTCTGCGCTTGCATTTAAGGTTATGACAGACCCTTTTGTAGGGCAGCTTACCTTTATAAGAGTCTACTCCGGCGTATTAAGTGCTGGTTCTTATGTGTATAACTCAACAAAAGATATAAAGGAAAGGGTCGGCAGGCTTCTTAAAATGCATGCAAATAAGCGTGAGGAAATGAAGGAAGTCTCCGCAGGTGACATCGCAGCAGTCGTCGGGCTCAAGAGCACGCTTACAGGGGATACATTGTGCGATGAAAAAAATCCGATTATCCTTGAAGCAATGGAATTTCCTGAGCCGGTCATGTCTGTAGCGATTGAGCCGAAGACAAAGGCGGACCAGGAAAAACTTTCCCAGTCGCTTTCCAAGCTTGCTCAGGAAGACCCTTCATTTAAGGTCTCATTTAATGAGGAAACAAATCAGACAATTATATCCGGTATGGGAGAACTTCATCTTGAAATAATTGTGGACAGGCTCCTCAGGGAGTTTAAAGTAGGTGCAAATGTGGGCAAACCACAGGTTGCCTATAAAGAGACCATAAGGGTAGGAGCAAAGGCAGAAGGAAAATTTATCAGGCAGACAGGCGGAAGAGGACAATACGGTCATGTCTTGGTAGAGATCGAGCCTTTAGAGCCCGGCAAAGGGTTTGAATTTGAAAATAAAATTGTTGGAGGGAGTATTCCGAGGGAATACGTCCCTGCTGTTCATAAAGGAATAAAAGAGGCTGCGGACAGAGGAATTCTTGCCGGGTATCCCGTGGTGGATATAAGGGCAAGGCTTTATGATGGTTCATATCATGAAGTAGACTCATCTGAGATGGCATTCAAGATTGCAGGTTCGATGGCGTTTAAAGAAGCTGCCAAGAAAGCAAAGCCAGTCCTCCTCGAACCGATCATGGGTATAGAAATTGTGACCCCTGAAGAATATATGGGTGATGTAATAGGTGACCTTAATTCCCGTCGTGGAAGGATTCAGAACATAGAGAGAAGGGGAAATGCCCAGGTGATTAAATCACAGGCTCCACTTGCGGAGATGTTTGGCTATGCTACTGATTTAAGGTCAAAAACACAGGGCAGAGCTACATATACAATGCAATTTTCACATTACGATGAGGTCCCTAAAGGGGTCTCTGAAGGAATTATAGCAGTGGTAAGGGGCGAATAAAGCCTATGAAGACAAGGAGGAAAAATGGCAAAGGCTAAATTTGAGAGGTTAAAGCCTCATGCGAACATAGGGACGATCGGGCATGTAGACCATGGCAAGACGACGTTGACCGCGGCGATCACGAAGGTATTGGCGCAGAAGGGGCTGGCGCAGTTCAGGTCATTTGACAGCATAGACAATGCACCTGAGGAGAAGGCAAGGGGAATCACGATAGCCACGGCGCACGTAGAGTACGAGACGGAGAAGAGGCATTATGC
>JBAQLU010000216.1:0-1549 GCA_049302065.1 Thermodesulfovibrionales bacterium
GTCCAAAGCGAGCGCGCCAAATATAATTTGCTAAGAGCAAATCGACAAATTAATGCTGCAAATGGGAAAAATTCGGTTTTTATCCAATTAGATGGACGCGCGCCAGAGCGTTGCTAAATTGGTCTAAAATGGTTTTTATCCTTCTTTTGCCATTATAAGTCTAATATGGACTCTTTCGATAGGCAAATTTTAACTTCATTGAAAAATGGCGAATCACTGGGCTTCAAGCAACTCCTTCAGGAAGTTGGGTTTTCACACAACACTTTGCGCCTGCACATTGCCAAGTTGAAGCGTCAAGGAATGATCGTTCAAGCTGAGAAAACTAGAAATGGTCCTGGAAGGCCCATCTTGACATACTCGCTGCCTCCAGAGATAAAACAAAAAGTCGCCTTGACCCTCACTGACCCGTATACAACCATTGTCAGCCTGACCTTTCAGAAGCTGAAACACCTTTGCAGATTTGAGAAAGGCGGATACTGCAAAGAAAATAGGAGAAACTGTGGGGCTCAAAATTGCCTTCAAATCATAAAAGGCGAATAAATACCATTTAAAACCAATTTTGCAACAAGCTGGCGCGCTGAATGTCGATAATAATGCTGGCTTACTACGAGGACCAGGCACAGATCCCTTCGGTTGCAGTTAGCTATTCTACAGAAGACCCCTTGCGATTTGATTGGTTGAACATCCAACTATCTAGTATGCCAAGAGTTGCAGTTACCTATTCTATAGAAGACCCCTTGCAACTGACAAGCCATTTAAAAATAAACTGCTGATTCACTGACAGCTACCACGTACATTCAAGGGCCCTCGTTTACAAGGGCGGTGTGACGATGACAATCGCAAGGACTAAGCCAGCATAATCTCTAAAAGTTTCAGGGTTTCTTTTGCCTCTCCATTCCCCACGAGAATCTTGGCGAGTAAGTCCACTTATTGATGAGGAAAAAAGAGAAAAATAGAGAAGTAAATGTGCCTATACCGAAGTTTTACTTTTTCTTTGCTGGGGCTTTCTTCTCTTCTTTCTTTGGTTCTGGTTTCTTAGCCACTACATTAACCTCGGGATTCTACA
Source organism: Thermodesulfovibrionales bacterium (assembly GCA_049302065.1). Taxonomy (GTDB): domain Bacteria; phylum Nitrospirota; class Thermodesulfovibrionia; order Thermodesulfovibrionales; family SM23-35; genus VGWX01. Next base: position 1,067 of record JBAQLU010000216.1, read on the forward strand.
TATACCGTAATTTGTATTTAAAATTTGTTAAAGCCCAGATCGATCCTTCAACTCACGCGCCTTATGAGGCAGCCTAGAAGGCGTATTATCGTGCAGCAGAACCCTCCTGCTCTTAAAGACACCCAAGCTGTTGTCGGTCCACTTGGCACCGCAACTTCACTTTTTCCCAAGACAGCCCACTATTTTTGAGGGTAGTTTCAGCGTTTAAACCATGTTACTGGGCAATTTAAAGAAATAAGGGACAAAAAAGGTTAAATATTGCTTTAAAAAGAAAAAGAAGCTACAGAGGGTCTTTATGGCCGATTTAGAAATAGCAGTTGCTCCCATGCACAGATTATGCAAGAAAGCTGGCGCTGAAAGAGTAAGTGAAGCCGCAGCCAAAGAACTCGCTAAAGCCTTAGAGGAAATCGGCGTTAAAATCGCCAAGGAAGCTTTAGACTTTGCGATGCACGCTGGAAGAAAAACCATCAAATCTGAAGACAT
>JBAQLU010000217.1:0-36776 GCA_049302065.1 Thermodesulfovibrionales bacterium
TGCGAGCGAAGCGCGGCAATCTCGCCTTTAATAAAATCAATAGGTTAGAGATTGCTTCGTCGCAGAAACTGCTCCTCGCAATGACATGCGACGGGTTTTTCAACAGCCTGTCAAGGGCAGACCCCAATAACCCAATAACCTTCAATGTGTTTGGTTGCAGGTGCACTGCAAATTATACTGGCATTTGGATGGCACAAAAGTTCAAAATAAAGTTTAGCTACTGTAAAGTAACGTATTTTACAATAATATGATCTGGAGGAACTCACATGAAGATCGAACTTGAGGGGTCGTTACTCAAGATGATACCTGAGAACGACAGGGAAAAGGAAGAACTAAACCAGCTCTGGACTGTTATCATCGACTGCGTTGCATATAATAAAAAACTGGTGCCGGTGGGCCAATATCTCCCAGGCATTCATGAAGTTGCAACCTTCAATATCGAATAGTTTTTTAAAGAGATATATTCTTAACAATGAGACAAAGAAAGAAAGCAATCGTAGACATCGACAACACCCTCTGGCATTTTTGTGATGCACTCTATGAGGAACTGAGGAAGATACACAAGGGATTTCCAACGCCCGACAGTTGGACAGACTGGGATTTATGGGAGGGGTATTGTACAGAGGATGACTTTTATAATGCCGTCAATGCTATTCATTTTAATCAGCATAGTGACAAACATTTGCCTTATCCGGAAGCCAGAGATTTCCTTATCAGCCTGAAAGAAAACGGCTACCATATAACCATAGCAAGCCATAGGTCACCTGATTACACAACGCAGACTGAGAAGTGGCTTAAAAAGCATGGGCTTGTATATGATGAGTTGCACCTTTCTTTCCATAAAACCCAATTGTTTACCGAATCTACGGATGTCGTAGTTGATGATTCACCACTGGTATTGGAGAAGGCAGTTGCGAAAGGAGTAATGGCTACGGGACTGTTGTTCCCATGGAACAGGCTTTATAGAGAAAATGGCTATGTACTGCTGAATAGTCTTGATGAGATTCTGGAATTTATCCTTGAACAGACCCAATAATGACTGCTGAATGATGAAAATATCGGTAATACTTGCCCACCCTATAGTTATCAGCTCAGAGGAACAGAGAAAAGAGTGGCTGCAGGAAGTCAGACAGACGGTTGATAAGTATTTCCCAGGCTCTGCTCACTAAAAGATATCATATATCTCAGCTTAATTTATCTTGCAGTTGTATCAAGCTGCAGGGCAATGGCAGCTCATCGATCAAGGTCCTTATCCTTAAGAAGTATCCTTTTTATGCTTCGAGCATTTCGAGTAAGAGATCCAGATGCACCATCTCATATACCTGTATGCAAATTTAACACTTCCGTAATATTGCTGTAATATTCATGGGGTATTCTGTAAGACAAGGCAATCTGTTAGGTGGTGAGATATGTAACAGAAACTTAACAGAAATGTAACATTGTTGTAATAATGAAAGAGTATTGTAAATACAAAAGGAGACAAGTAATGAAAAAAATATTCAGTATCTTGATTTCAGTTTTATCAATGTTTGCAATTATGGGAATTGCTTATGCAGAGGATTTAAGGATCGACGGGTCTACAACGGTACTGCCCATTGCACAGAAAGGGGCAGAGGTATTCATGAAGAAAAATCCGGCTATCAAGGTGTTTGTATCAGGCAGTGGTTCAGGAACCGGGCTCAAGGCACTGATTGATGGGACAACGCATATTGCTACAAGTTCGAGAGAGGCAAAGGATAAAGAGGTTGCTTTTGCAAAACAGAAAAAGGTTAACCTTGCCGGTCACAAGGTTGCGCTTGACGGAATCGTTCCGGTTGTCCATCCCTCTGTAAAAATCAATGATATCACTGTTAAACAGCTCAGAGATATCTTCAATGGCAAGATAAAAAGCTGGAAAGAACTGGGCGGACCGAAACGGCCCATCTCTGTTGTTTCAAGGGATACAAGTTCCGGAACCTATGAAGTCTGGGAAGAAAAGGTTCTGAAAGGGGACAGGGTTCGGGCAGATGCACTCCTTGTTGCTTCAAGCGGACAAACTATTCAGACCATTGCACAGAATAAATTCGCCATTGGCTATGTGGGTATCGGATATCTTGACAAGTCTGTTAAGTCATTGAAAGTAGGCGGGAAGTCAGCCTCTGCAAGTAGTGTGCGTGACAATTCATGGCCGATCTCAAGACCGCTCTTCATGTATACGAATGGAAAGCCCTCAGGAACTATCGTGAAATTCATCGACTTCATGCTGTCGAAAGAAGGCCAGAAGGTCGTCAATGAAGTTAAATATGTGAGCATAAAATAAAAAGAGGGGTAAGGATTCAAGGGGCCAAGGGTTCGAGCAGGAAAATACTGAATTATCATAAAAAAACCTGAACCCTCAAACCCTTGAATCCTCGAACCCTCTAAATACTATGAAATGGCAGACTAAGGAAAAGGCAGTTGAGTTTATCGTCAGCGGTATCGGGCTGTTCTCTGTCGTTATTCTGATACTGATCGGTCTTTTTCTGTTCAAAGAGGCTTTTTACATTTTTTATAAGGCAGGTGTTCTTAAGGTCATCTTCGGTAGTGACTGGTACCCTACTCATGAACCGCCGGGCTTCGGGATGTGGCCCCTTATCATGGGCACTGTTGCTGTCACCTTTCTTACCGCAGTCATGGCAATTCCCCTTGGGCTTGCAACTGCTGTCTACGTGGCGGAAGTAGCCCATCACAGGGTCAAGGAATTTCTGAAACCGCTTATCGAAATGCTTGCAAGTTTTCCATCTGTGGTACTCGGCTTTTTCGGAATGGTAATTATTGCACCAATGCTCTCCAACTGGCTTTCTCCGGCACTCTCGGAAAAACTCCCGGAATTTCTGAGAAGCCTGAATATCCCGTTTATTTCTACAACACTGGCTGACTTCTGTTATGACAAATTGTTCATTGCATCCGGCCTTAACATACTGACAGCATCTCTGATGCTTACGATAAGGGCTATCCCTGTGATAGCGAGCATCGCAGAGGACGCATTAACTGCAGTGCCCCGTACCTATAGGGAAGCGTCCTATTCACTCGGAGCCGATAAATGGGAGACGATATGGAGAGTAGTCATTCCCTCCTCTGTTTCAGGATTAAGTGTCGCAGTGATCCTCGGGATCGGCACCATCATTGGTGAGACCATGATTGTTCTTATGGTTGCAGGTGGCGCTGCAGTCGTACCTCACTGGATCTTTGACGCTGCAAGGCCGATGCCTGCGGCTATTGCCGCTGAAATGGCTGAGGCGCCTTACAGAAGCCTGCATTATCATGCTCTTTTTGGTGTCGGTGCAATCCTCCTTATCTTCACATTTATCTTAAATCTTATTTCTGATTTCATCTCTAAAAGATACCGTGCCGTCAGAATCGGGGAGAAAGTATGAAACAAGGGTCAGAAAGCATACATAAACCATTTTCTCTGACCCGCAAAAAAAGATTTAACCTGAAACAGGGGTTCTTCCTCTCCCTTATCAGGACATTCGGTTTTGCCGGGGCAATAATCCTGTTTATCATACTGTTTTTTGTTGCGTATAATGGCATCAGTGTTCTAAGCTGGGAATTTATAACCCAATCTCCGACCGAGGGCATGACAAAGGGTGGTATTTTCCCTGTTATCGTTGGGACCATATTGCTGACTGTTTTCTGTATGGCAGCAGTTATTCCTATCGGCGTTACTACTGCCATATTTCTCTCAGAATATTCAAAACCGGGATTACTCCTCAATATGGTCATGATGTCAATATACACACTCTCGGGTGTTCCTTCGGTAGTCTTCGGGCTCTTTGGCCTCGCGGTTTTTGTCGTGGCATTTCAATTTGGGATGAGTTTGCTCGCAGGTGCATTGACACTTGCCATCATGGTCCTTCCCTATATTATTTCAACATCGGAAGAGGCTATTAAGGCGGTACCATACAGCTTCAGGGAGGCTTCACTCGCATGTGGCGCTACAAAGTGGCAGACCATACGAAAAGTGGTTTTGCCGGCAGCCATGCCAGGGATCCTCACCGGTGCAATATTAGGAACTGCAAAAGTTTCAGGTGAGACCGCTCCGATTATGTTCACCGCTGCCGCATTTTTTACACCGGGGGTTCCAAAAAGCCTGTTTGAACCTATCATGGCATTGCCATATCATATTTATGTATTGGCAACAGCAGGGACGCATATCGCAGAGACCAGACCAATTCAGTATGGAACCGCGCTTACCTTAATCCTGCTGGTATTGGGGATGAATTTTCTGGGGATAATTTTACGTTCAAGGCAAAGGAAGAAGAAGGCATGGTAGAAAACCAGCACGTCTTTGAGATAAAAGACTTCAATATTTATTATCGTAATTTCATGGCTGCAAAAAACATCAACCTCAATATCGAAACCAATAAGATTACAGCCATCATCGGCCCGTCCGGTTGCGGCAAATCGACCCTGCTGAGGGCTCTGAACAGGATGAATGACCTTATAATTTATTCAAGGGTTGAAGGGCAGGTGCTTTTTCAGGGGGTTGATATTTATGATAAGGAAACTGATGTTATCGAGCTGAGAAGAAGGGTCGGCATGGTATTTCAGAAACCGAATCCCTTCCCGAGTTCCGTGTATGAGAATGTTGCATATGGCCCCAGGATCAGAGGTATTAAAAAGAAATCCCAGCTTGATGAGATCGTGGAGAATGCCCTTGTTCGGGCAGATTTATGGAAAGAGGTGAAAGACAAGCTGAATGAATCGGGAATGAGTCTTTCCGGCGGACAGATGCAGAGGCTCTGTATTGCACGTTCCCTCGCCCAGGGACCTGAAGTCCTGCTATTTGATGAACCAACATCTGCGCTGGATCCGATTTCAACAGCCAATATTGAAAACCTTCTGCAGGAACTGAAAAAAACCATTACAATAGTCATTGTAACCCATAACATGCAGCAGGCTGCGAGGATATCAGATTACACGGCGTTTATGTACCTTGGAGAATTAATAGAATTTGGGCTTACTGATAATATATTTGTAAATCCTCAAAACAAACTTACAGAAGAATACATTACAGGGAGATTCGGATAATGAGTATCTTTGATGTCGAATTAAAGGAATTGAGGGAACGGGTTTTAAAGCTCGGGATTATGGTCGAAAATGCCATACGCGATTCGGTAAAAGCACTTATTGAAAGAGACAGTGAACTGGCCAGAGAGGTAATCAGGAAAGATCATCTCGTCAACGCACAGGATGTTGCAATCGATATCGAGTGTATCAGGCTTCTGGCATTGAGACAGCCGATGGGAAGCGACTTGCGATTTATTACGACCACCATGAAGATTACCACTGACCTTGAAAGGATGGGGGACCTTGCTGTCAATATAGCTGAACGTGCTCTGGAATTGAACGAAGAACCCCAACTGAAACCGTTTGTACATATCCCCAGGATGGCCGAACTCGCACAGGCAATGGTAAAGGATACTCTTGACGCGTTTGTTGCCGGATGCTCACGTCTCCCTTATGAAGTCATCAGGAAAGATGACGAGGTTGATGATCTCACTGTCAAGAACTTTGAAGAACTCCTCGGCCTTATGTTACAGGACCCCAAAATCATTCCATTAGCCATAAAAAGAACATATATCGCCAAATACCTCGAACGGATAGCAGACCACGCAACGAATATCGCTGAAATGGTCATCTATATGTGCAAGGGCAAGATGATCAGGCACACCACGATTGAAGAATGAGACGATGCCTGAAGAACTATCAGTGAAATTAGGGGAGTATTTTAAAACTTTAATAATTTTATAGGAGGACGCTATGGATGCAATGGAATGCATTAAAACCAGAATGAGTATAAGGAAATTCAAACCTGCCCCTGTGCCAACGGATATCTTAATGAAGGTTATTGAAGCAGCGCAGTGGAGCCCGTCATACAAGAACAGCCAGCCATGGGAGGTTGTGATTGTGTCAGGTGAAAAAAAAGAGGCTCTGTCAAAACACCTTGTGGAGCTACTTGAAAAAAATACACCACCCTGTCCTGATCTGCCCGAACCTCAATCATGGCCTCCTGTCATAGATGCGAGGATTACTGCTATGATGAAAAAAAGAGGGGAGATTTTAGGGGTTGATTTGAATTCTCCGGAAATCAGGAAAAAATCGAAGATAGCTAACTTCCGGTTCTACGGAGCGCCGCACGGCATATTCCTTTTCCAGGATTCATCGCTTACTCCCTGGTCTGTTTTCGACATGGGCCTGTTTGCGCAGAGCCTCATGCTTGCAGCTCATGCGCATGGCCTTGGAACTGTACCGCAGGCATTTCTTACGGATTATGCAGAGTATGTAAAAAAGTTCCTGGGCATCCCTGAATCAAAAAGGTTTGTCCTTGGAATTTCCATAGGATATCCGGATATGGAGTCACCGGCGAATAGGTTCAGGACCGACAGGGTGAGTACAGATGAAATAGCAAGAGTGATCCAATAAACTCAAAACAATATCTATTATAGTGATTTTACAACTGTGATGGATGAAGTATTAAAGATACGCAGACGGGATTCCCGGTCTCCCAGAGTTGGATATATCTTCGTTATTCTGGCTGCTATTCTGTGGGCTATGTCAGGCTCTGCATCAAAGTTTTTGTTTCAGAGCGGGTTGTCCCCGTTTCAACTTGTACAGCTCCGTACAACGCTGGCAGTCACAACATTATTTATATGGTTACTGATCCGCCAGCCCGGGCTTCTGAAAATATCCCGAAGAGACCTGATATTTTTTTTCCTGCTCGGAATCAGTCTCGCATCCGCACAGTTTACATATCTATATGCCATTAGTAAACTTCAGGTGGCGGCAGCCATCCTGCTGCAGTACCTTGCCCCTGTTTTTATAGCCCTGTACACTGTTCTATTTGCCCGTAAAAAGCTTCGCACATCAACAGTTGCTGCTATTATTGGAGCGGTCTCCGGCTGCTATCTGGTGGTTGGCGCCTATAGTATGGATATATTAAATATGAACCGGGCAGGCATCTTTTCCGGGCTCGTCTCAGCTGTTGCTTTTGCCTGGTATTCGGTACAGAGCGAATGCGGTATGCGGAGCTACAAACCATGGACAGTAGTTTTCTATGCCCTTCTCTTCGCCTCAATCATATGGAATATTCTTCATCCGCCCCTGGAGGCTTTCATGTATTCATACAGCTCTGCTTCATGGTGGCGGATATTTTTCATAGGTGTCTTAGGAACCATTCTGCCCTTTGGGTTTTATAATTCAGGCATCAACCTGATTGGCTCAACTCATGCCAGCATCACTGCAACACTCGAACCGATTGCAGCAGCCTTTATAGCTTATTTTTTCCTAAATGAAATCATGGAGCCCTGGCAGATCACCGGAGCTGTACTGGTAATCACATCAATCGCTCTGCTGCAGTTAAGACAGAAATTCACCTGATTATTGCTACAATTATCTCAAAATTAATATTCATGATTAATATTCATGTAATACAAAAATTCAGCAGTGTGTAAGCATGACTGTTGCTGATTTTTAAGAATCTTTTAAAAAATTGTTCTCATTCGACAAACAATCGTGTATACTTTAGAAAATTAATAAGAGAGGAGGTTTTTTATGACAAAGGCTGACCTGATTGAAAAAATGGCAAAAGATGCTGATGTTTCAAAGGCTGTTGCAGGGAGGGCGCTTGATTCCTTCATTGACGGCATTGAGAAATCTGTGAAGAAGGGGAATAAGGTTGCTCTTGTCGGTTTTGGCACATTTTCACTTTCAAAGAGAAAGGCCCGGAAGGGCAGGAACCCAAGGACAGGGGAAACAATAAACATTAAAGCTGCCAAAGTTCCGAAATTTTCAGCCGGTAAATCATTTAAGGATGCTGTAAAGTAATTTTTCCGAATAGCTGTAAAGGACTTCTAAAAGGTAGTGATTTATTGTCACTACCTTTTACTTTTTGAGCGCAACTCAGAACAATTTTGTTAAACTTCTAAAATAGATATTGGTTTAAGAACGTGATGTCCCCTGCGGCAATAGAACTTACTGCCGCAGGAGACACCGCTGATTAGGCTTCGCAGCAGATGCGTTTCATTTTTTTCTTCCCTGTTGGGGAAACGGACAGAACAACATCGACCTTATTTCCACAGAAGCTGCAACGATTTACCCTGTTCTTTGACTCAGTCCTTGCCGCAACGTCTGTCTTTGATTTTCCTTTCTCTGCCATATGCTACCTCCTTTCATCAAGTAAGTATTTCAGTCATTAAGTGAAACAACTTAAATTCCATTTGCAATCACCGGGCACGCAGTTTGCCTGCAAATTATCTTTTACTGGATTTGTGCATCCGGTGCAGGCTTAATGCCCAGCAGGAAACATCACAAAACTTTTTATATTAACTCAGAATAGAAAATATTGTCAAGAGCCCTGCTGAAAAAAATTGAACCGCGCTATTTGAAGAAATTCAGGAGAAAATTGAGTGCCCCGCCCACAAGAAGGGCGAACGGGATTATAAGAGCCATCATCAGAACAGCTGTCTTTATCCCCCTTTCTTTTATCATCATAAAGAAGCTTGCAAGGCAGGGCACAAACAGGGTCAATGTCACAAGACTAATGATAACCTGGTTTTCATTCATAAGACCCTGTCTTGCCAGGGCAAACATGCCGGCAGCGCCATAATCCCTTCTCAGAAATCCCATAAGGAATGCCTCTGCTGTCTTTGCGGGCAATCCTAAAAATGTAACAACAACAGGAGAGGCAGCTGCTTCAAGCAATGCAAGGACTTTTATCTTATCAAGCAGGAAAAGAATTATTGTACCTATCAAGAAAAGAGGCACTGCCTCCTTCAGGTACCATTCAATCCTGCTGAGTGTTTTCATAACTATGTTCCCTATAGCAGGCACCCTCAGAGGCGGCAACTCTATAAAGAAATCAGGTTTTTCTCCGGGAACAAATTTGGATGCCAGGAAACCTGAAAAGATAAGAACAATGATCATGCATCCGGCCCACCAGAGGAATGCCCGTATTGAAAGGGTTCCTAACATGCCGAATACAACACCAAGCTGTGCGGAGCAGGGAATTACAAGGGCTATGAGGAATGTCGCTATGATCTTTTCCCTTTTTGTCTCGAGTATGCGTGTTGACATGGTTGCCATGGTTCCGCAACCGAGGCCGAGAATCATGGGCAGGATAGCCTTGCCATTCAGCCCGAGCAACCTGAAGACCTTATCTGAGACCACAGCAAGCCTCGGAAGATATCCGCTGTCTTCAAGAAAGCCAAATGCCAGGAAGAAGGTCGTTGTTATGGGGAGTATAATGCCTATGGCATATGTCAGGGCCATTGTGAAAATGCCATATTTGCCTACAAGCATATCCTGTATCAATGGTATCGGGATAAGTGCCTTTATGGTTTTTTCTATGCCGGGATTAAGGTAATGGCCAAATATGACATTTTGGAAAAAATCGACAAGGACTCCTGCACCGAATTTTCCAACGAACTCATAAAAACCGAAAATCACAAGGAGCAAAAAAGGCACACCCCAAAAAGGATGCATTGTCCAGCTGCTGAGCCTCTGAGACAGGATGCCTGATTGCACGATGCTGCTTTTCTGGACTTTTCTGCTGATATCCTCTGCAAGTTTTATCCTGCTGTGTCCGACTGTATGTGCGATCGGCTCTTTCAGTTTCGATTGGGCCTCATCCCTTAGGTCCTCTGCCCGTTTAAGATCTTCTGTGTGAAGGTTTGTCATGAGCCAGTCCTTAAGGCTCTCGTCACCTGAGAGTATCATTAAAGAGATCGAACGTTTTGAGATGCCTGCTTCAGGGAGAAGTGCTGATATTTTCCCTGCATATTCCTCAATCACAGGATTATAATGCATGCTCAGAACAGGGGGACGCGGCTTTAAAATAGCCTCTCTTAATTTCTGAATGCCTTTCCTTTGAGGTGCAACAGTGCCAATAACCTCGATATTCAAGAGATCACTGAGTTTCTGGTAATTTGTCTCTATCCCCCTTGCCTTTGCCTCATCTTCCATATTAAGGTCGAGTATGCAGGGGAGTTCCATTTCTGAAAGCTGTATCAGCAGCATAAGTGCCCTTTTCAGATTTTTTGCATCTGCAACAAGGACGACTGTCTCCGGCATCTCTTTCAGCAGTATATCCCTTGTAACCTTTTCGTCCTCGCTCATGGGGGTCAGATTATTCACTCCGGGAGAGTCAATAATAACGAAATTTCTGTCACCTATGGCAGTATTGCCGTAGGAAACCTCTACAGTTGTTCCCGGATAATTTGATACTGTCACATATTTTCCGGTGAGAAGACCGAAGATAACACTCTTGCCAACATTCGGATTACCGATGAGTATGACTTTTTTCGATGAAGAACCACCCCTGCGGTGTCTGTGATGATCTCTTTTTCTCTCTTGTTTTATCTCTTTTTCTTCTGACATTTCCTGCAATATCCTCTTATCTCCAGATTATGGCCTGTTCCCTGAAAGCCCTGCTTTTTACACAGGGCTTCCTGAAGTCTCTCAAGTTCCTCAGAATAAAACTCTATTAAATTTCCGCATTGAATGCATAACATATGATCATGGTGTTCATGGCCGAACATATTTTCATAAATAGTGCCGCGTTCTGTCTTTTTGACCCTTTCGATGAGGCCACATTCACAGAGGATGCTCAGCGTCCTGTAGACAGATGCCCTTGAAGCTTTTAAGCCGGTCTCTCTTATCTGCAGATATAGCGATTCCGGATCAAAATGGCCGTTGCAGGACAGTGTTTTCTGAAGAATGACAGAACGTTCTTTTGTAAAACGCAGTCCCCTGTCTTTGAGAAATGTGCTGAAAAATAGTTTGCCGTGTGCCTTTTTCACATTAATTGAGAATGAGTCTCAATTACAATTATAAATCTATTGACGCTGATATGTCAATAGGAAAGGTATTTGGGGCAGTTTTACATTTTTTTATGATTTATGCTAAGGTTTATTGTTCAGAGAGCTAACTCAATTTCCCCATGACAGAAAACAGCTTAATGGAGGATTATGTATGCTGAAAAAGATTGTGCTTGCCTATTCAGGAGGTCTGGATACCTCTGTGGCTATAAAATGGCTGAAGGAGAAATACGGGGCAAAAATAATCGCCTTTTGTGCTGATCTCGGACAGGGCGAAGACCTTGAAGCAGTAAGAAAAAAGGCAATCAGGACCGGGGCATCAAAGGTTTATGTGGAGGATCTGAGAGAAGAGTTTGCAAGAGACTACATATTCCCTATGCTCAGGGCGAATGCTGTTTACGAGGGGTCATATCTGCTCGGTACATCCATCGCCAGACCACTGATTGCAAAGAAGCAGATCGAGATCGCCGGGAAGGAAGGCGCGGAAGCGGTTGCTCACGGTGCAACAGGAAAAGGAAATGACCAGGTACGGTTTGAACTCACCTATTATGCACTGAAGCCTGATATAAAGGTTATAGCGCCGTGGAGGGAATGGCAGTTTGATTCAAGACAATCCCTGATCGAATATTCCGGGAAGCACGGCATACCGGTAACAGCAACCAGGGAAAAGCCATACAGTATCGACAGGAATCTCTTTCACATCAGTTATGAAGGAGGGATACTTGAAGACCCATGGCAGGAACCACCGGCAGATATGTATACCATGATAGTTCCGCCGGAGAAGGCTCCTGATACTCCCGGTTATATCAATATCTCATATGATAAAGGCAATCCTGTTGCAGTCGATAATAAGCGTATGTCTCCGTCCCGGCTTCTCGACAGGCTCAATACAATTGCCGGAGGACATGGCATCGGAAGAGTGGATACCGTAGAAAACAGGTATGTCGGAATAAAGTCCAGGGGTGTTTATGAAACCCCCGGCGGCACAGTGCTTCACTCAGCCCACAGGGCCTTAGAGTCAATAGTGCTTGACAGAGAAATAATGCATCTCAGGGATTCTCTCATTACACGCTATGCAGAGCTTGTCTATTACGGGTACTGGTTCTCGCCTGAAAGGCTTGCCCTGCAGAACCTTATGGATGACATGCAAAGAGATGTTGCCGGAACCGTCAGGATGAAGCTCTATAAGGGCGGCTGTTTTACAGTAGGCAGAAAATCCCCTTATTCACTCTATAATCCCGAGCTTGCGACTTTTGAGAAAGAAGATGTTTATAATCAGAAGGACGCAGAAGGATTCATCAGGATTAATGCCCTGAGACTGAAATTAAGTAAATTGCAAAAGAAGGGCAAACGATAAATCTCTCAAGTTACTGAGTCTATGTCAGATCTAAGAAACTGGATTGCATTATCCATGCTGCCGGAAGTAGGGCCTGTTGGCGCCAGAAAATTGCTTTCTGTATTCAGAAGCCCTGAAATGATATTTAATGCAGGACTTAATGATCTGCTTTCTGTGGAAGGGATAGGGATAAACAGGGCTAAGAATATAAAGGCATTTTCAGCCTGGAGAGTTGTAGAGGAGCAGATTGAGAAGATGGAAAAAAGCGGGATAAAAGCCGTCAGTTTAGACGACCCCTTATATCCGGAAATGCTAAAAGAAATATATGATGCGCCGGCAGTGTTTTATGTAAAAGGGGATATCCAGCCAGAGGATAAATATTCAATTGCAATCGTTGGATCACGGAAATTGACACACTACGGGAGATCGGTTGCAGAAAATCTCTCAGAGGATCTTGCATCCATGGGCCTTACTATTGTCAGCGGCCTGGCACGGGGTGTTGATTCCCTGTCTCATAAAGGAGCGCTTAAGGCCGGGGGGAGGACAATAGCTGTGCTTGGCTCAGGGATCGATGTGCCGTATCCTCCGGAGAATAAAACGCTCATGGATAATATTGCCGGTTCCGGATGCGTTATAAGCGAATTTGTTTTGGGAACTCCTCCTGATAAAGAGAATTTTCCTAAGAGGAACAGGTTGGTAAGCGGCCTTTCACTGGGGGTGCTTGTTGTAGAGGCTGCTGCTGACAGCGGCGCTCTCATAACGGCGAGATATGCACTTGAACAGGGCCGGGAGGTGTTTGCAGTGCCCGGGAATATAACTTCAGGCAATTCAGAAGGGACAAATGATCTGATAAAAAATGGCGCGGTCCTTGTTCAAAAAGCAACAGACATTATTGAGGAACTTGCACCGGTTCTGAAGGGTTTTATAAGATTAAAAGATAAGGTTAAAATCGAAGTCAGTGATGAAGAAAAAGCACTCTGCAATTTGTTGTCAGGAGAGCCGAAGCAGATAGATATGATTTCTCGTGAGAGCGGATTGCCGGCATCAGCAGTACTCGCAATCCTTCTTGGATTAGAGCTGAAAGGTGCTGTTAAACAAATAACAGGAAAGAGGTTTTATCTGGCATGAATGCTTTAGTTATTGTTGAATCACCAGCAAAGGCAAAGACTATTAATAAGATTCTCGGAAAAGAATTTACTGTTAAGGCGTCGGTCGGTCATATAAAAGACCTCCCGTCAAAGGATCTCGGGGTTGATGTTGAGAAGAATTTTGCACCAAATTATATTGTAATTCCCGGCAAGGAAAAAATTATCAGGGAACTGAAAAAGGCCTCAAGAGAGGCAGATAAGATATTTCTTGCACCTGACCCTGACAGAGAGGGTGAAGCAATCGCCTGGCATATTGCATATGAAATTTCGGATAAGAAAAACCTTTCTTCCAAAAAGGAGATATACAGGATTGTATTCAACGAGATAACAGAGAGGGCTGTGCTGGAATCGATCAGGAACCCTCAAAAGATTGATATGAAAAAGGTCGAGGCACAGCAGGCGAGGAGGATACTTGACAGGCTTGTCGGCTATGGACTCAGTCCGCTGCTGTGGAGAAAAGTGCGGCGTGGTCTGAGTGCAGGCAGAGTACAGTCAGTTGCTGTGAAGATCATCGTGGACAGAGAGCGTGAGATAGATGAATTCAGGTCTGAAGAATACTGGAGCATCACCGCTGAATTTGAAGGATCCAATCTTCCGACCTTCTCTGCAAGGCTGTTCAAGATAAGTGAAGCGTCAGCAGTCGGCGGTCAGGAGCCAAAAACAGAAAGCAAATTTCTTATAACAAATGAAACAGCAGCAGGCGCAATAGTCTCAGACCTGCAGAACAAAGAGTTTGTACTAAACAAGATAGAACGCAAACAAAGGAAAAGAATGCCCTATCCTCCGTTTATTACAAGCACTCTCCAGCAGGAGGCAGTGAGGAAACTGAGGTTTCCTGCAAAAAAGACAATGATGATAGCACAGCAGCTTTATGAAGGCATAGAGCTTGGCGAAGAGGGTTCATCAGGACTTATCTCCTATATGAGGACAGATTCTCACCGGGTGGCGCCTGAAGCGCAGGACTGGTCGAGGGAATTAATCGCGAAGACGTATGGGAAGGATTATATACCTGAAAAGCCCCCTGTCTACAAAAGCAAGGCAACTGCACAGGAGGCGCATGAAGCGATCAGGCCCACTTATTCGGATAAGAGTCCTCAAACGATAAAACAATTTCTGTCAAAAGACCAATTTGCGCTTTACACATTAATATGGAATCGTTTTATTTCGAGCCAGATGTCCCCTGCCCAGATGGAACAGACAACCTTTACCATCAATAACCTGGAGGCTAACCAGCCTGTCAGTTCATATGAATTAAGAACTTCAGGAACTGTGGTGCGTTTTGCCGGCTTCATGGCATTGTATATAGAGGGGAAGGATGAGATCGAAGATGAGAACGGATTGACTCTGCCTGCCCTGAAAGAAGGGGAGGCATTAAAACTTCTCAGCTTATTGCCGAAACAGCATTTTACACAGCCGCCTCCGCGTTATACTGAGGCAACCCTTGTGAAAGCCCTTGAGGAGAATGGTATCGGCAGACCAAGCACCTACGCAGCAATACTTTCTACAATCCAGGACAGAAAATATGTTCTTAAGACCGAGGGAAAATTCTCTCCCACAGAGCTTGGGGCTGTTGTGAATGATTATCTTGTCGAAAGGTTTCCGGAACTTATCGATGTAAGTTTTACTGCTAAAATGGAAGACGAACTTGATCACATTGAAGACGGGAAGATGAAATGGGAAAAGGTTGTGAAGGATTTTTACAAGCCTTTTCATACAGACCTTGCAGAGGCCAACAAGACTGTCGGCAAGGTTAAACCAAAAGACATCCCTACAGAAATCGTATGTGAAAAGTGCGGTCTTCCCATGGTGATCAGATGGGGAAGACACGGGAGGTTTTTTGCGTGCACAGGATTCCCTGAGTGCAAAAATACAAAACCTTATCAGGCAGAAGGCGCTGATCAAAATCAGAACAGCTTAGAGACAAATTCACAGCAAACAGACGAAAAATGTGATAAATGCGGTTCACCTATGGTGATAAAGTCAGGGCGGTTCGGGAAATTCCTTGCATGTTCAAAATATCCTGAATGTAAAAATACAAAGCCTTTCTCTACAGGGATAAAGTGTCCAATGGACGGAGGCGATATTGCCGAAAGACGTTCTAAAAGGGGGAAACTGTTCTGGAGCTGCAGTAACTATCCGAAATGCAAGTTTGCCTCATGGTATAAACCTGTTTCGAGGAAGTGTCCAAAATGCGGCGCTGATTTTCTTTTCGAAAAAAGAAACAAAGGCGGAGATATAACGTTCTTTTGTTACAAAAAAGAATGTGATTTTAAGGAAGTTGAGAAGGCGCCGGAAGAAGAGGTTGTGGCTGCAGGAGCAAGTTAGAGAAATTTCCCTGATCTGCTAATGCCTGGATCAAGATGAGACCTGTAATCATAGGAATCGGCGGCGGACACAGCGGCGCCGGGAAGACTGTTGTTGCATGTAAAATCCTCGAAATGCTTAAAGGCTGGGGTGCGATAAAATATACAAACACCCCGCTTTACAGTTCCATAACAGACGATAGCAAAGTCCTCTCAGAAGAAGGCAAGGACACGAAGAGATTCCTTGATTCAGGCGCTGAGAAGGTCCTATGGGTTCAGGCTACTTTCTCTGAATCAGAAGAGACCCTGCAGATGGCAGCAGATATGCTCTCTCATCTTCAGGGGGTTGTGGTTGAAGGGAATAGTGCGATTGAGGTTTTGAAACCTGATATCGTGATTTTCGTGTCCGGAGATACAGCGAAATTCAAGAAAAGCGCAGACAGGATTTTGCAAATGGCAGATATCCTTCTCTTTGACAACAAGCTTCCGGCTTCAGTACCGGAGCAGACCGTGGGATTCAGCAAGAATGATATCGATCTATGCGTAAACTTTGTTCTGGGAATTATCAAAAAACAGTGCAATCAACGCAATCTCAGTTGAGATTACTGAGAGTTTAAGGTCCTGTTTCGATTACTTTGGAAAGAGTATCACTGAGTTCTTCAATCTGGTACGGTTTTGCAATGACGCCATGAAATCCGTATTGTTTATAATCAGACATTACAGGATCGTTCGAATAACCACTTGATACGATTGTTTTAACATTAGGGTCAAGCTCGATCAGTTTTTTAATAGTCTCTTTGCCCCCCATTCCGCCGGCTATGGTTAAATCCATGATTACTGCATCAAAAGGCTCTCCTGATTCAATGGCCTTTTTATATAACTTAGTTGCTTCATCCCCATCTCCGGCAAATACGACATTATATCCGAGACTGCCTAACATAAATCCTGTGGTTTTTCTGACCGCTTCTTCATCATCCATAAACAGAATCTTCCCGGACCCTTTCAGGTGGGTTTTATCATCAGCAGAATGCAGCAAAACCTTCTCTTTTGATGCCGGGAGATAGAGATGGAATGTCGTCCCGCTTCCCATTTTGGAGTCGACAGTAATATGTCCGTCGTGTTTCTTGATAATGGAATATGCAGTAGCAAGCCCAAGACCGCTTCCTTTATGTTTGGTTGTGAAATACGGGTCAAAAATCTTCTGCAGATATTCACCTGATATGCCGATGCCCTGGTCCTTAATGGATATTTTTACATACTCACCGGCCTTGAGCGGCAGAAGATCATTTTCAGCAAGAGTGAGATTTTCAAACCGGATGTTAATGATTCCACCCTCCGGCATGGCCTGATCAGCATTAATAATCATATTGTTGATAACCTGGCTTATCTGCCCTGCATCAACTTTGACTGTCCGGAGATCTTCAGGGAAGAAAAAGTCGAACCTTACATTGGAACCCCTTAAGGCAAAACGTGCTGAGTCTTTTGCCAACTCAACGATGGAAGTTGCCTTTTTAATGGGTGCCCCGCCTTTAGAAAAGGTCAGGAGTTGATGAGTCAGATCCCTTGCCCTGAGTGATGCTTTCTCTGCGTCTTCTAATATCCGGGATAATTCATCAGGAGAATCGATATACAGCTTTATCAGAGAGATATTGCCCATGATAGAGGTGAGTAAATTATTAAAATCATGTGCGATGCCCCCGGCAAGGACACCTAATGATTCGAGTTTCTGTGCCCTGAGAAGTTCTTCTTCCATTTTCTTTTGTTCACTGATGTCTCTCACCACTTTTACCCATCCGATATGATTATTCTTTTCATCTTCAAGAGGCAATACCGTCTGCTCTGCAGGGAAGACAGTCCCGTCCTTGTGTCTCATACTGAACTCACGCAGATATAAAAATCCTTTTTCCTTTATGGCGGAGTCAAGAGAAGCATCAAACTTTTCTTTTTCTTTTTCACTAATATGCAAAAAGCGGGTGGTATGGCCTAACATCTCTGCCCGGTTATAACCGAACATTTTTGTTGCTGTGGGGTTGCAGTCAATAATCTTTCCGGTTTGTGCGTCGATGATGAAAACAGCGTCATGCAGACTGGCAAATGTCTTCTCCAGCAATTGCTTGGATTTCCTGAGGGCTTCCTCAGCCTGGTATATTGTCCTGATCGGTAAAAAATATAATATCAGGAATGCCACTGCACCTACAGGCAGCATGAACAAGGATATCATTAAGGTTTTTGTTAATAGCGGTTTTAATGAACGGTATATCTGAAGGTTGCCGACAACAACCCCTGAATCTATGAGTTTGAAAGAACGCATAATAAATGGTTCCTCCACTTTGGGTCCAATTTCAGCGATGACGTCGCCCTTTGTATTCAGGGTCGTCCATTTCTCGACATATCCCTTCCTCGGATAATCAGAGAGGGCTTCCTGGAGCCTGTGCTGTTCAAATTCCCAAATGTAGGGGTTCATGCTGATTATTTTCGTTATCTGACCTGAACCTATCTGGCCTTCAGTTTCAAGGCTTCCTATCATATATTCATAAGAAATGAAAAAGTATCCGAGAGGAAAGATGATGACAACTATAGTAATAATCAGCCCTGAAAGCCAGGTAATGATCGGTGTTATATGTTTTTTGGGCTGCATGCCTTATTGTATGGAGGCGCTTTTGATCATTGCATTGCCTGATTCTCTCAGAATTCTTTCACCTTCCAGGGACCTGGTAAAATCAATAAACCGCTTTACTATAGCGGATGGTTCTTTTTTAATTACCATTGCATGTGACTTAAAAAGGGGATATGACTCATTAACTCTTTTTTTGATCATTGGGGGCTGACCATTGTATGAGAGTATCTTCAGATCGCGCTTTTCAGAGATGATCTGCGTTAAGGTGCAAAATCCAAAGGCTCCGGGTGTCTTTTCTATTATATCAGTAGTCTCCTGATCAGTCAGCGCCACTACCCTCCATGTCCTGGACATGGCAATGTCCATTGCCTTGCTCATTTCAGAGGATATTTTTTTAACGACAATGGCGTTACTTTCAGCAGGCTGCCGCAATATTAAACGGATACGTTCACCATCCGGCCAAATTTGTGTGTCACCCTTAAAAATTCTGATAAGTTCCTGTGTGCTCAGATCAGAGACATTGATAATTTTTTTTGTTATAAATACAAGAGGGGTTTTTGAATATTCGATTACGGACAGGCCAAGTTTGCGCTCTTCATCATTCAATGGTCTGCCGATGATTCCGATATCGATAGCCCCTTTTGAAACAGCCTTAATCCCGCCTATGCTGCCCAAACTTGACAATACAATCACTTTGATTCCGGGATATTTTTTTTCAAAACCTGCAGCAAGCAATTTCATCGAACCCAAAGCGCTGCCTGCACCTCCTATTTTTATTTCCTCCCCTGCAAGAACACTTGAACAAAATATGAAGCTTGTGATGAGCGTGACCGATAAAAAACTTTTTATAAATAACATTATTCTTCTTCCCATAATGATCTGCTCCTCTCTGAAAAGGCCTGAGATCTGCTTAAATTCTCAATGGTGACCTTTTTCCGAGTGACCACCGGAAATGACGTATACAGCATCGGATTCAGCCTTATTCTCAAGAAAGCATTCATGGTCTTCTTTTATATGGAAGGCAGAACCTTCTTTCAGACAAATTGTGTAATAACCTCTTATGTCCAGATCACCTTTTATGGCAAGGACGATCTCTTCATGCCCCTTTCCGGGGTTTATGACCCTTCCTTTTTCATGTGGTTTCATAAGGCCGTATATCATATAACAGGCATGGCTGCCTGTATCCTGAAAACCGAGGATGTATTCTCTATTTTCAGAAGTCAATGCCTTTTGTTTCAGTTCAAAAATCCTCATTATGCAACTCCTTTATTTCATGAGAAAATCAGAAAATATTTGTGAGCCGTTCGGTTGCCTTGCGCAGACGGAGGGAAAGGATACGTATGAGATTTTTCAGGATCTTTATGCCTGTAACCGGATGCTGATGAATGAAATCATCCAAAGTCTCATTTCTGAGGATCAGCATTGTCGTATTCTCAACAGCCTCAACAGTAGCAGAACGGTCGTGACGGTCGAAGATGGAGAGTTCACCGACAAGGGCGCCGGATCCCAATATTGCTATTATTAATTGATTGCCTTTGAACTCGGTCTGTTTTTTCACTTCCAGTCTTCCCGAAACAACAAAACCCATGAAATCACCCGGCTCATCCTCTTTAAAAACAACTGTATGCGCAGGGTATGTCGCCAGTTCAAAGAAAGAGGAGATTTTATTGATATCCTCATCATCGAGCTGCGAGAATATCATCTCATGTCTCATTTTCTTAAGCTGTTCGCATATTGCATGGTCTGTCATATCTTATTTGCCTGCTGTTATTTCTTTTCAAATATATATTTACTGATCAATTCCTCAATATCGACTGTTGATTCTGTTTCTGATATCATGCCGTTGGGCTTTATATATTCTTCTGCTCCACCCGGCGAAATCTTGACATACTTATCGCCGATAATGCCTTGTGTCCTGATACTTGCAATGGAATCTTCCTGAAGCTTTATCCCGGGATTGATCAATAATTCCACAATTGCCTGATAATTATCGAGGGTTATTTTTTGGACTTTGCCGACTTTAACCCCAGCAATCTCAACTTCCGAACCCTCTTTCAGTCCCCCGATGTTTGAGAAGCGTGCCTTAACCGGATACAGTTTTGTGCCGAAGACACTGACATCTCCCAGTTTGATTGAAAGATAGGCCATGCATAATAGCCCGGCGATGATAAAAATTCCAACAGCTGTTTCGGTAGTTATTCTGTTCATATATTAACCCTCCACCTCTTCACTTTCATATATATATCCCATTGTTTTCTGTACAAATTCCTTAATAAAGGGATTCTCAGAGGTCTGAAAATCCTCGGGCGGCAAACAGTCCTGTATAACTCCATCATAAAGCAGCGCTACATAATCAGCAAGCTTGAATATCTTTGGCACATCGTGGCTGACAATTAGGGCAGTATAGCCTAATTTCGACTGGGTCTTGAAGAAGACGCGGTATATTTCATTGCTTTTTGCAACGTCTAATCCGGTTGTCGGTTCATCAAAGAATACTATTTTAGGATTCAGGACAAGGGCCCTGGCAAGGCCGACCCTTTTCCTCATTCCCCCGCTGAGCTGCGCCGGGTATTTGTCATTGCTGCCTTCAATGTCCATTAGGTCCAGTTTCTCGTTTACGATTCTGCGTATCTCTTCTTCCGAGGCTTTAGTCCGCTCACGTAACGGCAGGGCCACATTATCAAATACTGTCATAGAGTCAAAAAGAGCCGCATTCTGAAACAGAACACCAAACTTGGCCCTGATGGCTTTCAGGTCTTTCCTGCCTATCTTATTGATATCCTTCCCCTCTACCAGAACTTTGCCCTTATCAGGCCTTACAAGTCCCAGGATATGCTTCAGGATGAGACTCTTTCCTTTTCCGCTCTCCCCAACTATGACCGTTGTCTTACCTTCATATATGGCAAGATTAATCCCTTTCAAGATCTCCTGTGAGCCAAACCTTTTCCTCACATCTATCAATCGTATCATGGGTTCTGCATTCATAAGAGCACTGAGGTAATAAAGTAATCGAAAACAAGGATTGAAACGGAAGAAAGTACAACTGCATTTGTTGTTACCCTGCTGACACCTTCAGCGCCAAACCCTCCTTTTCTTTCCAGATGAACAAAATACCCCTTGCCGGAACAAATCCAGACAACAATGAGACCGAAAAAGAGGGATTTCACAAATCCCATATAGATATCCTGAAATTCGACATCCTTATACATGCCTGAAAAATACGCCCCTTCATTTAATCCCAGGAGCTTAACCCCGATAATATAACCGCCGAATATCCCGACGACATCGAATATGGCAGTAAGCAACGGCATAGAGATAATTGCTGCAATGAATTTAGGGGCCAGGATATACTTGTGCGGGTCGATAGCCATGCATTCCAGGGCGTCAATCTGTTCCGAATTGCGCATGATGCCGATTTCTGCGCAGACAGCAGAGCCTGCCCTTCCTGTTACCATAAGCGCTGACAGAACAGGGCCTAATTCCCTAATGAGACTGAGGGCAACCGCAGAGCCTAAAAGCCCCTCGGAACCGAATTTCCTCAGTGTGTTATAGCCCTGAAGACCGAGGACCATGCCGGTAAAAAGACCGGTAAAGATAATAACGAATATCGACAGGGCGCCTATGACGTAAATCTGTTTTGTGATGTGGGAAATCTTGTAATATGGCAGTTTGAAGATGTTGATAATGACGTTGACAAGAAAGATTCCCATCCTGCCTGCCTGATCAACATAGTAGAGAAAAAGATCGCCTAATTTTTCAAAAAATTTCAGTAAGATCATCTTGTAATATTTACATAAAGTATATTTAACAGATTTTGAATTTGGTGTTAATTCATATATAATTAATAAAGGTTCTTTCGTAAAGTTGAAGAAGATCTAATGAGAAGAATGACTGGATTCCCGCCTCCGCGGGAATGACGAAAAAACATGCATTTAAGAATGTCACTCCCCGACTTGATCGGTCTCCTCGGCGACTCGCCTGAGGCGAGGGAATCCAGGGTTTCTTCAACTTAAATACGAAAGACACTTAATAAAAATGCAAATAGCCCTTGATTTTTCTCAAAATCAATTGTACATTGTAACTCTTTAGGGAGAAAAATGCCAAAAGTAATTGTTCCTCTATGGACAGAAAAAGTCAGGAGAGGCAATGCCCTTCAAAATCAATAAACTTTCAGGTAACACGCTGTGTTTTATCATATCCCATTGGCAGCAATATTTTCATAGTATCATCCTGTCATTCCCCGGCTTGACCGTGGAATCCAGAAAGGCGCTGGATGCCCGATTAAGAACTTCGGGCATGACGAACAAAGATAATGCATATTACCTTACTGAGGACTAACTTGCCAGTTGTTCTGAATTTCGCAAACCCTACAGTTGATCTTTGCTATGTTGTCGAAGAGAAGCATATTAAATACAGGAAATTCACGATAGTTAACTGAACTATTCAGAAGACATATCTGCTGAAATATTGTATATTTTTATTGATAAGCAACAGCCTTAGAAATGCATACAATGAAAAATGATAAAAAGACAAAAAAACAGCTTATCAATGAATTAGTTGACTTGCGTCAACAGATTGCTAAGTTGGAAAAATCAGAGACTGATCGCAAGCAAGTAGAGCAGACAATTCGTCTTCAATGTGAAATTGCAGGGAATATGGCGCAAAGTGTTCTGCTTATTCGAGCCAGTAATGGAATGATTGTTTACACCAATCAAAAATTTGAGGAGATGTTTGGTTATAGTCAAGGTGAATTGGTTGGAAAGCATATAAGTGTATTGAATGCTGCTTGTGATATAAGCCCTGAAAAAACAGCAGAAGAAATAATTAGAAGTATAAAAGAAAATGGAGTTTGGCATGGAGAGGTCCTTAATAAAAAGAGAGACGGTACCCCTTTTTGGTGCCGGGTCAGTATATCAACATTAGAGGATCCCGAGTATGGAGAGATTTGGGTTTCAATCAATGAAGATATCACTGAGCATAAGGAGGCAGAAGAAAACTACAGAGCTATCTTTGAGAATACCGGAACTGCCATAGCTATCGACGAAGAAGATACCACAATATCCCTGATAAATACAGAATGTGAAATTCTCTTTGGCTACTTAAAAGAAGAAATAGAAGGCAAGAAGAGCTGGATAGAACTCATTCATAAAGATGACCTTGAGAAAGTGAAGGAGTATCATCGATTACGCAGAATTGATCCAAAGGCTGCTCCTCGGAACTATGAACTCAGGAGTATTGACAGATATGGTAATGTGAAAAATATTTTTGCTACTGTAGTCATGATTCCAGGGACAAAGAAGAGCGTGGGGTCATTCATAGATATTACCGAATGCAAGCGGGCAGAAGAGGCATTAAAAGAGAAAGAAGGGCTTTATCGAACGTTTATAAACTTTACATCCGACATAGTATTTCTTAAAGATGAACAATTACGAAATATAATCGTTAATAAAGCTTTGCTTGAATCCTTAGGCGTAGGAGAAGATCAGGTCATCGGAAAAACAGATTTTGAATTATTGCCTGAGTCCGTTGCAGAGGGTTGTAGACAGACAGATATGAAAGCATTGGAATCGGGAGATGTTGTTATAACTGAGGAGCAGAACGGCGATAGGATCTTTGAGACTCGCAAATTTCGTGTCAAATTGAGAGATAATAAATTCGGCGTTGGCGGATATCTCAGAGACATTACCGAGCGCAAAAAAGCAGAGGAGGTGATTAAAGAAAGAGATAAGGAATTGGAGATCAAGACCCAAAATCTTGAAGAGACAAATATCGCCTTAAACGTCTTGCTAAAGAAACGGGATGAAGACAAAACAGAGCTTGAAGAGAAAGTATTGTTAAACATAAAGGAACTGGTTGTCCCCTATTTAGAAAAATTAAAAATAAGCGCATTGGATAACAGACAAAAGAACTATGTGAATATTCTGGAATCAAATCTAAACCAGGTCATTTTACCATTTTCGCACAGGTTGTCCTCCAAGTTTTTGAATTTTACTCCGACCGAGATTCGGGTGGCAAATCTCCTGCGGCAAGGAAAAACGAACAAAGAGATCGGTGAATTGTTATATTCCTCCCCAAGAACTATCGCCTTTCACAGAGAAAAAATCAGGAAGAAACTGGGGCTAAAGAACAAAAAAATAAACCTCAAATCCTACCTTTTATCATTTGCTTAATATTGCCAGCTTATAACCGGTTATTTACCGGCAATTTATTGGCAATCTACTGGCAATAAAAACAATGTTTTTTATGCTATATATTTAAACAAACAGTTTTTTACATATTTCGATCTCTGGAGGCTTATTTTGTGTAAAGATAGTGTGGTCTTTTTATTTGCTTCTCCCTCAGGAGAAAGAGCTTGCATAGGCGCCAACCATGAAAGATAAAAATAAGACAAAAAAACTCCGCATAAATAAACTAAGCGAGGTACGCAAAAAAAATGCTGAACAAGGAGAATCTTTAAATAATATGAAAAAAGAATTCGAAGCTTTCAAGGAGACTGCATCACATGTGGACAGAGAATTGGAAAGCATTAGCATGGAGCTGGCAATAAGCCTGTACGAGGTCTTCGAGGCATTAAAGAAGATATCTTCCGGGGATCCTGAAGTTCGAATATCCGAGGAATCGGAAGTTGAGATAATTTCAAAATTAAAAAACATGGTTAATACGACAGCAAAAAACGTTGGAGAAATGGTTGATCAATCTCATGAGTTTGCCATGGTACTGGCCGAACATTTTGATGTGCTGCACAGGGTATCAAAGGGTAACCTGAGTGCAAGGGTATCCGGAGAATCAAAAGTCGAACTGTTGGAAGCTTTGAAAAAAGTCACGAATGAGACGATAGAGAGTATGGACAGAGAAATCACAATGCGCAAACAAATGGAAAACGAATTAAGGGAGTCTGAAGAACGATACCGGCGGCTCTTTGAAACCTCGAAAGACGGAATTTTACTGCTCGATAAACAAACTGGAAATATCGTCAATATTAATCCAGCCGTTGTTGAATTGTTCGGCGATTCCAGCGAGTTTATCGGGAAAAATCTCAAAGATATTGGTCTGTTTAAAGATATTGAGGATGCTCAAGAGATTATTCAGAAATTGAATGAAGTCGGATTCATCTTTTACGACTATGTGCCGGTAGAAACCAAAGGAGGGCAGATCATTGACACGGAGATCTATCTCATTGATCGTGCGAAATTGATTCAATGTAATGTACGCAATATCACTGAACGCAAGCGGTCTGAGAAGGCCATTGCGAGACTGAGCCGTCACAATGAAATGATTCTGAACTCTGCAGGAGAAGGGATTTTAGGGTTGGATATAGAGGGAAAGCATACATTTGTTAATCCATCCGCGGCAAAGATGCTCGGGTATGAAGTTGAGGAACTTATAGGCGAGCCCAGTCACAAAATCTGGCATCACACGAAAATAAATGGAAGGCCATATCCAGAAACAGAGTGTCCAATCTATGCAGCTTTCAAGGACGGCACGATCCATCATGCAAGAGATGAAGTTTTTTGGAAAAAAGATGGTACAAGTTTTCCGGTTTCATATATAAGCACCCCCATCGTAGAAGATGGGAGGCTTGTTGGTGCTGTCGTAGCTTTTAGAGATATCACCGAGCATAAGAAGGCGGAGGAAGAGATCAAAAAGAGGGTAAAAGAGCTTGAAGAGTTTTATGATATGGCAGTTGGCAGGGAATTGAGGATGAAAGGACTCAAAGAAGAAATTGAAGAACTAAAGGAAGAATTGGGAAAATACAAAAAATCATAAAATCTACATTTTTTGAATCTGATTGAGAACGGCAAAGAAAGCCGCGGTTTTTTAAAAAGTAAACGGCCGACTGCCGAAGGTTAAATCTTAAGGTAAAGCATTTTTGATTGATATCCTACATCCTATAAGGAAAGAAAATCCGTGAAAGATGAAAATAAGACAAAAGAAGAACTCATAAATGAGCTGAGCGAGTTACGCAAGAGAATTGCTGAACAGGAAGAATCTTTAAATGGTATTAAAAAAGAATTCGGAGTGTTCAGGAAGACTGCTGCAGATGTAGATAAAGGATTAGAAGACATCAGCACCGAACTGGCAATAAGCCTGTCCGAGGTCTTCGAGGCATTAAAGAAAATAGCATCAGGAGATCCTGAAGTAAGCATATCCGAGGAATCAGAAGTTGAGATAATTTCAAAATTAAAACACATGGTTAATACGACAGCAAAAGACATTGGAGAAATGGTTGACCAATCCCATGAGTTTGCCATGGGGATAGCAGAGCATTTTGATGTGTTGCACAGGGTATCTAAAGGTGATCTGAGAGCGAGGGTTCACGGGAAATCGAATGTTGAACTTCTGGAATCTCTGAAAAAATTGCTCAATGAAATGATAGAAAGCATAGAGAAAGAAATTATTGAACGGGAAAAAGCACAGGAAACCCTGAGGGAATCAGAAGAAAAATACCGGACATTAATCAATGACGCTGAGGATGCAATAATCATAACTGATCTGAAGGGGCAACTTCTGGAAGTAAATAAAAAGGCAGAGGAGCTTCTCGGCTTCACAAAGGAAGAATTGCTCGGTATGCATTTCTCCCAGATCCCGCCGAAAGACGCACTTGAGAGGGCTGTTTTTATCTTCAATGAAATGGTGCAGAAGGGCTCATGGGCCTTTGCAGACGGATTGGTGCTGCAGAGAAAAGACGGCAATCCCATCCATGTTGATATGGCAGGGAGCGTTATTGAATATGCCGGGAGAAAAGTGACACAGGGAATTTTCAGGGATATCACAGAGCGCAAAAAGGCAGAGGCAGCCCTCATGGAGAGTGAAGAAAAGTACCGGACATTAGTCGATAATATCAATATCGGCATTTACAGAAATACAGGCGGCCTGCAGGGTAGATTCATCCAGGCAAACCCTGCCATGGTGAAGATGTTGGGATATGCCTCAGTTGATGAGTTAATGAGAATCAATGTCTCAGATCTCTACAAAGACCAGAGGGAGAGAACGCCCTTTCTTGAAGAAATAGCTGAGAAAGGTTTTGTTAAGGATAAGGAATTGCTCCTGCAGAAAAAAGACGGCACATCGATATGGGCTTCTGTTACAGCAAAAGTTCAATACGATAAGAATGGCGATATTCAATGGATCGATGGAGTTATAGAAGATATAACAGAGCGTAAAAAGCTTGAGGGGCAGCTTCTCCAGGCCCAGAAGCTCGAAGCAGTTGGTCAGCTCGCAGGAGGTGTTGCCCACGACTTTAATAATATTCTCACAGCGATAATAGGATATGCGTATTTCCTGAAAATGGGGATAAAAGAGGATGACCCTTTAAGGTCGGATGTAGAACATATACTCGTGGCAACAGAGAGGGCAGAAAATCTCACCCGGAGTCTCCTTGCATTCAGCAGAAAGCAGGTAATCAACCCGCGGCCGGTAAATCTGAATGAGATCATACGGAATGTGCAGAAACTCTTATTCAGGGTGATCGGCGAGGACATCGAGCTTCGAACAATATTGACTGATAAAGATATTACTTTGATAGCAGATCCCGGTCAGATAGAGCAGGTGCTCATGAACCTTGTAACCAATGCAAGGGATGCCATGCCGAACGGGGGACTGCTGACCATTGAGACCGATGTCATGGAAATGGACGAAGAACATATCATGGCACATGGATATGGTCAGCCAGGGATATATGCCTTGGTGTCAGTAACAGATACAGGCATTGGAATGGATGAAGCAACAAAGGCCAGGATTTTTGATCCATTCTTTACGACCAAAGAACCAGGAAAGGGAACCGGTCTCGGTCTATCTATGGCATATGGGATAATCAAACAGCATAACGGATATATCAATGTCTACAGCGAGGTTGAAAAAGGAACGTGCTTTAAGATATATCTGCCGTTGATAAAGGCAAAGGCAGAGGAATTAAAACTCAAGCTTGACCATACTCTTGAGAGAGGCACCGAGACATTACTTCTGGCTGAAGATGATACAGAGGTCAGGAGTTTTGTAAAAACACTGCTCGAAAGATTCGGTTATACGGTAATTGAGGCTGTAGACGGTGATGATGCAATTGTAAAATTCAGGGAAAATAAGGACAGGATACAGCTTCTGTTACTGGATGTGATAATGCCGAAAAAGAACGGGAAGGAAGTCTATGAAACAATCAGGCAGATAAAGACTGATGCCAGGGCTTTATTTCTGAGCGGATACACGGCAGATATTATTCACAGGAAAGGGATTATAGAAGAAGGCCTGGACCTTATCCTGAAACCTATTTCACCGAATGAACTTTTGAGAAAATTAAGGGAGATACTCGACAGATAAACAATACCCTGAATCCCGTATAAAACAGCATTAATTGCCTGGGACATCAGGATATGAGATACAGTCAGGGACTTCAGCTTCATTGAGTTTTCAAAGCCCGATGGTGTAATATTTTTAAAGGGTTCAGGGGACCCGGTGAATTGACAAAGAAAGACTTGAACCCAAGAACCCCCGGATCCTTACTCTTATTGCAATGAAAAACAGAATAGCCGAAGAGATCAAGAAAAAGGCTGTAAATAACAGACTGTCTTGCCCTGCTGCCAGAAAGATCGCAGAGGAGCTCTCTGTTTCTTACAAGGAAGTCGGCAGGACCGCTGATGAGCTGAAAGTGAAGATTGCAGCCTGTGAGCTTGGTTGTTTCTGATGGAAGTAATATTATTTGAGCTCGCCCTGACCTTTTATTTTGCTGCTGCCATTGTCAGTATAACCGAACTCTTCAAAGAATCAAAGATAACCGCTAAGATCATGGTTTTTTTGGCCGGGACCGGTTTTGCCATCCATACGGTAAACATTATTTATCGCTATGTAACAGCAGGCCATATCCCAATAACAAACCCGCATGAGGCGGCGTCTTTCTTCTCATGGTGCATAGTCCTGATCTTTTTTCTTTTGCAGTTAAGATATAAAATCAGCCTCCTTTCTTCATTCATCATGCCTGTTGTATTTTTCATGATGCTTGCCTCATCGATGCTGTCAAGAGAAATAAAGCCGTTAAGTCCTGTGCTGCAGAGTTACTGGCTTGGCATTCATACCGTACTTGCCTTTCTTGGCAATGCTGCCTTTGCGCTTGCATTCGGTATAGGCTGCATGTACCTTGTTCAGGAACACCATGTTAAATCCAAGCGTCTTGGCGGCCTGTTCGAGAGGCTGCCGAGTCTCCAGTTGCTCGATGAAATAAATTACAGGCTGATAACCGTTGGATTTCCCCTGCTGACCCTTGCGATCATAACAGGCGCCTTATGGGCAGAGAGCGCTTGGGGGCGATTCTGGAGCTGGGACCCGAGAGAGACATGGTCCCTTGTAACATGGTTCATCTATGCGATTATACTTCATGCCCGCCTCGTTGCCGGGTGGAGAGGTAAAAGGGCTGCCCTTTTATCCATGATCGGTTTTCTCACAATCCTTATAGCCTTTTTTGGCATCAAATTACTCAGAAAAGGTCTTCATGTTTTCCTATGAAAGCTTTTGTTATCGGATTGAATCATAATACTGCTGATCTTGATGTGAGGGAGAAGTTTGCATTCAATGGCCCTAAACTCGAGCAGGGGCTTATGGCATTCAGGGAGGTGCCAGAGGTTGAGGAAGCCATAATACTTTCGACCTGCAACCGCGTAGAACTGTATGCAAACGTTACGGATATAGAGAAGGCATCTGAAGCAATCAAAATATTTCTCTCAGACTTTCACAGTATAAACAGGGCATCTCTCGATAAATCTATTTACATATATGATGATATAAAAGCGGTCAGGCATATTTTCAGGGTTGCATCAAGCCTTGATTCCATGGTGGTTGGTGAGCCTCAGATCCTCGGGCAGCTGAAAGACTCATTTGAACTTGCCCTTTCAAAAAAGACCACCGGTTTCCTCCTGAATAAACTGATGAAAAAGGCGATCTCTGTTGCCAAGAGGGTGAGGACAGAAACGAGGATAGCTGAGAATGCTGTCTCTATAAGCTTTGCAGCAGTTGAGCTCGCAAAAAAGATATTCACTGATCTCTCAACAAAGGTATTCATGCTTTTAGGAGCCGGCGAGATGGCTGAGCTTGCTGCACGGCATTTGATCGGAAATGGCGTGAAAGAGGTCCTTGTATCCAACCGGACACATGAGCGTGCCTGTGAACTGGCAAAGGAGTTCAATGGCAGGCCTGTTAAGTTTGACGATTTTATCCATGAAATGGCAAGGACTGATATCGTTATTTGTTCAACCGGAGCCCCCCATTATATTCTGACGAAAGGTCAGATGCAAAAGGTCATGAAGGAGAGAAAACAGAGACAGGTCTTCATTATTGATATCTCTGTGCCGAGAAACATTGATCCTGAAATAAACGACCTGGACAATGTCTATCTGTATAACGTTGATGACCTGCAGGGAGTTATTGATACAAACAAATTTGAGAGGCAGAGAGAGGCAGCGAAGGCGGAGAAGATCGTTGAAGAAGAGCTGGAGACTTTTCAGAAGTGGCTCTCCTCGCTCGATTCTGTCCCGACCATTGTGGCCCTGAGAGAAAAGGCAGAGGAGATCAAAAAAGAAGAACTCGATAAGCTATTTAACAGGATTCAGGGAATTGGTGAAAAAGAGAGAGAGGCCATTGAATATATGGCAACTGCTCTTATGAACAAACTTATACATTCACCCACGGCAGCCCTGAAAGACAGTTCTGAAGATAAAGACACCTTAGTGGCAATAATAAGAAAACTCTATGGAATCAACGGAGAAAAGGTTGAAAAAAAATAGGATCGCTATCGGAACAAGGGGAAGCAAACTTGCGCTCTGGCAGGCTGAATGGATTCTGTCTGAATTAAAAATATTGCATCCTAATCTGGAGATCGAACTGGTCAAGATCAAGACTACAGGAGATAAGATTCTGGATGTGCCCCTTGCACAGGTTGGTGGTAAGGGGCTTTTTGTGAAAGAAATAGAAGAAGCGCTTTTGCGCTATGAGGTGGATATTGCGGTTCATAGCATGAAAGATGTGCCGACGGAATTCCCTGATAACCTCCACCTTGCAGTTATCTGCAAAAGAGAGGATCCAAGAGATGCCTTTATTGCAGGTGAAAAGTTAAAAGTGAAAAGTGAAAAAGCAGGGCGCGGGATTACCCGATCATTAATCTATGACCTTCCGCAAGTGGCGAAGATAGGGACGAGCAGCCTGAGACGGTCATGTCAATTGCTCCATATCAGGCCTGATTTAAAGATTGAACAACTGCGGGGCAACCTCGATACAAGGATGAGAAAACTGGATGAAGGCCAGTTTGACGCTATTATCCTTGCTGCTGCCGGAGTCAAGAGACTTGGGCTGCAACACAGGTTAACCGAGATACTTCCCTTTGAGATAAGTCTCCCTGCCATAGGTCAGGGTGCTGTCGGGATCGAATGCAGGGTTGACGATGCATTTGTCAATAACCTTATTGCGCCTCTTAATCATTCTGAGACATTCATATGCGTTACAGCAGAAAGGGCTTTTCTGAAGAGACTGGAAGGAGGATGCCAGGTCCCTATTGCAGCACATGCGAGGTTAGAGCAAAGAGCAAAGAGCAAAGAGCATAGAGGAACTTATCGAGATAATCCACCAACATCCCCTTCAGAAAAGAGCTCTTACTCTTCGCTCATCGCTCAAGGCTCTTTGCTTATCATGGATGGACTTGTTGGTGCAGTAAACGGTGACAGGATTGTTAATGGTCATATTGAGGGGGAGCCTGAAAATGCAGAAATACTTGGTATCAAACTGGCTGAAGACATCCTGACACGTGGTGCCCGGGAAATACTCAATGAGGTATACAGCAGAAATATACCTCCGGTGAATGGAGATATCAGCAGTTAACCTGCTATCTTTCCATCCTTTTCATCTCCTCAAATTGTTCTTTTCTCTCCTGACAATCTATACAGTAAATCGCAAATGGAAGGATCTTCAGTCTTTCTTCGTCTATCTTTTCTGCGCAATCTTCGCATATTCCATAAGTGCCTTCATTCAGCTTCCTCAGGGCTTCATCTATTTTCCGGAGGGTTTCTCCATGTGAACTCAACTGTTTTAAACTGATATCTTCATATAGATCAACGACCGACCGGTCTCCGTCATCAAGTGCTGTATCTACAAGCTGTCTTGTTTCACCTTTTATGTACTTAGATATCTCTGTCCTGGCTTCCTGGACAAGCGATTCCCTTTTAGCAAGAAGCGTCCTTCTCAGTGCAGCCTTTATCGTGTCTTCCGAGGTAATACCTGCGGATTTTTTCCGGACCTGTGGCTTAATGCCAATTTTATTTTTCATAGCTGATCTTGTTCGTGTTTTTGCAGGGGCAATTTTAGCAGCAGTCCGTTTGGCAGTAGTTGTTTTAGCTTTTTTGGAGGCCTTTGTTTTCGCTTTTATAATGGTGGCCTTCTTTGCAACTGGTTTTTTCGAAGCCGGGGCGCTTTTTTTAGGAGATTTTGGCTTACCTTTCAAAGGGGTCTTTCTGTCAGAAGTTTTTGCATTCTTCCTGGCAGGTTTCCTGATTCCTTTTGTTTTTGCTTTTTTAGTAGCCATTATTTATGCTTCCTTTTTTTCTTCTTCCTGTGATCTCTCTTCTTCCCTGAAGACCTCTATTATGCTCCTTACTTTTATCCCGGCAGCCTGAAGCGCCTTCTGAATGTCTGTCAGCTTTGTATCTGTTGCTTTCACAATAAAATTGCTGTTAGTCATCTCAGACTTCCATGATCTCTTTTTCCTTATTCGCCAGTACGTCATCAACCCGCGTTATATAAGAATCTGTGATCTTCTGTATTTCATCCTGTGCCTTTTTTATTTCATCCTCACTGAGGTGTTTTTCTTTTCCGAGTTTTTTTAGTTCCTCGTTTGCATCCCTCCTGATATTCCTTACTGCCACCTTTGCTTCTTCTGCTTTTTTCTTAACAATTTTTACGAGCTGTTTCCTCCTCTCCTCTGTAAGTAGAGGGATACTCATTCTGATCATCTTGCCGTCGTTCATGGGTGTCAGGCCGAGGTCTGATTTTAATATTGCTTTTTCGATATCCGGGATTGCTTTAGGATCCCACGGCTGGATTGCCATTTGACGGCTCTCAGGAATACTGAGACTTGCAAGCTGCTGCAGAGGAGTTAACGCATCGTAATAATTCACCATTATCCCATCGAGGAGTGCCAGGGATGCCCTTCCGGTCCTGATAGAAGAGAATTCCTTCTTCAGGGCCTCGATGGTGCGGTCCATCCGATCAGCGGTCTTTCTTTTTAACTCTTGTTCCATCGTTCCCCCTTACAAGAGTCCCGATTTTTTTCCCTTCTATAATTTTTCTTATATTGCCTTTATCTCTTAAATTAAATACCACAATTGGAAGGTTATTGTCCATACATAATGATATCGCGGTTGAATCCATGATACTGAGGCCCTGTTTCAGCACATCTATATAAGTAACCGTATGATATTTCTTTGCAGAAGGGTCTTTCATGGGATCAGAGGAATATATGCCATCAACCTTTGTTGCCTTCAGAATGACATCTGCACCAATCTCCATGGCCCTGAGGGAAGCTGCTGTATCTGTAGTAAAATAAGGGTTTCCTGTTCCGGCAGCAAAGATCACGATCCTTCCCTTTTCGAGATGTCTCATTGCCTTGCGCCTTATGTAAGACTCTGCAAGCTCCTTCATCTCTATCGCTGACTGGACCCTTGTCGGAATGTTATATTTTTCGAGGTAATTCTGAAGGGCAAGGGCGTTTATAACAGTTGCAAGCATCCCCATATAATCAGCGGATGTCCGTTCTATTCCCTTAAGACTTGCCTCTACCCCTCTGAAGATGTTCCCTCCACCGATAACAATAGCGAGTTCAACACCCATTGTAACAGCTACCTTTATTTCCCTGGCTATAAAGTCGACAGTTGACGGGTCAACTCCATAGGCCATGTCTCCCATCATAGCTTCGCCGCTTATTTTAAGGAGTATTCTTTTGTATTTCAACAAGCCTTTGATCCTGCTGCTATTTCTCCGAGTTGAAATCTGGCAAATCTTCTTATGAGAATATTCTCGCCTATTTTTGCGACCTTATCGGTGACGAGGTCTTTAATCTTCTTTTTCTGATCAGGGTCCTTTATGAATATCTGGTCGAGAAGACAGACGTCTGTGTAAAACTTTTCGAGTTTCCCCTGCATAATCTTTTCGATGACCTGCGGCGGTTTATCTGCAACCTGTGCCTTGTAGATTTCATTTTCCCGGTCTATGACATCCTGTGGCACATCTTCCCTTGATAGGTATAAAGGGCTTGCAGCTGCTATATGCATTGCAACGTCTTTTGCGAGTTCTTTGAAGTCATCTGTCCTTGCGACAAAGTCTGTCTCGCAATTAACCTCAACCATTGTCCCTATCTTTCCCATATGGATATATGATTCAATGAGTCCCTCTGAAGCTGTCCTCCCTGATTTTTTCTGTGCAGATGCAAGACCTTTCTGTCGCAGTAAATCTATTGCCTTTTCGAAATCACCGTTGCTTTCAGTCAGCGCCTTTTTGCATTCCATCATGCCGGCGCCGGTTTTTTCTCTTAAGTCCTTTACTAATTCTGCTGAAATCGTTGTCATCCTTATACCTTTGCCTCTTCCTGCTGAATTTTTCCCTCTACCTGGAGTTTCTCAGCCTCTTCTGCCGCAGATTTTGACAAGGTTGCCTTGCCTTCCATAATGGCGTCAGCTATTTTGGAGGTTATAAGTTTTATAGCCCTTATGGCATCGTCGTTTCCGGGGATGACATAATCAATTTCGTCCGGATCACAGTTTGTGTCAACTATTGCAACTATCGGCACGGAGAGCTTTTTTGCCTCGGCAACAGCAATTCTCTCCTTTTTCGGATCCACAATGAACAAGGCCCCTGGAAATCCTGACATATTCTTGATGCCTGAAAGGTTCTTTTCCAGTTTACCCCTTTCTTTCTCTAAGGCAGAGACCTCTTTTTTCGGGAGGAGCTCATATGTGCCGTCCTCTTTCATGGCCTCGATCTTCTTGAGCTTTTCTATGCTCTTCTTTATTGTCAAAAAATTCGTCAGCATCCCGCCAAGCCAGCGCTGGTTGACATAAAAAGCACCAGACCTTTCAGCCTCTTCCTTTATGGCGTCCTGAGATTGTTTCTTTGTGCCGACAAAGAGCACCGGCGCCCCTGATAGAGAAACTCTTTTTATAAAATTATACGCCTCCTCAAGACCTTTTACTGTCTTCTGAAGGTCAATAATATAAATGCCATTTCTCTCACCGAAGATATATTTCTTCATCTTCGGATGCCATCTTTTCACCTGATGGCCAAAATGTACCCCTGCCTCAAGCAATTCCTTCATTCCTGCTACCATATCCTTTTTCTCCTCCTGTATCTTCCCTCTGTTTACTCGTGGTTTCGCCATCCTGGCGCACAGAGGCAAAATGATGTATTTTCTGAAAGAAAACATGATCTTTCAGGAATTGAAGATTAACATAAAAAAAGCTTTTTTTGCAAGGGGACAGGGTGGTACAGGGAATAAGTGGTAAAATCCCATGATAATGTTGCAATTTGTCAATAAACTCTTTAATATTAATCATTTAGTAAACATCAAGGGGGAAATTTGGCGAGAAAGCCGAAGACGAAAAAAGAAGATGCAGATTCGTATCGGCACGAAGACGAAACCCGCAAGAACGCTTTACCTGTCGGACTCTCTTCTTATGATACCTCAAGACAAAAGCCAATAGAAGACAAGGAAAAAGCAGAATCTATTATGAACGTGGAGAGATAAATGAAAGCAGTTATTCCTGTTGAGGTAATTGAAGGAAAAATCTTCATGATCCGAGGGCATAAAGTCATGATTGACAGGGACCTGGCGCAATTGTATGGCGTTGAAACTCGGGTCTTTAACCAGGCAGTGAAAAGAAATATCAACCGTTTTCCGAGGACTTTATGTTCCGGCTTACGAATGAAGAAGCCGCAGCGCTTTCAAGATCACAGTTTGTGATCTTGAAGAGAGGACAGAATATCAAAAACTTGCTGCTTCTTTATCGGGTGCAGGACGAGGTGGACGTAAGAAAGGAAAATCTGATTAATGAGATGGAGGCGCGGATAAAGCAAAAGACAGAAACTACTGAGTTGTTTACTATAAAATGGAAAATGGTTTAGAAAAGGTGTGAGTATACAAGGTCTTGGAGACCATTTTGTTGACGTCAACAAAATGATAGACCTTAGAGCAGCCGAGGGTTGAAATATGAATAATGCAAAAGGATTTTAGACAATGGGCAAAATAGTTAAAAAACAATCACACAAAAAGTTATATGAGAATATAAAGGCACTCCTGCATGAAGCGAGAAGTACCATTGCCAGAAATATCAATACTGCTATGGTGATGACCTATTTTAAAATAGGCAGGATGATCGTGGAGCATGAACAAGAAGGGGCCAAAAGGGCGGAATATGCGAAAGAGACATTAAAGTCACTTTCACAGAAGCTTACGGCTGAGTTTGATCGAGGATTCTCAGTGGACAATCTTCAACGTATGCGAGTTTTTTACCT
>JBAQLU010000218.1:0-1835 GCA_049302065.1 Thermodesulfovibrionales bacterium
TGGACTTGTTTCCCAAACCGCCAGATCAACCAACACTATGCTTTCGATCAACGTAAACACTATATGTTGGGGGTATCCATTAAAATGTCTGTTCCGGCACTATTATCATATAAGCAAGGATCGCAAGCAAGCTTACTATCTGACATTTTTTTGATTGAGACAATAATGGCAGTTAAATAAAAATAATGTGGATAGTATAATACTGATAAAAATGTACCAGAGGTAAAATAACCTGTAAAACTTGCAATAAATGCCAAAGATAAATAATAGGCATAGCGTATATCCGCGTCTTGGTTTTCTTTAAACTTCCTTAGCCAATTAATATCACGTAGGTTGTAGAATAATAAAAACGAATATACAAGTATTCCGGGAATGCCGAGTTCTGAAATTAAAGTAAACCATATAGAATGGGCAGCTCTACCCCACATTCCCCTTTTCATACTTTCAGGTTGATAGTCCGGAAACCTCACAGGAAAATTTCCTCCACCAACACCTAATGGATTATCCTTGAACATGTCCCATGCGGCTTTCCATGAATCAAGGCGTTCTTTGGCAGTGCCTTCCTCTGTTTTTTCGATCGTAGATATACTTGCCCAATATTTTTGATCAGCAGAATAGTTGACAGCTACTGCAAGGATCCCAATTATTATTAATGATAAAATCTTTTTAGGGCTAAATAGCCATATAATTAACAAAACTGCTAACAGCGTAACAAAACCACCTCTTGAAAATGAAATAACGATACTAACTATCGCTAAGATTGAAACAGTCAGATAAACTAGTTTTTTCTTGATTGATTTTTCGTACATGAAGAGAAAAAATACAAAAGGAAACATCATATTCATAAGTAATGAGAAATCATTTTCATCTTGCAAGAAATTACTACCACCGATTCCTTTATTTAATATGCCCATAACGGAGAGATAAATCATTAATAGTATCCAGACATTAATAAAAGTTCGCAGTCGTTTAAATGAGTTTATATACATAATAGCTGACACAAAAAAAGGCATATATAATAGAACACCTAAGGTTTGTTTAAATGCAAAATAGTTATTCCTTGCAAAAGGAATGTATAATGAAAGCAATAAAATAAAAATGACCATCATCGTAGTCTGTTTGCTTTTTGCCTTGGAAATATTGCCATTTATAATCCACGTAACTACCAATAAAATACTTAATATCATTGCAGGTCGAATTGACCCCAATCCCGGAATTATATCCATAGGTCTGCCGTACTCAATAACTAAATACAGGATTGTTAAGATAAACCCAAATTTAGTTTTCCGATCGTTATTTATTCTATTTTCGATTACTAATTCATGCATAAAGACCTATTCCTTCTCGAAAGACGAAGAATTATGATGTCATAGGTTTTTTGTAACAAATAAGATAATAAAAGCAATAAAGGAATGCCAATTATCCCTAAGTATACTCCCCTTGCGATATCCCCGTCTGGTTTATATAACTTAAGCATCAACCACCAAAAAGGTCTGTGAAATAGATACATACAATAGGAAGAAAATGATACCACAATAAACAGGCTTTTCAATTTAACTATCTTCATGCAAATGCTATGCATAACCCAGGCAAAGCTGATCATAATCAGATTGGTAAGTACTAGTGCCTCAGCCGATATTAAAGAAAATAATGATGGCTTGTTATCGCCTGTGATTACTGGATAAACATAGACCACATAAAGATAAAGCCCTCTTTCGTGTTTAAGTTGAAAGCTTAGGGCTTAACAGTCCGCAATGCTGATGTATCTTGAGCAAGAAGTATTTGACGTCTCTGTAGCCGTAAGCCATGCGCTTTAACCTCTTTATCTTATTATT
>JBAQLU010000219.1:0-6499 GCA_049302065.1 Thermodesulfovibrionales bacterium
CTCTGAAGGTCTGTGGTAGACCACCACGTTGATAGGCTGGAGGTGTAAGTGCAGTAATGTATTCAGCTGACCAGTACTAATAGACCGTGCGACTTGACCCTTTTCTTCCCTCCTGTTGTCAAAGGAAGATTGTAATTAATGTTCTTTATATGTTAAAATTATCTTCTGGAAAATAAGTTTTCCGGTGGCGATGCCGAGGGGGAACCACCCGTTCCCATTCCGAACACGGAAGTTAAGCCCCTCAGGGCCGATGATACTATGATTGCTAAGGTCATGGGAAAGTAGGTCGTTGCCGGATTAAAGATACAATTAGGCCTGGTGAATAACCAGGCCTTTTTATTGTTTAAATGTTGCAATCCTATCTCCACCAGCGTTCTCCTATCTGCTCAACTCAAGAACT
Organism: Thermodesulfovibrionales bacterium; assembly: GCA_049302065.1. Classification (GTDB taxonomy): domain Bacteria; phylum Nitrospirota; class Thermodesulfovibrionia; order Thermodesulfovibrionales; family SM23-35; genus VGWX01. The sequence continues at coordinate 401 of JBAQLU010000219.1, forward strand.
GCATTAAAAAGATAACAGAGTTTAAGGAGATACATATCAGCAAGCATGATTCACAAAAACAGATAGAATGTTGTAAAATAAAAAAATGCAATCTACAGGTGGAATAGACTGCCAGGTAGTTTATCTCCCCAATTTTGCCATAAAAGATAACTCGTCATGTGTGCTTACATGTAAGAGATAAAGGAGATTTTTCATGGGCTTCGACAGTCTAAAGAATTTGCAAATAGGAGATTTGACGATAAAGCTTCCCATAATTCAAGGGGGGATGGGTATTGGCATTTCCCTGTCCGGCCTGGCTTCTGCGGTAGCTAATGAAGGCGGAGTCGGAGTTATTGCTACACCGGGCATTGGAATGAACGAGCCTGATTTTTACACAAATTATTTGGAAGCAAATATAAGGGCATTACAGAAAGAGATTAGAAGGGCCAGAGAATTATCAAAAGGAATCCTTGGTGTAAATATCATGGTCGCATTAACAAATTTTGCTGATCTTGTAAAGACTGCTATCAATGAGGGTATAGACATTATTTTCTCAGGGGCTGGCCTTCCCCTGAATCTGCCGGAATTTGTAAACAGCGCAATAAAAACAAAACTTGTACCTATTGTTTCCTCTGGAAGGGCAGCCGCTATTATTGCGAAAAAATGGTCAGAAAAATTTAATCGTATCCCTGATGCCATTGTTGTTGAGGGACCCATGGCAGGGGGGCATCTTGGTTTTAAAGAACAGGCGATTTATGACCCTGAATATTCTTTGGAAAAACTTGTGCCGGAAGTGATCCAGGCGGTAAACCCTTTTGAAGAAAGATATAACAAAACCATTCCAGTAATTGCCGCCGGAGGAATATATACAGGTAAAGATATGTATAAATTCTTGCAGTTGGGAGCTTCTGGTGTGCAGATGGCAACGCGTTTTGTTACAACTCATGAATGTGATGCATCAGAGAAGTTCAAGCAGACGTATGTAAATGCAAGAAAAGAAGACATCGTGATTATCAGAAGCCCTGTCGGATTGCCTGGAAGGGCAATCAAGAATCAGTTTATTGATGAAGTGAGTCAGGGTATGAGGAAACCCTTCAAATGCCCCTATCACTGTCTAAAAACCTGTGATTTCAAGAATACTCCTTATTGCATTTCCCTTGCTCTGATGAATGCCAAAAAAGGTCAGTTGACACATGGTTTTGCATTTGCAGGCGAGAATGCGTATAGAGCAGATAAAATTATTTCAGTAAAAGAGCTAATAGAGACTTTAATGCAGGAATATAAGGATGCGTCTCACTGAAGTGCTTTCCGCTTTTTATTCAAAGGAATCTCCATAGGTTTTCACTGAGGGTTGCGTTTGTGAGGCACTTAAAACAAAGAAAACACGCAAACTAAAGTTTGCGGCTACATCATGATTGCAAGACTTTTGCAAGAGCCTCGATAGTTAATGCTTTTTCTGTGATCTCTGTGATTAAGTTTTGACAATACGATGATATATGAAAGGAGAAGAGATGGCAAGAAAAAGAATAAAGGGCAGGAAAGGTGATTCAGTGAAAATTCATTATACATGCAAATTGGCTAATGGTACGATTATAGACAGTTCAAGCGGGAAAGAACCTCTTGAATTTACCCTGGGGAAAGGGGAAGTCATAAAAGCTCTTGAAGATGCTGTCATGGGAATGAGGGTTGGTCAGTCGAAAACCGTGAATGTGCCGGCAGAAAACGCCTATGGTCCTCACCGTGGGGAATGGGTGCTGGAAATGGGCCGTGATAAGCTGCCCGGAGACTGGAACCCGGAAGTTGGTCTCTGCATCGAGATCCCGAGAGGGAAGGGTGACTCTTCGATGGCAACTGTAACGCATGTTTTCCAATCGACTGTGAGACTGGATTTTAATCATCCTCTTGCCGGTAAAGCTCTCATTTTTGAGATCAGCTTTCTGGAGATAATATCGTGAGCCTGTTTTTTTCTTAGCGCTTCGCTCTTGACAAATCTCAGGTAAAGTTTATAAATTAAAACATTCAAGACTATTTTTTATAAGCAGTTATTGATCTTTACATTTAAAAGTTAAGGTGTTTCCGAAAAGGTAAACTCTGGGTAACCAGGGGACACAAAGCCATCGGGTCCTTTTGATTCTGGGATTCAGATATAAAAGGATAGCCCGGCTGCCGAAGAAGCAGCGCTTTATCCGGAAATTATCTTTTTGAGGAAAAGCCTGTTTCCCTTTGAGGAAACAGGCTTTTTTATTTTCACAAAGATTATCTGGAGGAAAGACATGAAAAACCATGAAATATTTGAAGAGGTGAGAGATACAGGCATTGAGGAAGGAAAGCCTGTGTCTGACTGTACGACTTTTCCATTTTTTTCTGAGTTTGGTGCACCGGGCGATCCCGAAGATCATGACGGATTTTTACACAGTGTTGGGAATGACGTTAGGGATACTGAAGAAGCTGATATACCTGAAGAAGAAGTTTTAGAGGAAGATAAGGAAGAGAACAATGCTGAAACAAAAGACCTTGTTAAGGTATATTTTCAGTCAGTCGGGCAGACTCCTTTGCTTAAAAAAGATAAGGAAACAGAGATTACAAGGAAATTAGGAGAAGGAAGAGAGATTATTAAAGGCATAGTTACAGAAATGCCTCTGTATAAGAAAATAGAACCCGGTGTTGAAGCACATGAAGGGGATGAGGATGAGAAATCTGAGAAGGCATTGAATATGAGCCTGAAGATTCTTGAAACCTTAATGAAACAAGTGGAGACTGCTGACAGAAAGATCTCAAGCTACGGATCTCTAAAGGATTTAAAGAGAATTGTACAGAAAAAAAATGAGAAGGATGCTGATGCCGAAGAATTAATGACTCTCATAAGAGATGTGCAGGCTGAATACAAAGGAGTTGAATCTGAAGTCGGGATGAAAATTGAAGACCTTAGAAGCAAATGGGCCAGGATTTCCCGACAGATGGCATTAATTGCAGAGGTAAGAGCTGAACTGATAAACCATAACCTGAGACTGGTGGTTTATATAGCCAAGCATTATCTCTGGAGAGGTCTCCCTCTGCTTGACCTCATCCAGGAAGGCAATATAGGTCTCATGAAGGCTGCGGACAGATTCAGACCTGACAAGGCTTGCAAGTTCAGCACATATGCGGCGTGGTGGATAAAGCAGGCGATAGCACGGGCCATCATAAATCAAACGAAAACGATCAGAATACCAATACATATAATGGAGTTTAGCAGCACAATCACAGAAGCATCCAGAGCATTGACCCATCAAATTGGCAGAGAACCGGATAAGGAGGAGATTGCCCGGAAATTGGGACTTACAACAAAAAAAGTTGAAGACCATTCTCATGTTATACATAATACTGTATCCCTTCAAACTCCCATAGGCGATGAAGATTCAAAACTCGAAGACATTATTGAGGATAAAAACAGTTCTTCGCCATACTCTTATCTTGCACAAAAGGACATCACGAAGAGGCTGTGCAGAATCCTGAAAACGCTTACACCGAAAGAAGAACAGGTGATAAGGATGCGATTCGGTATCGGAGTTGAAAGGGATTATACGCTTGAAGAAGTAGGCAGTCATCTTTATATGACCCGCGAAGGAGTAAGACAGATAGAGTCAAAGGCTTTAAGGAGACTCAAGCATCCGAGCAGGCTGAAGGAGTTAAAGGTGCTGACGATCAATTAATCATTTATACAGAATCGTATTTTTACAAGCTGCTGTTGATACATTTCAGCTAAAATAAGATAGTTCATCAAAAAGGAGGCTATATTCTGCAACACTATCTTATCCTGATTTTCTGCCTTTATATTCTCAGAGAAGGCCTTGAGTATCTTCTCTGGTATTTAAATTTCATACATATGAAGAGATGCGGGTTATCAATACCTCCTGAATTTGAAGGAATGATAGATGAACCGCTCTTAAAGAAAGTGCAGGAATACGAGACAGAAAAAACCCGGTACAGCTTTGTTTCATCCATATTCAGCAATATCGTCACAATCGTGTTCATCTTTGGCGGTCTTTTAGACGTCTATAATTCATGGGTCTCATCTATCAACCGGCCTTTTGTTCTCTCAGGTATCCTTTTTTTTCTTCTTTTAAGCTATGCAACTTCAGTGATTTCGATACCATTCAGTCTCTTTGTCACTTTTAAGATTGAAAACAAATTCGGGTTTAATGTCATGACACCAAAATTATGGCTGACTGATTTTCTGAAATCCATTGCACTTTCAACAGTCTTAACAGGCATAGTATTATCAATCGGATTATGGCTGATACAATCAAGCCCGGATTACTGGTGGATCTGGGTCTGGGGGTTTTTCCTTATCTTCAGTCTATTTATGATGTATATTTCTCCCTATGTAATCGAGCCGCTCTTCAATAAATTCACTCCTATTGAGGAACCTGATCTTGAGGACAGGATAAAGAACCTTATGCAGAAGGCGGACATCAGGGTCAGCAGGGTTTTCAAGATGGATGCCTCAAAGAGAAGCAAGCATACCAACGCATATTTTTCAGGTATCGGCAAGGTCAAAAGGATAATACTCTACGACACATTGCTTGAGAAAATGAATCACGATGAGATACTCGCAGTGCTTGCCCATGAGGCTGGTCACTGGAAGAAAAAGCATATACTGAAGATGATCATTGCTGCAGAGATAGTCTCTTTCATCGGGATTTATATCTCGTTCAGGATTCTCCAGACAGATTTTCTTGCAGACCTTTTTCAGATTCAAAAGGCAACATTCTATGCCAAGCTCGTTCTCCTTGGTTTTATCGGAGGGATCCTCTCTTTCCCGTTTACTCCATTGGGAAGTTATGTTTCAAGGAGATTTGAGAGACAGGCAGACAAATTTGCATGCGACCTGACTGAAAACAGGGAAGCTATGGCAAGCGCCCTGATAAAACTCTCCAGGGACAATCTATCGAACCTGCATCCCCATCCCCTATATGCAGCATTTTACTATTCGCACCCCCCGATCATTGAACGGATTCGGAACATAAAAGGAATGGTTTCCCGTTAACTCACTGAATGCGGGTTACTCATCAGAGTAATGTTTTGTCACCACGTTGAATTTTGCGCCTGTTGAATTCTTTCAGCTCGGTTATGATATCCTCGTCTGAAATAACTCCTAATCTGACTAAAGCCTCCCCAAAATACATGTAAGAATCACTTTGCTGTTTCAGGAGATCATCCACCTGGTCTTTTGTTAAATATTGCTCCCTGACGGCAATCTCACCAAATTTATCACATATTTCTTCCTGCAGTATCAATACTCTTAGAATATGATCGTCTGTAAGCCAACCCTTATCTCTGGCCAGTTCTCCGATCATGCGGTTATTTCTTCTCTGAAGCAGCCGAGCATTAATAACGGCATCAGTCGTTATCAGACCTTTGTCAACAAGATATTTCCCAAAACGAAAGTGTTTGCTCATATCTCATAGTATACAAAAGATTCAGCGGAACGTCACCTGCGAACAGCAAGGTATGACAAGGCAAGGTACATTCTGGACTGCAAGGAACTGATTATAGCGAGAAGGTAATTGATACTTTTCCATAAGGGCGATTCCATATCAATATGTTCTTTTTTATCATCTGAGACAATTTTTTCAATCCGGCAGACTTTCCCGAGAACATCAGATTCACAGACCGGGTTATCCATACCCAGCAGGGCATCTCCCTTTGTCTGAAAAACAAACATGTCGCCCCTGGATTGTTTTTTGACTATCCTGTGGAGCAGAGGAGAACCGTCCGGAATTTTGAAAAAAATCAGATCTCCTATTTGCAAAGAAGAACCAAGAACTTTTTTTATTGTCAGAATTTCTCCCCCGTGAAGAAAAGGGGCCATGCTTTTACCTGTAGCCTTAACCCGGAGATGTAACTCTTTGTTTAAAATATCTTCTAAAAGCGCAGCTGTTTCAGATGATAACAGTTTCGGCGACAATGGTTCTAAATTGAATTCCATATTTTTAGGCGCATCTGGGTTTTTCATGGATCTATACAATATATAGTGGTTTGAGTATTCTAAATTCATGGACGAAAAAGTTTTTTATACAAAGATATTGGGAATCAAGCCGCCCTGGTTTGTGAAGCAGGTGATTATGGACGAAGCGA